>NZ_JAABLS010000012.1:0-353931 GCF_009915195.1 Proteus sp. G2674
CAGTATGTGACTAGTGCGAATGAATGCGGTCAACAACGCTACAACTTGAAGTATGACGAGTACGTTGCGCCTTAGCTAACATCTTCTTCAATGCATGAGAAACGGCAATAAAACCAAAGGAAGCAGTTACCATTGTCACCGCGCCAAAACCCGCTGAGCAGTCCATACGCTTGACACCATCGGCAGTACTTTTGGCCCCACACACCATACCATCTCCTTGAGGGTAGACTAATTGCTCGGTTGAAAAAACACAATCTATGCCTAATTTACCTTTGCTATTTTTCACAACATTAAAATCAGATTTTAAACGCTCTCGTAATTTAGCGGCTAATGGATCTTGAATGGTTTTCGCTAAATCAACGACTTGGATTTGAGTTGGATCAATCTGTCCGCCTGCACCGCCTGTGGTGATAACAGGAATTTTATAACGACGACAGTAAGCTAATAATGCAGCCTTTGGTCTAACACTATCAATAGCATCAATCACATAATCAAATGAGTTTTGCATCATTTCTGCCACATTATCAACCGTAACAAAATCATCAATACAAGTAACTTTGCATTCAGGATTAATTTGCAAAATTCGCTGCTTCATCACTTCACATTTAGGCTGCCCGACATGCTCTTTTAGCGCATGAATTTGTCGATTGGTATTGGTGACACACACATCATCCATATCAATTAACGTAATAGCGCCGATCCCACTGCGAGCTAAGGCTTCTGCAGCCCAGCTACCAACGCCACCAATACCGACAACACAAATATGTGCCTGAGAAAAATAATACAGCGCTTGTTGTCCATAAAGACGGCCAATACCAGAAAAGCGTTGCAGATAGGAGTCTGATAATGAATTTTGCATAATGCGATAACAACCTAGATAGCAGAAATAATCATGGCTATTGTTAATCAATAGCCATGGCGTTTGCTCATTTTACCGTTAATATGACAATATAAATAGTCAATCGTTTTACTGTATGGGGTTCAGTAAGGTGGGTTGCGATTTTTTTAATACCCATACACGTCCATAATGATTATAAAAACCCGCCATTTGTCCGGCTTCTTTACCAATACCATGATAAATATCGAAATGATGTCCTTTAATGGCTCCCCCTACATCCAAAGCAACCATTAAACGCATTTGGTATTGTCCAGTAAACTTACCGGTATTATCTAAAATAGGGATTTCCGCTAATAATACGGTTCCTGCGGGGATAATACTTCTATCCGAAGCCACTGACGCTTTAGCAATCAGCGGAATAGCACTTGCCCCTCTTACTGGCGTAAAAGGTTCAGGTTTAAAGAAAACGAAAGAGGGGTTCTGTTCTAATAATTTTCTGACTTCTTGTTCACTATGCTTATCAGCCCACTCTCTAATCGCCAACATTGACATCGCTTCTTTTTCAACTTCACCATTGTCAATCAGCACTTTGCCAATACTGCGGTAAGGATGACCATTTTTCCCAGCATAACCAAAGAAGGTTAAAGGTTTACCATCACCATAATCGACATAGCCACTGCCTTGCACTTCCATCATAAAGTTATCCATGATGGAATTACTATAAGCGGCAATTAAAGTGGGACTTAAAGCACCGTTATAGATAGCCGCTCGTGAAGGCAATTTACCACGCACTTTGGCTGGCATGCGGTAGAGCGGATATTTAAAGTCACCTTGTGGCGTTAAACGTGCTTCTAAAACAGGGGTATAATATCCGGTAAATTTTACATTCCCATAATTATCTTCCCCTTCCATTTGAAAGGCTGCGATATTAAATTGACGTAATTGACGCGTATCTGCCCCTGAGCGTAACCAATTTTCCACTGCTTGATAAGTATCTTGATTACTATTGTATAGACGTGAAGATGTTTGATTTATTTGGTTGATTTGTTCAAGGTAATCTGAGCCATTAATGGGCTTGCCTTGCGTATTTGGCGAGTTAACTTCAATAAGATCTTGCTTAAGCTTACCATCTTTATACTGTTGTCCCTGATCTGTTGGACGATGGCAGCCTGTTAAGGCAAGCGCTAATATCCCCAAAAGCAACGATTTTCGCCAAGTAACCATTTTTTACTTATATTCCTACTTTAAAAAGAGTTGATGACAAGAAAGATACCAAAGCCAAATCAAGAAAGATATCGATACAGAAGTGGTTGCGGTTTTTTTAATTATCGGCTTCACCATTTAGTGTGTTATCTAAAGTATAACTGTCTAAAATTACACCTCTATGTATTATTTCTGACCGTTTTTAAAAGAAAATGGCAAAAATTACATAAAAAACTTGCAAGTTATCAGATCCTGAGTATAGTGCCCCTCTGTGGAGACGCGGGGTGGAGCAGCTTGGTAGCTCGTCGGGCTCATAACCCGAAGGTCGTTGGTTCAAATCCGGCCCCCGCAACCAATTCACAACATACGCAGTAAGTTAAAATTTATAGATTCAGTCGCGGGATGGAGCAGTCTGGTAGCTCGTCGGGCTCATAACCCGAAGGTCGTTGGTTCAAATCCGGCTCCCGCAACCAATTTCTATAAATATTTTCGGACGCGGGGTGGAGCAGCATGGTAGCTCGTCGGGCTCATAACCCGAAGGTCGTTGGTTCAAATCCGGCCCCCGCAACCAATCCTTTCCTAATTTTATTTTCTACGAATTCCCATTAAATACTCTCTTAATCCCTACTCTATTTACAATAACCAATAGGCTCCCTGTTACTGAGTTATAATTTAACTTATCGGATAAAAAACAATAAGTTGTTACCTCTAGTAGAAAATAACTATTTTTTTCCCACTAGAAGTCTCAAAAATAAGTTGTATAGCGAGATCAGCTTCGATCAGCTAATGTCAGTTCACCACCATTAGCAAAATAGGCTTTAATACCTTTGAAAATAGATTCAGCAACTTGTTGCTGGAATTTAGCCGTTTTGAGCTTTCGCTCTTCTTCAATATTACTAATAAAAGCCGTCTCTACTAAAATAGAAGGGATCTCAGGGGCTTTTAAAACCGCAAATCCGGCTTGATCGACCTTATTTTTATGTAGCTTATTCACGCCACCTAATAATTTTAATACCTCACTACCAAATTTTAGGCTGTCATTAATTGTCGCGGTCTGTACTAAATCAAGCATTGCGTGATCAACATAGCGATCACCACTTCGACTCACCCCACCAATTAAATCCGCTTCATTTTGGGTTTGAGCAAGGTAACGTGCGGTATTACTTGTTGCACCTGTTTTGGATAGCGCGAAAACCGAAGAGCCTCTAGCCGAGCGATTGGTAAATGCGTCTGCATGAATAGAGACAAAGAGATCAGCCTGCATTTTACGCGCTTTCGCTACTCGCACTTTTAAGGGGATAAACACATCCTCATTACGCGTCATATACGCTTTCATTTTGGCATCTTTATCAATCAATGCTCTTAAGCGACGGGCAATTTGTAGTACAACATCTTTCTCACGAGTTTTATATTTCCCCATCGCTCCCGGATCTTCACCACCATGGCCGGGGTCAATCATGATAATAATCGGCCTATCTCGTCCTGCTCTTCCGGGCTTACGCGTATCCGTTTGTTCAGGCACAGCTTGTTGTAAATCACCTTCGTTATATTCACGCAATAGCGCTAATAGCGGATCATCTTCACTCGTCGCCGCATGGCTTGGATAGAAATCGAGTACTAAGCGATTTTTAAATTCAGCAACTGGTTTTAAAGTAAACATTTGTGGCTGAACGGGGGTTTTAATTTCAAACACTAAACGAACCGTAGTTGGGGTATTTTGACCGACACGAATAAGTTTTAAGTAAGGATCGTTTGTTTGCACTTGACTAGCCATACCTTTCAGAACGCTATTCAGTTGGATACCTTCAAGATCAACCACAATTCTATCTGGTGCTGATAACGCAAACTGGCGATATTTCAAGGGTCTACTTGATTCGATAGTCACACGTGTATAAGTCGATGCAGGCCATACCCTGACGGCAACCACTGATGATGTTGCCGCTAAGCCAACAGGACTAACACTTAATAACAATAACGCGCCAATTCCTTTAATAAGACGACGACGTGTTTGATTATGTTCTGAATGACTCATGAAAATATTCCAAAAAAAACGATTAACATCAAAAAGTGCTAAAACAGACGGTCAAAAAATATCTGAACGAAAAACTTTACCGAATCCACACTTCACTGTCACTTAAAAACAGCACAATTACACACTTTTATACAAATATTCTGCCTTCTGTTAAAACAGTAAGATCGGATTTTACTTGCCATTTCCGCTCAAAAAGAATAAAAATACATTAAATGCGAATAAAAATTCACTTGAGAGGGGCTTTATGAAAGAGCGTAGCACCGAATTGGTCGATGGTTTTCGACACTCGGTTCCGTATATTAATGCACATAGAGGTAAAACATTTGTCATTATGCTAGGGGGAGAAGCAATAGCCCATGAGAACTTTCCCTCTATCATTAACGATATTGGTTTATTGCATAGTTTAGGAATACGGTTAGTGGTGGTTTACGGCGCTAGACCACAAATCGACATGGCTCTTGAAGAGCAAAAAATTTCTCCGCTCTATCATAAACACACACGAATTACTGATAGTAAAACCCTTGAAGTCGTTAAACAATCTGCCGGTACCTTACAACTCGATATTACTGCTCGTTTATCAATGAGTTTAAGTAATACGCCCTTGCAAGGAGCGCATATTAATGTGGTTAGCGGTAATTTTGTCATTGCCCAACCTTTAGGTGTCGATGATGGGGTTGATTATTGCCATAGCGGTAAAATTCGCCGTATTGATGAAGAAGCCATTCATCGTCAGTTGGATAACAATGCCATTGTGTTAATCGGCCCTGTTGCCGTCTCTGTTACAGGGGAAAGTTTTAATTTAACCTCTGAAGAGGTCGCAACCCAGCTAGCTATCAAACTTAAAGCACAAAAGCTTATTGGCTTTTGCTCTTCGCAAGGGGTTGTAGATGCAAGTGGCCAGATTGTGTCTGAACTCTTACCTAATCAAGCAGAAGAACGAATTCAAGCATTACAAACTACAGGCGATTATCACTCAGGTACTGTACGTTTTTTACGAGGTGCGGTAACAGCCTGCCGTCGTGGTGTTGAGCGTAGCCATTTATTAAGCTATCAAGCGGATGGTGCCATTGTTCAAGAGTTATTTTCTCGTGACGGTATTGGTACGCAGATTGTGATGGAAAGTGCCGAGAAAGTCCGCCGCGCCAATATTAATGATATTGGTGGCATATTAGAGCTTATTCGTCCATTAGAGCAACAAGGCATTTTAGTACGTCGCTCAAGAGAGCAACTTGAGATGGAAATTGATCAATTCACTATTATTGAGCGCGATAATCTCACCATTGCTTGTGCCGCCCTCTATCCTTATCAGTCTGAAAAAATAGGTGAAATGGCCTGTGTCGCCGTTCATCCTGATTATCGTAGCTCTTGTCGAGGTGAAGTGTTGTTACAACGCATATCAACCCAAGCTAAACAGATGGGGTTAGATAAATTATTTGTGCTCACGACTCGTAGTATTCATTGGTTCCAAGAAAAAGGCTTTACGCCTGCTGAAATCGATAAATTACCTATTGAAAAACAGGCTCTGTATAATTATCAGCGCCGCTCTAAGATCTTAATTTTAGATCTACATAAAGAGTAGTTTTATTAATAAAGTAAAAAAGACAGGCTCCCCCTCTCAAAGCCTGTCTTTTGCTATTCACTATAATTATATTAATTCGTATTAAATTAAAAAATCACTCAGTAACGCAGTTTTTCAACTAATCCACTGCGGCGTTGAATACGTGTCTGGATCGCCATTTTCACCATATATTCAGAAGAATAAAGTGATAGCTTCTGCTTGGCTCGCGTTATCGCCGTATAGAGTAATTCTCGGCTAACAATAGGAGAAAATTGTGTCGGCAATACCAATGCCGTATGGGTAAATTCCGAACCTTGTGATTTATGCACTGTCATCACATAAGCAGTCTCATGTTGCGGTAAACGACTAGGTTGGATAGCTTTCAATGTGCCATCAGGCAACTGAAAGAAGGCTTTCATTTCTCCTTCATCGTTATTAAGCATAATGCCGATATCACCATTAAATAGCCCCAATGTGCTGTCATTACGCTGGATCATAATTGGTCGCCCAATATACTCTCGCTGATAGCTATTTATAGGTCGTCGTATCAAGCGTTGGCGATGTAACAGCATCTCAATACGTTCATTTAACCCTGTGACACCAAAAGGTCCTTCTCGTAAGGCGCACAATAAACGATATTGATTAAAGCTATGAAGAATAGTTTCTGGTGCTGCTTTTTGTGCGACTAACGATAGATAGTGATGATAAGCCTTAGCAACATCTTGAAGCATCTTCATATAGCTCTCATCGGTGTCTAATGAGATAAATTCGATGTCCTGCGGATCGGTATGTTTTTCTCGCTCAGTGCTCTCTTGTGTTACTGTCGCTTTTTTCAGTAATGTCATAGCACTCTTCACTTGTCCTTGATTAACCGCAAAAGCTAATTGACCAATACCTGAATGTGAGCCAAAACGATAACTTTTACGCAGTAAACATAGTGAATCACTGACCACCGAAACTGGCGTAGTAGAAGTCGTCATAGAAGCGAGATCTTTCTGTAATTCACCTTGTGTTAAGCGATCAATCTGCTCAAAACGGCGTTGGCTAAACCCCTGATCCGCAAAACGACAAATATCCCCTAAAACAGCTCCCGCCTCTACCGAAGCGAGCTGATCTTTATCGCCCAGAAAAATAACATGGCAATGTTCCGGTAAAGCCTCAATTAAACGCGCCATCATCGGTAAATCCACCATAGAAGCTTCATCTATAACCAAGATATCAAGTTGTAGCGGATTATCGCGATGATAACGAACTTGCTGACTTTCCGGTTGGGCACCTAATAAACGATGAATGGTTTGCGCTTGATCGGGCATCCATTTTAACTCTTCTTCACTTAGTGCCAATTGCGCTAATGCTTTACCTAATGATTCGGTCAATCTAGCTGCCGCTTTTCCCGTGGGTGCGGCTAGTTGAATAATGGGTTTTTCATTCGCCGTTAGCATGACAAAAGCAGCTAAAATCTTTGCTACTGTCGTGGTTTTCCCTGTTCCTGGGCCACCCGAAATAATCGAAATAGGGCTTGTAATAGCAACCGCTGCGGCGACTTTTTGCCAGTTAGTTTCAGCATCTGTCTTAACACTTGGGAAAAGTTGATTTAATACGTTTGTTAATTGATTTTCATCGATATCAACCCCCCGTTGCTCTTGGCGAAAAAATTGCGCAATTTGCTCTTCATAACGCCACATTCTTTGTAGATAAAGTAATCCGTTATCGAGAATAATAGGTGAAGGTAAGTCACTATGGCCTTGATTAACACACTCGCTCTGATTAAGCTCTGCCAGTATTTCTTTCGCTGATGGTTGCGCCATTTCCTGCCAAATGGCTTGTGAAAGCTCGGTGTGTCGTCCATCAAACAATTTATCTTGTTGTATGATATTTAACGGTAAGCAAACATGGCCCGCCCCTGTTTGAGCACTGAGATAGGCAAAAATAAACAGTAGGATAGGATTTTCATCTGCCACCAGCATTTGAGCAAAACGTAAATCTAACGGGCGCAATAGGTTTTGTGCAATTGCTTGTTCTAATAATTTAATCATTTGAATTGTTCTCACCCAGCACGTTCACTTTACTGCCGTTAACCTCAAGCGCTTCCCCTTTAAATAGCGCATCTAATGCCTCTACAAACTTTTCTTCAGGGAGATAGGTATAGACGCCATTGCCCGGGTAGTCAGCATCAATACCACGTAAGAAGAGATAGCAGATCCCACCAAAATGACGTTGATAATCATAATCAGGTAAGCGTTGTTGTAAAAATCGATGTAGCGCTAAAGTATAGAGTTGATACTGTAAATCATAACGATGATCGCGCATTGCATTGCTCATCGCCTCTTGCGTGTAATCCTCACTCGATTCACCAAGCCAGTTAGATTTATAGTCAACCACATAATACTTACCCTCCCAACAAAATACTAAGTCAATAAAACCTTTTAGCATGCCTTGCACTTGCTGAAAATTGAGGGCTGGACATTGTGCAGATAAAGGATCGTATTGACGGGTTAATGCTGTTAACTGTGTCGCCGACATCTCCTTTTCAATAGGCAGATAGAATTGTAGCTCATCGAGTTGATGCTCCTTGGGAATATCAGCTAAACATAAGCCTTGCGTATTTAATGGGGTGTGAAAAAGGGTTTCCATCCAACCCACCAACAATGGCGTCCATTTCTCCTCAAAACCTTGGGCAATAAGTTGCTCTTGCATCCAACTTTCATCAATAGGCTGTGAAAAATCAAGCTCTTCAAGCAAACTATGTAAAAATGTCCCCGCGACTGCACCACGAGGGAAGTGATGAATAGAGAGTTCATCGCTGTATTGCGCTGTTTTCTCACCTTTAGCATCGGTATCTAAGCCCGGAGCGATAGATTGCACCAAGGCATCCAAATCAGCACTATCAAATAGATATCCACGAGCAGAGTGTTGTGCCGTTAATCCCGAATAACTGGTGATACGCCAATTATCATTAATTTTTCGCTTAAATATGGCGGCATCTAAAGCAATATCCGTTGTATGTGGAGATTGATATCGATGCGTTGAGGGATCACCTAACGTGATCACTTTTATATTATCATCAAGCAATTGATTAATGGATTGATGTAATAGCTCACTATTACCCTCTTCCCCATGCTGCAACAGATATCCCAGCGCATTTTTATGCAAATCAGTTAATCCTGACTTACGTTTATTTCCTTTAACCAAAGGCGCAACACCAACATAACAACAAAATTTCGCCCGAGTTAATGCCACATACAACAAGCGTAAATCCTCTGCCAATCGCTCTTCATCAGCAAGACGCACGCTATCAGGTTGATTAAAAATATCTAATTTTGCGTAAAATTCATCTCTATCATGATAAAGCGCGCCCTTTTGTTCTTGATAATTACAGGCAAAAGGTAGACAAACAATGGGATATTCCAATCCTTTAGATTTATGAATGGTACAAATTTGCACTAGATTTTTATCACTTTCCAAACGCATTTGCTGACTTTCCGCTTGTGCATCTGGTCGAGAAATTTGCTGGGCTAACCAACGAATAAGGGCGTGTTCGCTATCAAGCTGTAATGATGTTTCTTGTAGCAACTCGCCAATATGCATGATATCGGTTAAACGTCGTTCTCCTGCTTGGCTTGCGAGTAAGTTCTCAGCGATTTGGTTTTCTATCATGACTTTACGTAGCATAGGTAACACACCACGTTTTTGCCACAAGACAAAATAATCAGCGAATTGCTCCACATAGCGGTTCCAACGCTGTTCATCTTGATTAAGTTCGTCAATTTGTTGTGCGTTAAATCCAAATAGTGCACTGGCAAGAGAAGCTCTTAACACCCGTTCTTTTTCAGGGGTTACCACTGCTTGTAGTAACCAAAGTAGATCTTTGGCTTCATTGGTTTCAAACACACTTTCTCTATTGGATAAAAATACTGATTGGATAGATAACAGATCTAATGCATCTCTGATCAATAATGCTTCTCGGCGACTACGCACTAGCACCACAATATCGGCAGATGTAACAGCGCTTTTATTATCTTGTTCGATTAACCAAGCTTGTTGATTGTCACCGGCTGATAACCAGTCACGAATTTGCATCGCACATTGCGAGGCCATTAATTGTTCATAATTACCAGTTGAAAGGCTTTCACCTTCAGCTAACCAAAAATTTAATGGGGCAACCGTTTTTTGCTGGTAAATAAACTTCATATGCTGATTTTTTTCAGCCGAATTGACCTCAATAAAAGGAATATGATCAAACAAAAAAGGGGTTTTAGAACGTAAAAACAGTTTATTAACTGCACTTACCATACCCGGAGCCGAGCGCCAGTTAGTATTCAATGTATAGTGGTGATCGGTTTGTTGCCTTGCCCGAATATAGGTAAAGATATCTGCACCACGAAATGCGTAAATGGCTTGTTTGGGATCACCAATAAATAGCAAACCACTCTCTGTATGCTCACCATAGATAGTATCAAAAATACGATACTGCTGAGGATCGGTATCCTGAAATTCGTCAATCATCGCGACGGGATAACGTTGGCGAATAGCATCTGCTAATGCTTCGCCACCTTCTCGTTGCAATGCCTTATCGAGACGCGTTAACAGATCATCAAATCCCAACTCACCACGACGCATTTTTTCATTTTCTATCCCTTGGCGTATTTCAGGGATGGCATTAGCAATGATCACATCACGTAACGTTAAACTTTGTTGGCAAAGTAGTTCGATTTCCGCAAATAAAGCGTGCTCAGGCGCAGCACCCTTTGTAGTTTTTTCATGTAGGGTTGCTTGCGAAAAACGACTTAAACAGTCAGGTAACTGATAACTTTTGGTTTCGAGTGGAGTGGCCCATGCGGTGATTTCATCGATCCATTTAGGTAAGAAACGACTACTGTAACTGCGTTTATCAACACCAGATGAAGTTATCCAATCTGCAATTTCATTGCAATGATGACGCCATAGTGCTTTAACTTTATCAATAGCCTCAATGACTGCTTGATGACGCTGTTCAACAGTCTCTTTTTTAGCGTCGAAATCAATACCTTGAATTTCGGGGCATTCACCTTGTAAATAGGGTTGAATTTCATAAAGCAGTTGCTCAGGGCCAGACCAAATTTCGCTTACCGCATAGGCAACATCATAAGAAAGGGGATAACAGTGCCTGCGCCAAAAATCAGCGCAGACACGTTTTTTTAACTCATATTCATCTTGGATCAACACCTGTTCAAACAATACACCAGATTCAAAGGCGTTAGTGGCTAACATGCGCTGACAAAAACCATGAATAGTATAAATGGCGGCTTCATCCATTTGACGCTCAGCTTCTAGTAGCCATTGCGCCGCCACCATTTTATTCGGGATTTGATCTAATAATATTTGGTAAGCGTTATTGTCATTTTCTACTTGATGACGGATACAGGCTAGCCTTAACTGATGAATATTTTGACGAATACGGGCGCGTAATTCATCCGTTGCCGCTTCGGTAAAAGTAACGACTAAGATCTCTTCAACACTTAAGGGGCGATGAAATGCTGATTCGCCCCCTAATCCAAGCAGTAATCGTAAATACAATAACCCTATAGTGTACGTTTTCCCTGTTCCCGCAGACGCCTCAATGAGGCGTCTTTGATACAAAGGAAGTGTATAGGGATCTAATACCTGTGCCTGTATCACTTCACTCACTCTTTAATTTCCTCAACAGGTAATGTTTTTTGTAATTCACTCACGGTTGAATAGATTTTCCACTGTTTATTTTGCGCATAATCAGCGTTGTTACCCTCTTTCCCGATTATTTGTGAAACAAACACGAGTCCTGTCGGTTTAATTATCGCTTTTTCATAAAATTCGATTGCTTGTTTTAGCGTTACATTATTCAGTTGGGCTAAAAACTTCTCACGACCATCATATTTTAAGTTATTACGATAGAAATCATTACGATAAAGAGAAACCTCTTCATAAAATGTTTGCGGTGGTTGTTTTACTTCATCAATAATGGCTTTTTTATATTGATTAAATTCAGCTTCACTTAGCTTTTTCAAGCGATCATAAGCTTGTTGATAAAATGCATGATAGCGCTCATTGAGATAAACAGGTGGTTTAGCATTACTTTGCAGTAAAAAGCCTAAACCGGACTGCTCACCCATTGAAGCTTGGAAAGCAAAGACCGCATAACCTAATTGCTCTTCTGTTCTGAGTTGTTCAAAGAACCAAGGATGCACGATAGAGGATAATACTGATGTAATTGCTTTTCCTTGTAGACGCTCATAGCCAACAGGGATAAACAATTCACCTAGCGCATTATCGGTGCTTTTAGATTTATTTTGGAATGTAACTTGATTTAATTTATCAAAAACTAATGTGTCGCCAATCCAATATTCTGTTCCTTTATTGCCTAATAATGCCTGTGCCGATTTAACTATCTCACGGCTCTGCTCTGGCGTTAAATTACCGATAATTAATGCTTGAAGCGCTGCATTTTCAATGACATCACGACGATTATCTTTAATATCTTGTAACGTTATCGACTCTAACGCCTTAAGTTTATCGGCTTCTTCATAATAAGGGATCGTATTTAGGCGGCGGGCAGGTAACATTGCAGCATCATACGCTTTAAGGTTATGCGTCACTTCCAGTTGTTCACGATACCAAGATTTAGCTTGATCAAGCTCTTGCTGAGTAGCTTCAAACGTTATATAGCTTTTTAGTGTGGCATTCACTAGCTCTGGTAAATGTTGAGTATAACCATTGACTGAGAAATCGACTCCACGCCCAGAAGAAGAGGAGATATTCATGCCGGCAACAGAAGCTTGATAAGCCAGTTCACTAGAGGTTAGATCAGCAAGGTAATTGGTCAATGTTTGTATGACTTGCTGTTTAACTGTGCGATCTGCATTTTTGTTCACTAAACTTAACGTCACACTGGCTTTCGGCTCATCAGAAAAATAGTGCGATGGCATATAGAATAACCGAGCATGACTGTCTTGCCATAATAATTGAGGCTTAGTGATGTTACTATCAGCATCAATAAGTGACAGATTATCAGGAATATAAGGGTTTAGTGTCGGTAATGACAATGAGATGTCGCTGGCTAATTCCTGCCATGAAGCTAATTGCTTCGCAGTAATTTTATCCACTTGATAAGGTGCATGAACAAAATAGGCTTGCTTATTTGAAGGCTCATTAGGGCTAATCACCCAAATACGCGCATTTTCTGGTGTAAGCGATTCTAGACGAGAAAGGATCGCAGAAGGTTGATAATCATCGGCAATAAAATCTGCATTAAGAATATTTTTAATCGGATAGCGCAGCATCATATCGGAGATATCTTCAATATAGTTCATATCTCTAACAATAGAGCCATAGCGGAATGAGAGGTCAAGCACATTGGCTATTTCTTTAAAATAGCGCTCACTGACCCCTTTATTTTGGATCAGTTGAATATAAGAAAAAATCGCTGAAATAACTTTATCTTTCTCAGCAAGGCCTTTGTCTGTTAGAGAAACATAAATGGTAAATGAACCTTGGTTGCGATCGATATAGGATTCAGATGAAGCACTAATATTCTCTGCTAATCCTTGCTCTTGTAACCAAGTTGCTAGTGTTCCCGTGCTACGATTGCTAATAAGGTAGCCAATATATTCATCTGATTTACTGCGAAAATCGGCAAGATTATTATCAATACCAAATTCGATTTGTAAGGTTTTTTGTGGCTGAGCTGGGACTAAGTGGATCATTATCCCTTTTTCTTTTTCTGTCATCGCAGGCACCGTCGTTACTGGTGCTTGGGTGTTTTTATTAGGAATACGGGAAAAAGTATCAGCCGCTAATTTAGCGAGTTCGTCCAGTGATTTATTACTATAAATCACCCCATTCATTAAGTTACCAGAATAGTATGTTTGATAGAATTTCACTAATTCATCTTGTAATTTACTCTCTGGCTTATCACTTAATGTTTCTAAGTTTCCTCCCATAAAACGAGAGCTTGGATGAGCCGGATTCAAGGTTTCAGCTCTCACTTGCCAAAAACGCATTCCATCGCGGGAGCGAGCCATGGTTAATTCCGCATTAACCGCATTACGTTCACGATCGGCATATTTAGGATCAAGTAATGGCTCCGCTAATGCATCTGCCAAGCGATCGACTGCTTCATTAATGGCGCTATTTTCAACTTCTAAATAAAATGCGGTGCGGTAAGTGGTTGTGCTGGCATTATGAGAGCCACCATTTTTATTTAAAAACTCTGTCAGATCCCCTGATTTTGGGTATTTGGTCGAGCCCATTAACACCATATGTTCTAAATAGTGGGCAAGACCTTGTTGGCTATCTGGATCTTCTAATGCACCGACAGGCAGAGCAACGGCGGTTAATGATTTGACCGCTTTTTTATCTGAAACCAGTAATACGGTCATATCATTAGCTAATTTAATAGCCTGATAATCACGTGGATCACTTTCACTTTTTTCAATGCTATCCGGCAATACTTGCCAAAGTGGATCTGTTGCGAAGCTGTTGATACTGACTAGCATCAATAGCAACATAATCCAAAGTTGCGATAAGTATTTTCTCATCTGATATGAGCTCCCTTATTTTTTTATAAATGGAATGATTGGCTTAAATATGGCTAACGTGGTCTGTTTTACTGCCTCAAGAAAAGGTGCATCAAGCTGATGAAATACACGTTGAATATAGATATCATTCATTTCACCTTCTCGGTTATAGCTATCGGTTAAATATTGCGTTAATACCAATTCTGCCTTGTTTTGTATCTCTTCATCATCAAATAAAAACGTCTGTGTTTTTTTATCGAAGCAAGCTTGTAACCAAGCCCAACCACTGTTGGCGAATAAGGCTAAAGGTGTATTCATCCCTGTTTGATAATCTTGGATCAATCTTTCAAGGGTTGAATACGCAATATCCGCAGACACCGGTGATAGACACCATTGCGACTCTTTTCTACCATAAAAACGGCTTTCGCCAGTTCCACCACTTAAGCAGTACACGAGATGTTCTATCCATAATTGCAGTAGATCATTAGCTGTTAATGTGGCGGGTCGCCAACGGAGTAACCCATCGGCTTGTACTTCATTTAAACGACCAATTAATGGGATCGTATTAAATTGGTATTCTATTGTGACAGAATGGGTTGCTAAACGTTCACTTCTGACTTTTTCGGCTAAAGGTTGCAACGTTTCTATTTGTTGCTCCCAATAAATTTGACCAAACGCACTAGCTGGTAATTTTCCAGCAGCTTTAATGCGTTCATAAAGTGCTTCTGTTGATGTCCCTTCGATTAAGGCTTTTAATAACCATTGGTTTAATAGATAACGTTGTAATGCATTAATGACAAAAGGCTCTTCTTCCGGTAGCTCGGTCTCTTCAATAACAAAATTCGTTTTTAGACTTTGCTGGAAAAAAGCGCGTACGGGATGGCGATAAAAGCGTGATAGTTCATCTAAAGAGACTTTCTCAATTTTTTTATTTAATGGCGTTGAAAATGCTTGGTGAGCAGTCCCTTTCCCACTTGCTGCCGGTAACCATTCAGCGGCATAAGAGCGATATAGAGCATCCGTTTTAAAGTTTTCTGGCGCAAAAGGCACTCGACTATGTTGGGTTAATAAGTGGCTGATGATACGCTGCGCACTGTCATCAACATTTAATGATGCATCTTCCCTTAAACGGAAATTTTGCCCAATATAATCTTGTAACTCTTTAATCAATACCGAAGGATTACATTCGCGATCGTCACGAATAGATTTACCAATATAACTGATATAAAGGTATTTTTCTGCTGAGCTTAATGCTTCTAAAAACAGGTAGCGATCATCATCACGACGTTTTCTATCACCTCGACGACGTTTTTCTGCCATTAAATCAAATCCTAATGGCTGAATATTACGTGGGTAGACCCCATCATTCATTCCCAATAAACAGACTGCTTTAAATGGAATTGAACGCATTGGCATTAAGGTGCAAAAATTAAGGCTTCCGGCTAAAAAGCGTTGGCTAATTTTCTCATCATCAAAACGCACTGTAAGTTCATCGCGGATCAGCACTAATGGAATTTCATGTTGATAGTGCGCCTCTAGACCATTTTTTATCACCTTTTGCCACTGTTGCGTGATAAGCGCCAATACCAGTTCTGTCTCTTCATCTGTGTCAAAAAAGGCATCAACAAGCTGTTGACCGATATCAAGCCACTCTTCTAAGTTGCGAGTTTCGCTTAATCGTGTTCGCCATTCACTTAAGGTATATAAAAAATCTGCTAGATGCCCTGCTAACTCAGCGACTAGGCCACTTGATTCATCGTAAGGCAGTACCCCTTGCCACGGCCCTGCCTCACTGTCCATCGCATAACCAAGAAGCATCCTTAATAACCCAAACTCCCACGTATTTTTTCCTGTCACAGGTAATAAAAAGGAGGCCACATTTTCATCATCTAACCCCCAACGTATACCTGACTCTTCAACCCAGCGCCGTAGTAGCTTCAACTCATTTTCAAAAATGGCAAAATGTGCAGCTAAGGCGGGTACTTCAAGTAATGCAAGCACTTGCTCTGCGGTAAAACGGCTTTGAGGTAATTCTAATAAAGTGATAAAAGCTTGTAAGACAGGATGTACTTGGCGAGCTTTTCGGTCTGAAATGGCAAAAGGAATATAACGCTCTGCGGGCGCATTACCAAATACGGCTTGAATATAGGGCGTATAGCTATCAATATCCGCCACCATAACAATAATATCTCGCGGTAATAAATCAGCATCTTGCTCGAGGAGATGCAGTAATTGGTCTTGTAATACCTCAACTTCCCGTTGTGGGCTATGGCTAGCATGAAAGGTCAAAGAACGATCATCATTGGCGATGATCCGTTTTTTTTCACTACTTTGGTAATCCTCAAGCGTCTGACCTATTTGTGAAAAATCCTCTAAATCGAGTATATCGGCCTGAAGTTGATGCAGTAAATTATCTCTTGGTATATCAACAAAAGCATCTAACACATCGCTATATTCAAGCTCAGAAAGAAAATAGAGATTATCTTTACCTAACTTTCCCCAAGACGCTAATAGTGGATTGCCGACATTTTGCTCCCCTTCTTCATTAAATAGTGTCGATGCATTTTGTTCATCTTTAAACCAAGGTAGTTCATGAAGTTGCTGATAATGTCGAGGCTTTCTACTATTTAGACGAGCGAGGAATTTTGGATCTTGAATATCTCCCCAGTAATAGCGGCAAGGATTAGTAAACAATAAATAGATTTCGGTATGTCTGCCGATTGCTTGCAGTGCTTGCAAATAGACTTGTGGCAATGCTGAAATACCACAAATAAAAATACGCGATGGAAAACAGTGCGCTAGCGCCCCCACTGGCGCATCATTCAAAGTAGAAATAAATTGTTGATAAAGATTAGCACGATGCCATTTGGGTTGCGCAAGATCTTCTGTATAGCGTTGCAGTGCCAACCACAGTGTTTTTTGCCAGTATTGATTGTCACTCAAGCCATCAATTAGTTGATCATTTTCCCATGCCGACAACCAATCGGGACGATAAACCAGATATTGGTCAAAGAGATCCGCCACACGCCCCGCTAGTTGATGTAATTTACGTTTGTCTTCATCATCTTTAAGATAATGTAGCAAGGGTTTAAATACCGGATCATCAAGGTAATTAGGCAATAATGCCATTAGTTTCCATGTCATGGCATCTTTAGAAAACGCACTTTCTTTAGGTATACCTGATAATACCCGAGTAAACATTTCCCAAATAAAAGTAGCGGGTAATGGATAACGGATATTAGCAGCAATACCCAAACTTTCTGCTAATTGGATTTGTAACCACTGCGACATTCCGGGACTTTGCACTAAAATCACTTCTTGCTCAAAAGGCGATGATAGTGGCCGATTTTGCATAAAATGTACCATCAGTGATTTAAGTAGTGATAATTGATTTGAATGGTAAATATGGAACATCAGATCCTCATTTTATTAATCACATGACCAATGGTATAAGCGTGTCACATAACCTGAATGGTGGGTTATCGATCCCTCTATTTTTTGACAGCCTTCCGCTTCAATAAGTGATTGTGTCATTATTTTAAGGTTATCAACAGAGTTGAATGACATTTGCCCATAAAAAGCAAAAAGAGACGCTCCGGCTTGTTGGATAGCCACTAAGCGCTGAAAATCAACTTTTAAGGCTTGGCTATACCCTATAATAGCGACAAAGCTAATATTAAAGAATAGCAATACTGACACCATATTAATTAGCATACTATCTTCTTTTCTTTCATGATTAATTAAGTATTTATTATCAAATACAGCCTTCTTTAACTAGTGGACAGTAGTCTAGCCAACCATTATGTTGTGCTTCAATATGCAGTTTTTCCTTACCCACCAGATTAATCCATTGATAATGAGATATCTTATCTCCGCTATGACTTTTAGCCTCTCCGAGTAGTAAAGCGCTTGTCTTTCCTCTCAAAGAGAAACAGCTTTTCATATTAGGTTCAGCAGTAAAAGTCCGACATTGCCATTGGTAAAGACGAGAAGGCGATAAATCCCATGTTAAGGTCATTCCCCATGACAACGCAGATCCAGCGAATAAAAAGGTCTGCTTTGCTTGTAACTCTTGCATCACCATTAATTGACATTGACGATAGTGATAAGCAAAACTTGTCAGTAACGATAAACTTATCACCATAAAACCTACTGCAGCCATCAGACCGATGACACCCTGTTGCTCCTTTATTGTTCCCTGTGTCGTTATCACGAAATATTCCTTAATAGTATTGATGTTTGATAGTGCACCTTTAGGTTAATATTTTGTTTTGCTTGGAATTTTAATGATAATGATAGATAGTTAAATGCACGTTTTTTTATTGGAGAATAGTGTGTATAGGGAGTTAAGATAAATTCTGTCACCTCAATTTCTTCTTTTTCGAAGATCTGGTGCCATCCTGTTGAATCACAATTTTGCACACCACGACGTTGTTCAAGCTGACCGTTTTTTAATCTAAAACCAAAGTAATCACTCTCTTGTTCTTCTGGACTCTCCCAACGGCCGTTATTGTTCATATCGTAAACAAACAAAACACAAGAGCCATGAGGGTGATAAGGATAATGACCTATTTTAAGTGATGCAGGTAAAGAAGCTTTTTTAACAGTGCAATCACCATTGCAGTACCCTGCTCGCCTTAATTGCGTTTCCAGTAACTGCAAACGCTGTTTTAGATAAATCTCTAAACGATATTGTTGATAAGAAGAAGTTAACTCATTGATAATATAAGGATAAGCACGTCCAATACAAACTAATAAAATACTACTTATCGTCATCACAAAGAGGCACTCCATCAACATAAAACCCGCAAAATCATGATGTTGAATAGACAAAGGACGCTTTAGCATACTGAAAATGCCTTTATTGTCTGACTGCACGCTCGAATACGCCCTAATGAAGAGATAATAATTTTGACCTCTTCATCACCATTTGACAGCACAAAATGCATCGGTCGTAATGTTTGGCGTAAGCCACAAAATGTAAAGCGTGTTGCTGTAGAGCGAATAAGCTGATTGCTTAACCCTAATTGAATACTGTCTTTGGTTGTGGATGATGTTAACGATTTTGCCTCTAATTTATTGATAGGTGATAGCCACAATACAATTTGCACTTTGCAATTAAAGAGCAGTGAGCGTTGTTGTTGATAAGCTAAAAACGCCATCACTTCTCTTACACTTTGAACTAACTGGCGTTGGCGTAACAACTGATGATATGAGTTCAAGGATAAAGCGCTCAATATTGCTACTATAGCCATAACAATAAGCACCTCGAATAAGCTACTCCCTAAATGTTTAGAGTGGGAATAATGATTGCCTGTCATCCATGCCTCCTGCTTGTTTTCCTTGTCATTTTTACTGTTTTATCTCAATAACAATGCAGGCAAAAACCAGATAGGTAAATAAAAGCTCATCAAATTTAAGAGAGGTTACGCAATACGATATTTTTTTAAGTTAATAACAATAAAATGACGATTTTTTGATATCAAAAACCCCCAATAATCGAATTCAACTATTGGGGGTCACTTCAAATGGGGGTCACTTCAAAGGTTCGGGCTTAGCTGGAGTGCTACATTTCAAATTTTTTTACTAGCTTCGGATCTTTACTTCCATAAATATCTGTTTGGATAGTGACTAGCAGTTCATGAAGAGTAATTTGTAAAAATTCAAGAAAATCTGGGTGAAGGAGAGTTCTATCTACGACAGACACAGGTAAGAATCGCTTCATCTCTCCCTTAAACTTTTCACTCGCAACCAATGCAGGCAAAGACTCAATTCTTGCTTGCAACCATTCCTCAAAATGCTCATTGAGCTTATAATCGGCAACCTTTTTCATTACCAGTTCAGCGTCTGGTTTAACCCCTTTCTGGTGCAACCACACCAAATCCCACATATCTCTATACCGAATACGTGAGGTTGTTGCTGGGAATGAAACCAATTTATCAGCCATGACCTCCGTGAGCTCTTCCACTCTAATAATCAGGTCAGAATAGCCACTAGGAAGCTGCTCATAGTTTTTAACAAGCGTTCGAAGGGTGTTGGTGTATGCAGGAATGTTGGCTATTTCCACTTTGATCTTCTGCTTTGGTAGGTCTTTTTTTCCTGGATTGGTAGTCACTGATATTTGCCACTTATCGACTTTTACATCTGCATAATCAGGTTCTTTTCTTAGCTCTTTTGGCTCTTTAACCACAACCTCCAAGCCATATCGCTCACCAACATATTTCTCAATACACGCTTTAATCTCAAGCAGTTGCGCTGAACAGAAGTCACGACCACCAGCAAAGTCCAGATCTTCACTAAATCTGTTTGATCCATAGCAAAGCCTAAGCGATGTACCGCCCTGAAATGTGATGTGCTTTAAAAGCCCTGTGGCGGAAAGAGCATAAAGAATGTCATAATGTAGCAATTCTTTTTCCACGACAGGCCTGTTCGCGCCGTAATCCTTTTCGATGACAATGCTGTCAACCAGCTCATTAAAATTGACAAAATCAGACATAGTTTAATTCCTCACGTTGGATGAGGTGTGTATTCCTGCCAACCTTCATTAGATCCTTAATGGCAGTCTCCTTTGTTGCAATTCTTAATGGCCCCCTTCCTTCCACCGTAGTATTGAGTATTTCAAGAGGCTTCTTGGCAGTATGGGTAACCTCAATAACGCCCCAAGGCGTTACAAACTCTCCAGACCGGCCTGTGGACATAATCGTAAGTCTGTCGATGGGGATCTGTGAAATTACACCGTACTGAGATAGAGCGGATTCCAAACTAATGTAGTTGTAGTGGCCTCGTCGAATATTTTCGGCCAGACGTTCTAAAGGGTAAGGCCCCAATGAACCTTGAGTATAGATATATACACCTTTTGATGCTCGGCGTAGCACATCATGCGCGATCAGCCGGTCAACTGATTTTTGTAATGTTTTCGGAGACTCATCAGGAAAAAGCATTTTTAAATCTTTGGTGAGGAAGATATTTCTACCTTGCTTACTGAATTTGTTAAAAACATTAATTGCTCTTATTAACTCCATATCAACCTCTACTAAATCACCCCCAACGAGGGGTTATTTTGTATATTTGAGTATAGTACATTACCTTGATATACAAATAAACCCCAATAAAGGGGGTGTTTTGTATATCAAAAACCCCCAATAATCGAATTCAACTATTGGGGGTTGTTAAGTGTTAAACCAAATCAGTGAGTTAAACTACACCGTGAACGGGTATTTTATCGCCTCGTGACACTGATAACCTTCGACACTAAAGTCATCTGTCGTGACCCAAGTTTCTATATCATCTAATGTATTAATGTTTGGATTAATATGTAGCTTAGGTAATGGCAATGGCTCTCTTTTTAGTTGAACATCGCGCATCAGAGGTAATTGGTTCTCATAAATGTGAGCATTAACTATCTTATGGAATGCTTTACCTGGTTTATGCCCTGTGATTTGAGCCACCAGCGCTAATAATACAAAGCATTGAATTTGATTAAAATTCAACCCTAATGGGACATCACAGCTACGTTGATATGAGGTTAAATAAAGCCTGTCACCGAGCAATGAAAAAGTATGTGTATGCATGCATGGACGTAAACACCCTAACGCTGTTTCTCCGGGATTATAAAAAGTGACTATCTCACCACGATCGTCAATACCGTTAGTTAAGTTATCTACCACTTTACGTAATTGATCAAAGTGCGAGCCATCAGGGCGTTGCCATTGGCGTCCTTGAACACCATAGACTCGGCCCATATCATCTTCACCCTTACGATGCGGATTATTTAACCATGCGCTATTTTCATTAGCATTCGCGTTCCACGTATTACAGCCAATAGCACGAAATTGTGCTGCATTATCATAACCACGTAAGTACCCTAATAGTTCCGCAATCGCGGCTTTGTAAAAACTTTTACGCGTTGTTATGAGTGGAAATTGGTTATTGGCAACATCATATTCCAGATCGGCATTTATCACCGTTAAACAACGGGTTCCTGTCCGTTTATTATCAATCCATTCACCTTCATCGATAATGCGTTGACACAATGCCAGATACTGCTTCATGTAGTCTCTCTTTTTTGTTAGCTAATAATAGTTAGTGTGTTGTTGGCGTCTGTGGAGTGGCTTTATCGCGACGATACGCCCACACCATAAAGATAATGCCTAATATTATCATTGGAATGGAAAGAATTTGCCCCATGCTGATACCGCTAAATAAACCTAATTGCGCATCAGGTTGGCGGAAGAATTCAACAATAATACGGAAAGCACCATAACCAATTAAGAATAACCCCGATACACTGCCCATAGGACGATTTTTGCGTACAAAGATATTCAGAATAATAAATAATACCACGCCTTCTAGGAACATTTCATAGAGTTGCGATGGGTGGCGAGGCAATACGCCGTATTGCTGAATGATAGGTAATAGTGTAGTGGGATCTTGCGCGACAAGCTGTAGATCTTCTGCACGGGAGCCTGGGAATAAAATCGCCCAAGGGGTATCTAAGGTGACTCTCCCCCAAAGCTCTCCATTAATAAAGTTACCAATACGTCCTAAACCTAAACCAAATGGAATTAATGGAGCAACAAAGTCTGCGACTTGAAAAAAGTGACGTTTAGTGCGACGAGCAAACCAAATCATGGCGCAGATCACCCCAATTAAGCCACCGTGGAAGGACATTCCGCCATCCCAGACTTTAAATAGGTAAAGTGGATTGTCTAAAAATACCGGTAAGTTATAGAATAAAACATATCCTAGACGCCCACCAATAAACACGCCCACAAACCCTACATAAAGTAATGTTTCGACTTCACTTTTTTGCCAACCACTGTTAGGTTTTGCCGCTCTGCGGTTTGCTAGCCATAATGCAAATACGAATCCAATCAAATACATCATGCCGTACCAGTGCAAAGATACTGGCCCGATAGAAAACATAACTGGATCGATTTCTGGAAATTTAAGGTAGTTTATACTCATTCTTCCCTACTTCACTTTATTAATGATTTTCTATCTATGGGTCGATGTGGATAACCCCTTAGACAAAAAGTTTATACGAAGGCCTATCAGATACCTCCGCGAATTAATCCACCTAATCCTTGTCTTTCCATAAAATCAGCAGACAATTTTTTTATCTCTATTGCCGTTTCAGCTTTCAACACCTGTTGCATAAAAGGCTGTAAGATAGCAGGATCTAGATGGCGCAATAAGTATTTTACCCTAGGTAAACTACGGCCACTCATGCTTAACTGACGAAAACCTAGCCCTATTAGTAGCAATGCCCCCATCGGCGTACCCGCCATTTCGCCACAAACACTGACTGGTAACTGATAACGTTGGCATTCTAAAGCAATAATATTAAGCGAACGCAGTAATGCAGGATGCAAATTATCATAGAGCAGTGCTACATGGGTATTATTACGATCGACTGCAAGTAAATATTGCGTTAAATCATTGGTACCAATCGAGATAAAATCTACTCGATGTGCTAATTGCGGTAACATAAAGACCAATGAGGGGACTTCAAGCATGATCCCCACAGGTGGTAGAATGCATTCGCATTTCATTTCTCGGCTAACTTCAGCACATGCTCTTAGTAACAATGCTTTCGCTTCTTCAATTTCATCAATACTTGTCACCATCGGCAACAATATTTTCAAATTTTTAAATTCAAGATTAGCTTTTAACATCGCTCGTAGTTGGATCAGAAATATTTCTGGCTGATCGAGTAATATTCTGATCCCCCGCCACCCTAAACAAGGGTTCTCCTCATTTATCGGCATATAAGGAAGCTGTTTATCTGCACCTATATCTAAAGCACGTAGTACGACGGGTTTATTGGGAAAAAATGATAAGATTTCACGATAACGGTTTTTTTGTTCATCTTCGGAAGGAAAACCGCTTTGTAACATAAAAGGGATTTCTGTGCGATAAAGACCGACACCATCTATGCCAACGCTAATACGTTGTTCATATTTAATGCTTAGCCCTGCATTTAATTGCACACTGATGGATTCACCATTTTTTAATACCGCTTGCTGTTCAAGCTGCTCTTCAGCAAGTTGACTCAATACTCTTTCTTCATCAATAATTTGCCGATATTCCTGCATGATAAAGGGTTCTGGTTCAATAAAAATCTCACCACGATAACCATCAAGAATCAGCATTCGGTTGTGAAGTAGCTCCGGTTGAATATCTGCCCCCATAATGGCAGGGATCCCCATTGCTCGAACTAAAATCGCTGAGTGTGAATGAGTCGCACCATCACGAACTATCACCCCTGCCAGTTGTTGTTCTGGCAACTCAGCCAATAAATTGGCACTAAGCTCATCCGCCACAAGAATAAAGCGATCTGGCCATGTATTTGTCGTGCTGAGATCATCATCTAAATGAAATAGTAAGCGCTGACCTAATGCTTTTAAATCTGAAGCTCGTTCTCGCATATAACTATCTTTAAGACTTGAGAACTGTGCAGAAAACTTCTCTATCACCACTTTTACTGCCCACTCAGCAACGTAGCCTTGTTGTATAACCCCAGTCATTTTTTGTCTTAATTGGGGATCGTTAAGTAAATGCGAATAGAGATCGAAAATAGCCGCACTCTCTTTTTGTGAATTTGCCATAAAGCGCTTACTAAAACGGCGACACTCCGATGTCGCATCTTCTAAGGCGACCGTTAATCGGTTTAATTCACTTTTTATATCCAGTGCACTTGCTTTAAAAACATGATCTAAGGTTGGCTGAGACATCTCTTGCCAACCATATGCCATCACTACCCCCGTAGAAACGGATAGGGCTTTAATACGGCTTTGACGATATTGTCCAAATAATCCTTTCGTTTGCACTTGCGACAATATCGCCCCTAATTGGGTGGCTAGTGTCACCATAAAAGATTCTTCGCTTTCATTAAATAAGCGTCGCTCTTTTTGCTGAACCACCAGCACCCCAAGTAACTGACGACGATAGACAATGGGCACGCCGAGAAAAGCGCGCAGATCATCCTCTTTTACTTGTGGCAGATAGGTAAAATTAGGGTGTTCACGAATATCAGCCAGATTAATCAGCTCAGAAAGACGTCCTACTTCACCCACCACCCCCTCATCAAATGAGAGGCTGACGGCACGTCCTTTCGGCTTTTTCAATCCCTTTGTGGCCATTAAATAGAAACAGCGATGAGGAATATCGGCAAGATAAATAGAACACACATCCGTGTGCATGGCTTGACACGTTTCTTTCACTAATAGTTCAAGTGCTTCTGGCAGACTCGCTGCCATAGCCACTTTTTCTACAATTTCCCGCAAACGTGTCAGCATAGTGTTATCTAATACCTTTTACGGCGATATCCATAGGAAGGACGAGACATAGACACTTGTTCTTGTAATGGCATAACTACTGGTGCGAACTCTTTCATCACGCGACGATATACATCTCGTTTAAAAGAGACGACTTGACGAACAGGATACCAATAGCTAACCCAACGCCAACCATCAAACTCTGGCGTTTTGCTCTGCTGAACATTAATGTCCTTGTCGTTACTTGTTAACTGCAAAAGGAACCAACGCTGTTTTTGTCCAATACAAACAGGTTTTGTGTCCCAACGCACCAAACGCTTAGGTAACTTGTAACGTAACCAGTTACGCGTGGAGGCAAGGATTTTAACATCCTTACGACTTAATCCAACTTCTTCGAACAACTCACGATACATGGCTTGTTCTGGTGATTCTCCAGGATTAATTCCCCCTTGAGGAAATTGCCATGAATGTTGTCCATAGCGACGGGCCCAAAGCACTTGCCCTTGCCGATTACAAATTACAATCCCCACATTCGGGCGGTAGCCATCATCATCGATCACCAGACTACCTCAATAACCAAACTTGAAAGATAACTCATTGTTTCATACTACCCACAAACGGTAAACCACTATCAACAGACTTTGCACAACGTGAGTATTTATCTACAATGGGAATGTCTCAACGGGGTGCTTTTTTAAGCTGAGAAAAACTCGTGGAACCTGATCCAGCTAATACTGGCGTAGGGATTTGAGTCAGGATGGCGCAATAATAACTCATTTGCCTCCTCACTCCTCAGATCCTACTTGACTTTTTACTGAGGAAAATAGCGTGTTAATAAATTCTCTTCGTTCAACTCTCTTATTCAGTGCACTAGGTTTGTTCAGTGCTTTTGCCGCAAATGCACAACAAACCAAACCCACACTGACCGTCTATACCTATGACTCTTTTACCGCGGATTGGGGGCCTGGTCCGGCAATTAAAAAAGCATTTGAACAGCAATGTGATTGTGAGCTAAAACTGGTTGCCCTTTCGGATGGGGTTTCTCTCCTTAATCGTTTACGTATGGAAGGGAGTAAAAGTAAGGCAGATATTATTTTAGGGCTAGATAACAATCTTATTCATGCGGCAAAACAGACCGGACTTTTTGCACCAAGCAATATTGATACATCAAAACTGGCATTACCTGAAAAATGGACTGATGACACTTTTGTGCCTTATGACTACGGTTATTTTGCTTTTATTTACGATAAAAATCGTATTACTCATCCCCCTAAAAGCATGGATGAGCTGTTAAATAGCCAACAGCCGTGGAAAATCCTTTATCAAGATCCACGTACCAGTACCCCCGGCTTAGGCTTAATGTTATGGATGCAATCACTGTATCCAAACAATACCGCTGAGCAGTGGCAAAAATTGGCGAATAAAACACTGACAGTAACCAAAGGCTGGAGTGAGTCCTATGGCTTATTCTTGAAAGGAGAAGGGGATTTTGTGCTTAGTTACACCTCATCTCCGGGCTACCATATTTTGGCTGATAAAAAAGACAATTATGCAGCTGCTATTTTTGATGAAGGACACTATTTACAGGTAGAAGTTGCAGCCAAGCTAAAATCCAGCAAACAGCCAGAATTAGCTCAGCAATTTATGCAATTTATGCTAACCCCCGCTTTCCAAGAAACCATCCCAACCACTAATTGGATGTATCCTGTTATTGATATGCCACTACCTGAGGTCTACTCCGTTATGCCTAAACCGCAAAAGTCATTACAATTTGATGCTGATGTGGTAGCCAAAGAGCGCCAAACATGGACTCGCAATTGGCAATCTGCGGTTAGCCGCTAATGGGTAAATGGCTTATCCCGGGGCTATGCGCCTCGGGATTATTACTTACCGTCGCCCTTCTCTCCTTCGGTGCTTTATGGTTTAACGCGCCAAGTGGTGATTTATCGACTATTTTTGCTGATAGTTACCTATGGCATGTGGTTCGCTTTACTTTTTGGCAAGCATTTTTATCCGCGCTATTTTCCATTTTACCGGCAATTTGGTTAGCAAAAGCGCTCTATCGACGCCAGTTTGTTGGCAGAACGCTCTTCTTACGCTTATGTGCTATGAGTTTAGTTCTACCGGTGTTGGTGGCGCTATTTGGCATTTTAACTGTGTATGGTCGCATGGGGTGGCTGGCTCAAATATGCCAATGGTTAGGGATTGATTACCATTTTACGCCTTATGGTTTACAAGGCATTTTACTCGCACATATTTTTTTCAATATGCCACTGGCTACCAGAATGTTGTTACAAGCCTTGGAAAGTATTTCTACCGAGCAACGCCAATTAGCATCACAATTGGGAATGAATGGCTGGCAACGTTTTCGTTTTCTCGAGTGGCCCTATTTATGGCGACAAATCCTGCCTACTGCATCACTGATTTTTATGCTCTGCTTTGCAAGTTTCGCGACTGTATTAGCGCTTGGAGGTGGGCCTGCGGCAACAACTGTTGAATTGGCAATTTATCAAGCATTAAGTTATGACTACGATTTACATCGTGCAGCGCTATTAGCATTAATTCAGCTATTTTGCTGCTTAGGATTAGTACTTGTTAGCCAAAAATTAAAGGGAACACTCTTTGTCGGTAGTCATCAAAAACTAAGCTGGCGTGATCCTAGCGACTCATTAATTAATAAAATAACGGATAGTTTAATTATCGTACTTGCTATGCTCTTTTTACTTCCTCCGTTATTAGCGGTGATAAGTGATGGCTTAAACAGTCAATTATTAGGTGTTCTACAACAGCCGGTACTTTGGCAAGCCTTTACAACATCATTAATTATTGCACTTGGCGCTGGGGGACTTTGTGTTATTTTAACGATGATGTTGCTCTGGAGTAGTCGAGAATTACGCTTACGCCATTTTAAAAAGGCCGGACAAGCGCTGGAAATGAGTGGACTCATTATTTTGGCTATGCCGGGCATTGTATTAGCGACGGGCTTTTTTCTATTATTAAACAGCACAACCGGATTACCTGAATCCCCCTATCTTTTAGTGATCCTCACTAATGCGCTTATGGCTATTCCTTATGCTTTAAAAGTACTTGAAAACCCGATGAATGATATTGCAACCCGCTATAATCTATTATGTGCTTCCCTTAATTTGCGAGGTATTAATCGTCTACGTTGGATAGAGCTACGCGCTTTGAAAAAACCACTATCACAAGCACTGGCTTTTGCTTGTGTCATTTCCATTGGTGATTTTGGTATTGTTGCCTTATTTGGAAATGAAACTTTTAGAACATTACCTTTTTACCTCTATCAGCAAATCGGGGCTTATCACACACAAGATGGCGCTGTCACCGCGATGCTCCTTTTGCTGTTATGTTTCACGCTTTTTAGCCTTATCGAACGCGTTTCAGGAAAATCCCATGATTAAGTTAGAGCAGCTTTCTTACACCTATGAGCACCAACATCTGACCTTTAATTTAACGGTAAAAGCGGGGGAGCGTATTGCTATTTTAGGTCCCAGTGGTGCAGGTAAAAGCTCATTACTCAGCTTAATAGCGGGTTTTCTGCCCTCAGAGTCAGGCTCATTATTTTTAAAAGGGAAAGATCATACCAAAACAGCCCCTGCCCAACGCCCTATCTCGATGTTATTTCAAGATAACAATCTTTTTCCTCATCTCACGGTAAGACAAAATATTGGTTTAGGGCTAGATCCGGGACTAAAGCTCACTGTGGCACAGAAAGCACTATTAGAAAGTCGAGCCAAACAGGTTTCTTTAAGTGATTATCTAGAGCGTTTACCTTCACAGCTATCAGGAGGTCAACGTCAACGAGTGGCAATTGCCCGTTGTCTGGTACGTGAACAGCCTATTTTATTGTTAGACGAACCTTTTTCCGCCCTTGATCCCGCATTACGTATCGAAATGCTGACATTATTAGAACAAATTTGTGATGAAAAAAATCTCACTTTACTCATGGTGTCTCACAGCTTAGAAGATGCTCATAAAATCGCACCAAGAGCGCTTGTTATTGATAATGGCACCATTGTCTATGATGGAAATACAGCGTCATTAATCAAAGGCGAAGTGGATCAATCACTGCTTTTAGGGATACCTTTTAATTAATCTATTGAAATATAGCGATATCGAAAGAAGCTTATTCCCCCCTACAAGCCTCTTTCGAATATTTCGAATACTTGACTATTTTTCGAATATTTCAGATAATCTAGTTATTAAAAAGGGGGAAATACTAATGAATACGATAAGTGAGAGACTTAGTGCTGAAGATATTGCATTAGCAAAATTAAGTAGCCAAGAGCTATCCGCTGTTATGGATATTAATGGCAAAACGCAGAAGCTATCCATTATAGATAAGACGGGTAATAATCATATTGTACAAATACCAAATAGTGCATTACGCCTAATGATTGAAATTCTTACTCAACTAGGGCAAGGGAATACTGTTAGTATCACACCAATCCATGCTGAGCTAACGACACAGGAAGCGGCTGATATACTCAATATGTCCCGTCCTACATTTGTAAAATTATTAGATACACGAGCGATACCCTACTCTAGAAAAGGAAATCGTAGGAAAGTTGCTTATGCTGATATTGTTGCTTATAAAAATGAATTGGAGCAAAAACGACTTGATGCCCTTGCTGAATTATCGCAATTAGATCAAGAAATGGATATGGGGTATTAATGACAAACTATACTGTTTTGCTTGATGCCTGTGTCATGTATCCAGCCCCTCTTAGAAGTTATTTAATGTATCTTGCTAATACTGGTTTATTTAGAGCACGTTGGAGTAATCAGATCCATGATGAATGGATCACTAATTTATTAGTCAACAATCCAACATTAACAGCTGAGCGACTAATACGAACCAGAGATTTAATGAATGCACATGTTCCTGATTGTTTAGTAGAAGGCTACGAACCGCTTATTTGTGGTTTAAAGCTACCTGATCCTAATGATCGTCATGTGCTAGCAGCAGCAATAAAAGGACAGGCTCAAGCTATAATTACATTTAACTTAAAAGATTTTCCGCAAAAATACCTTAATTCTTTTGATATTTCAGCTATCCATCCTGATGAATTTTTGAGTGACATGTTTGAATTAAATCCTAGTAGCTGTATTAAAGCGGCGCAACAACATAGACAAAGCCTAAAGGATCCACCAATGACCGTAGAGACCTTTTTAGGTTGTTTACAAAAGCAGAAATTACCCCAGTTTATTTCCCATTTACGGGCATTCCAGATATTATTATAAGTACATCAACCCGTGTAATATCCCATTTCCTATCATAACAAGGCTATGATTAATATTATAATTAATAGTTAACGATCTCTTTTTCAAGCTTCAATATCTCGCTTATTAGGAAATTATGACAATTCACACAGAGCAAGGCTTTATTCTTACCCGCCATTGGAGTGACACCCCACAAGGTATCGCTGTCTCCTATTGGTTGGCGACAGAAAATGGACCGCGTAAAGTCACGGTTGCAAAGCAGTATGCTATTGGTTTTGTTGCTCAACAAAATGAAAGTATATTACGCTCAGTGGTTGGTCATAATCGCGATATTGATATTCGTCCTCTGGCGTTAAAAGACTTTGAAAGACAACCTGTTTTGGGGGTTTATTGTAAACAATACCGCCAACTTACCCAGCTTGAACAGCAATTAAAACAGCATAATATTCGCCTATATGAAGCCGATATCCGCCCACATGAACGCTATATGATGGAGCGTTTTATCACCGCGCCTGTATGGTTTCGTTATCAAAATAGTCATACTGTCACGCTAAAACCTGCCAGTGATTATCGTCCTACATTACGTACCGTCTCTTTAGATATTGAAACCAGTGAGTTTGGTGAGCTTTATTCTATTGGATTGGCCGGTTGCGGTGATAACGTTGTTTTTATGCTTAGTGACACCCTCCCAGAAGTTCAAGAAAGCCAACAACCTGAAGGATATCGTCTGTGCTATGTAAGTAGTCGATTACAACTCCTTGAAAAACTAAATGCTTGGATACAAGAGTACGATCCTGATGCGATTATTGGTTGGAATCTTATTCAATTTGATTTGCGTATCTTGCATACCCATGCTCAGCGTTACGGGATCAATTTATTATTAGGACGACAAAATACCCCATTAGAGTGGCGTGAACATGGTTTTAAAGCGGGGCACTTTTTTGCCTCAGCACAAGGGCGTTTAATTATTGATGGTATTGATGCGTTAAAAATGGCGACATGGAATTTTCCCTCTTTTAGCCTAGAGTCGGTCGCTCAAACACTGTTAGGGGAAGGGAAAGCGATTGATACACCTTATGCCAGAATGGACGAAATCAATCGCCGTTTTAAAGAGGATAAGCCCGCCTTAGCGTATTATAACTGGCAAGATTGTGTCTTGGTTAATCGTATCTTTGATACCACACACTTAATGGAATTCTTATTAGAAAGAGCCAGTGTAACAGGACTGGCAGCAGATAGAAGTGGTGGCTCTGTCGCAGCATTTACTCACCTCTATTTACCCTCAATGCATCGTCTTGGTTATGTTGCCCCCAATCAAGGTGAAAAACCCGAAGAGCATAGCCCTGGTGGTTTTGTCATGGACTCAACACCGGGTCTCTATGACTCAGTGGTGGTACTGGACTATAAAAGCCTATATCCCTCTATTATTCGCACCTTTTTAATCGATCCGGTGGGAATGATTGAAGGTATGCATCACCCTGATAGCACACATGCCGTTCCCGGTTTTCGTCAAGCGTGGTTTTCACGAGAAAAACACTGTTTACCCACCATTGTTTCACAAATCTGGCATGAACGAGATAATGCTAAACGTCATAACAACGCCCCGCTCTCTCAAGCATTGAAAATTATTATGAATGCTTTTTATGGTGTATTAGGCTCGGTAGGCTGTCGTTTTTTTGATCCTCGATTGGCTTCATCAATTACTTTACGTGGTCATGAAATAATGAAAAAGACCCGTGAATTAATTGAGTCAAAAGGCTATCAAGTGATTTATGGTGATACTGATTCTACTTTTGTTTGGCTTAAAGCCGCTCATAACGAAGTACAAGCAGAGCAGATCGGCCGTCAATTAGCGCAAGATGTTAATCAATGGTGGAAAAGCTATCTGACTGAAACTTACCAGCTTGATAGCCAATTAGAGCTTGAGTACGAAACCCATTATCGCCGATTCTTGATGCCCACTATTCGAGGCATGGAAACCGGAAGTAAAAAACGTTATGCAGGGCTAAGTCATGATAAAATGGTGTTTAAAGGATTGGAAACAGTCAGAACAGACTGGACACCACTGGCGCAAGCGTTTCAAAAAGAGCTTTATACACGCATCTTTAATCAGCAACCTTATCAACAGTTTATTCGTGATTATGTTGCTGATACGCTATTAGGAAAATATGATGATAGGCTGGTTTATCGAAAAAGATTGCGACGAAAATTATCAGACTACCAGCACCATATCCCCCCTCACGTCAAAGCAGCTCGATTAGCGGATGACTATAATCAGTTACAAAATAGGCCGCAACAATATCAGCAAGGCGGTTGGATTAGTTATATAATTACTCACTTGGGGCCAGAGCCGTTAGAGCATATCACTTCGACACCTGACTATGAACACTACATTAATAAGCAATTAATGCCGATAGCAGATGCTATTTTGCCATTTCTACAAGATGATTTTTCTACCTTGTTAAATGGGCAAATGACGCTCTCTTTTTAAGATGTGTTATTTTGCAGGTGACGGCTTGCTTTGCATCTATTAACATAACGCCCCTTTGGTGATAATCACCTTTTTTCTCATCTTGAGAAAGATACTATTTTTTATCCCGTAGATTGGATGACAACACCGCAATACTGCATTCATTAATAATGATTTTATAAATTATATATTTGAGAGCTGAGTTTATATATATGCCTTTTACTCTTGGTCAACGTTGGATTAGCGATACAGAAAGCGAACTTGGACTAGGTACTGTTGTGGCAATTGATGCCCGTATGGTGACCTTACTTTTTCCTGCATGTGGCGAAAATCGTCTTTATTCCCGCCATGATGCCCCAATAACGCGGGTGATGTTTAATGTGGGGGATACTGTCACCAGTCATGAAGGCTGGAAGCTCGCCATCGACAACGTTGTGGAAGATAATGGCTTACTTATTTATCACGGCGTACGTTTAGATACCGAAGAGCCAGCACAACTGCGTGAAGTATTCTTAGATAACAAACTCACTTTTAATAAGCCACAAGATCGTCTTTTTGCCGGTCAAATAGACCGTATGGATCGTTTTGCTTTACGCTATCGTGCGCGTAAATTTATGAGCGAACAGTTTAAGCAAGCACAAAGTGGTCTACGTGGTATTCGCGCAAGTCTTATTCCTCATCAGCTCTATATTGCTAATGAAGTGGGTAAACGTCATAACCCACGCGTTTTATTAGCGGATGAAGTTGGGCTGGGTAAAACTATCGAAGCGGGTATGATAATCCACCAGCAAATCATGGATGGACGCGCTGAGCGTGTTTTAATTATCGTTCCTGAAAGCTTACAACATCAGTGGTTAGTTGAGATGTTACGTCGTTTCAACCTACGTTTTTCACTGTTTGATGATAGCCGTTATAGCGAATCTTTATTAGATAGCGATAATCCTTTCGAAACAGAGCAGATGATCATTTGCTCATTAGACTTTGTGCGTAAAAACAAACAACGCTTTGAACACCTTGTTGAAGCGACTTGGGATATGTTAGTTGTCGATGAAGCCCACCATCTGGTATGGAGTGAAAAGGCACCAAGCCGAGAATACCAAGTTATCGAAACGCTGGCTGAAGCGATCCCTTCTGTATTGTTATTAACCGCAACACCGGAGCAACTTGGTCAAGAGAGCCATTTTGCCCGCTTACGTTTGCTCGATCCTAATCGTTTCCACGATTACAACGAATTTATTAATGAACAACAAAAATATCGCCCCGTGGCCGATGCGGTAACCATTTTGCTTTCAGAAGATGATTTAAATAACGAACAGCAAAATAGCATCAGTGAGATGATCAGCGAGCAAGATATAGAGCCGTTGCTAAAAGCCTCTAATACCCAAGGTGAAGAGCGTACAAAATCTCGCCAAGCACTTATTCATATGTTGATGGATAGACACGGTACGGGTCGTCTGTTATTTCGCAATACTCGCTCCGGCGTCAAAGGCTTCCCTAACCGACTGTTGCACGCAATAAAAATGCCACTACCAACTCAGTATCAAACCGCCATTAAGGTGGCTGAGATTATGGCAGCGAAAAAGAGCCTCGAAGTACGAGCAAAAGAGATGCTCTATCCTGAACGTATCTACCAAGAGTTTGAAGGTGAAAATGCCACATGGTGGAACTTTGATCCACGCGTTGAATGGCTACTAGGCTTTTTAACCGCCAATCGTCATGAAAAAGTATTAGTCATTTGTGCTCAAGCCGCCACAGCACTGCAATTAGAACAAGTTTTACGTGAACGTGAAGGTATTCGTGCTGCAGTATTCCATGAAGGGATGTCTTTACTTGAACGAGATCGTGCAGCCGCTTATTTCGCCTCAGAAGAGGAAGGCGCACAAGTGTTACTATGTTCTGAAATCGGTTCAGAAGGGCGTAACTTCCAATTTGCTAATCAACTAGTGATGTTTGATCTCCCCTTTAATCCTGATTTATTAGAACAACGTATTGGTCGTCTTGATCGTATCGGTCAAAACCGCGACATTGATATCAGTGTGCCTTATCTTGAAGGAACCGCTCAATCTGTTCTATTACGTTGGTATCACGAAGGGTTAGATGCATTTGAACATACCTGCCCGACGGGTCGTACAATTTATGACAACGAATATGATGCGCTAGTCAATTATCTTGCTCAACCTAATGAACTAGGTGATTTTGATAAGTTTATCGTTTCTTGTCGTAAGCAACATGATGAGATGAAACTCAAACTAGAGCAAGGTCGTGACCGTCTATTAGAAATGCACTCTAACGGCGGTGAAGTTGGCGTTGAGTTAGCGAATAAGATTGCAGAGCAAGATAACGATCCCGATCTGGTTAACTTCGCCTTAAACTTATTTGATATTGTGGGCATTAACCAAGAAGATCGTAGTGATAGCTTAATTGTATTAACGCCATCAGATCATATGTTAGTTCCTGACTTCCCAGGATTACCACAAGATGGTTGCACAATTACCTTTGATAGAGAGCATGCACTCTCTCGTGAAGATACGCAATTTATCAGTTGGGAACATCCTATTATCCGTAATGGTTTAGATTTAGTCTTATCTGGTGATACAGGTAGTTGTGCGGTTTCTTTATTGAAAAACAAAGCATTACCTGTAGGTACGCTATTAGTTGAACTGATTTATGTCGTAGAAGCGCAAGCCCCTAAACACCTTCATTTAACTCGCTTCTTACCGGCAACTCCAGTACGCTTATTACTTGATTTAAAAGGTAATAATCTTGCATCACAAGTTGAATTTGAAAGTTTTAACCGCCAATTAAATGCGGTAAATCGCCACACATCCAGCAAATTGGTCAATGCGGTACAAAATGAAGTTCATCATGTACTAAAAGCATCTGAATCCTTAATGGAAGCGGAAGCGAAAACGCTAATTGAACAAGCGAAGCAAGAAGCAGACAACGCATTAACACATGAGTTATCACGCTTAGAGGCATTACGTGCCGTTAACCCAAATATACGTGATGACGAAGTTGAAGCAATTGAAAATGAGCGTACGCATATTCTTAACCACTTAGATGAAGCGACATGGCGCTTAGATGCGATCCGTTTAATTGTTGTTACCCACCAATAATCACTGTTAAAACGGGGGAAAGCTTTATCTCCCCCGTTATTTTGCTGAGATATCCACTATGATGGAAGTTTATAACCCCCCCACTGATCCTTGGTTACACGTTTTATATCAAGATGAGCATATTATTGTTGTTAATAAACCCAGTGGATTGCTATCTGTACCCGGTAAAGCGCTAGAACATCACGACAGCATTATGTCGCGTATAAAAGCCGATTTTCCTGATGCGGAATCTGTTCATCGCCTTGATATGGCCACGAGTGGTGTGATGGTTGTTGCGCTTAATAAAGCCGCCGAGCGTGAATTAAAACGCCAATTTCGTGAACGAGAGCCGAAAAAAACCTATATTGCCCGTGTCTGGGGAAAGCTTGAAAAACCACAAGGATTAGTTGATCTGCCTTTGATCTGCGATTGGCCTAATCGACCTAAGCAAAAAGTGTGTTATGAAACAGGAAAGTCTGCACAAACTTTTTATGAAGTGTTGGAATATGAAGAAAATGCAACGCGGGTAAAACTATCACCAATAACCGGACGCTCCCATCAGCTACGGGTTCATATGCTAGCATTAGGTCATCCTATTTTAGGGGATCGTTTTTATGCTCATCCGCAGGCAAGAGCACTCGCACCTCGCCTGCAGTTACATGCTCAGGAATTATTTATTACGCATCCGGCCTTTCATTCACCGATACATTTTGAATGCCTGGCAGATTTTTAACCTGTCTTACGACACTAAAACGGTCACCGAACTTAGTGAAGCAAGGAGCAGACAGAGCGCTAATCCTATAACCCCAACAAGAACACGGACGTTTGACATTGATATAGTTCCTTTTATAAGAGAATGAGAGTGAAATAATTAAATTTCACTTATATTTTACCGTGACAAATAATAATCTCAACTAAGACTGAGTTATCTTCATCACGGATTAATTCTCTCTTTTCTCATCTTTATTTACAAGATGTTAACGAAATCCTTTTTCTTTTTTAATCAAATCGTAAGCAACTTGGATAGCTTGTGCTTTTTGTTTTGCAATTTCCATCATCTCCGGTGGTAAACCTTTTGCAACCAATTTATCAGGATGATGTTCTCCCATTAATTTTCGATAAGCTCTTTTTATTGTTTTAACATCATCACCCTCTTTAATACCTAACACTTTATAGGCGTCAGAAAGCGTTGGGCCTTGAGTTTGTGGCTGATAATTTTGCCCTTGTTGATAATGAAAACTTTGTCCCGCCTGCATCATGGCTAATATATGTTCAAAACGGGCGCGAGAAAATCCGAGCTCATCAATAATAATAAACAGCATCTTACGTTCGTTAGGATGTAACTGCCCATCAGCAAATGCAGCTTGTAATTGAATTTCCAGAAACATCTGCAGTAAATCACGGCGACCAGCACAAATTTGGCGAACACGTTGTAAGGTGGCTCTAAGTGGGAAATCAACCTCTTTACCTTCTCGAAACGCCTGTTGTGCTGCTTGACGTGCTGCCCCATGTAAATTCATTCTATCCATTAACGTACTGGCTAATGTGATATCGGTTCGTGTCACTCGTCCTTTGGATTTGGTTAAATGCCCTAAGACTTGGAATGTGGCAGCAAAGAAATAGGCTTGTCTATCACGATTATAGCGCCCACCATAGCTTAATTTACTTCTTTGTACGTCATAAAGGTGTCCTAGAAAAACCCCAATCACAATGCCCCAAAAGCCGATCCCGGCAAAACTACCGATGATAAGGCCTAATAATTTTCCCCAATAGCGCATAGACTCCTCAAATCTTCAATGCCCTGCTCACAATTTTGCATTATCATACTATTCATTTGCTTTCACACCTAACATCAAGCAAGCTCAAATAAACTTTTTCTTAAAATGATGAGGTTTTCGCTAGCTGCTTGCACAGAGATAATGCTGTTTTCGTTTAAATTGTGTTAAAGTAAAATAAGTGACCAAACGAATAACTTTAGCGTTGTTATGCAGCACGAAATACCGCACAAGCGCGGTGTTTTTTTGTTTCTAATAAAGCTATAAACCGATTTCAACATAGAAACATCGAAAAAAGGGAACTGCTCTTTTTTCGGTTACCGTTAGAACAATGTTCAGGACGTTGGGCTAGTGTTGCATAACTCCCTGCGTTAGTTTCTCGCTATTTAGCAGTAGAAGCCACTGATGACGGAAGCACATAAATACTCATGAAAAAAAGTTATCCCACACTGCTGGCCACCTTAGTTTGGGCCACAATTTATGCTCAGCCTGCATATGCTGATCTTGCCTCTCAATGTTTACTGGGAGTCCCTGTTTATAATAAGCCATTAGTCGAAGGCGATCCTAACTCATTACCTGTCACCATTACGGCTAAGGATATGCAAGGGGAATATCCACGCATGATCCAATATAGAGGCAATGTGGACATTAAACAGGGAAATCAAACATTAAGCGCAGATAATGTTGAGTTGACCCAAACAGAAGGTGAAACACCATTAAGAATGGTCACCGCGACAGGTAATGTCTCTTATGATGATCCACAAATCATCTTAAAAGGCCCACGTGCTTGGTCTAATCTTAATAACAAAGATACTGATATCGAAGAAGGTAAATACCAAATGGTGGGCCGACAAGGCCGTGGCTACGCGAATAAAATGCAATTGCGTGGCGAAAACCGCTATACCATTATGGATAAAGGGATGTTTACCTCTTGTCTACCCGGTGATGATAGTTGGAGTGTTGTCGGCTCTGAGGTTATCTTAGATCGTGAAGAGCAAGTAGCAGAAATTTGGAATGCACGTTTTCGTGTTGCTAACGTCCCTGTTTTCTATAGTCCTTATCTGCAATTACCGATTGGCGATAAACGTCGCTCTGGTTTCTTAATTCCTAATGGTAACTATTCTCGTAGTTCTGGGTTTGACTTCCAACTGCCTTACTATTGGAATATTGCCCCTAATTATGATGCAACTATTACCACGAATTATATTAGTCGCCGTGGTTTAAAATTTGATAATGAATTTCGTTATTTAACAAAACCGGGTCGCGGTACGATTGCGGTTGATTGGATCCACCACGACAGTCAATACAATAAAGATAAAGCCGAAAAAAATGATTATTTGGCGCGTGATTCTGCTACACGCTGGTTATTCTATTGGGGTCACAGTGGAGTGATGAACAATGTGTGGCGCTTTAATATCGACTACACAAAAGTCAGTGATAACAAATATTTCACTGACTTTACTTCTCAATATGGTAATACCACTGATGGTTATGCGACGCAAAAATTCAGTACCGGTTATGCTCAGCAAAATTGGAATGCCACATTAACCACTAAACAGTTCCAAATTTTCTCAGATAATAAATATGCAAGGGCTTATCGAGCCGAACCACAGCTTGATCTTAATTATTATAAAAATGATATTGGCCCATTTGATTTTCGTACTTATGCACAATTTGCCCGCTTTACCAGTGTCGGAGAAAACACCCCTGAAGCGAACCGTTATCATATAGAGCCAACCATTTCCTTACCTGCCTCCACTGGCTGGGCAAGCTTTAATAATGAGTTTAAATTGATGGCGACTCATTATGATCAAGATATTCCTGATGCTTATAAAAAGGATTATCCACATCAAAAACTTGATGATAGTGTCAACCGCGTACTACCACAATTTAAGTCAGATATGAAAGTGGTGTTTGAGCGCCAATATGACACTAACGATATTACGCAAACGTTAGAGCCACGAGTACAATATCTGTATGTACCGTATAAAGATCAGTCTAATATCAATAACTTTGACTCAGCGCTATTACAATCCAACTATAGCGGACTTTTCCGTGACAGAATGTACGGTGGTCTAGATCGCATTGCTTCTGCAAACCAATTAACGACGGGTGTTACTTCACGTTTTTATGATAGTGAACTGGTTGAACGTTTTAATATTTCTGTTGGTCAAATCTATTTCTTTGAGCGTCCTAAAACAGGTTCATCGAATGAAATTATCAATAGCAAAGATGAAACCGGATCTATGGTATGGGCAGGCGATGCATATTGGCGCATTACTGATACTTTAGGTATGCGTGGTGGTTTACAATATGACCGTCGTTTAGGCAGTGTCTCTATGGGTGATGCGATTATGGAGTATCGCCGTGATAGCGACCATCTCTTACAATTAAGCTATCGTTATGTAGACCGTGATTATATTCAAGCAACACGGGTTCGCCCTTATGATGGCGTGGTCAATCAACTACCAGAATACCAAAAAGGCATTTCTCAAATTGGTGTTGTCGGCAGTTGGCCTTTAGCAGAACGTTGGGGATTGGTCGGCGCTTATTACTTTGATACCAAAGATTCAGAGCCAGTAAGCCAAATGGTCGGCTTGCAATATAACACCTGTTGCTGGGCGGTAAACGTTGGTTATGAACGTAAAATTGTTGGCTGGAAAGAAGACCACAGCGATATTGACAACAAATGGTCAATCAATTTGGAACTCAGAGGCCTAAGTAACAATCATAGTTTAGGTAGTCAAAAAATGCTTGAGCGCGGTATCTTACCTTATCAAAGAGCGTTTTGATTAACCCAAACGACAAAATTGGCTGAATGAATATGTCATCGCGCAAAATGCGGAAAACACATAATGGGAAACTTATGAAAAATTGGAAAACGCTGGTTATCGGCTTAATGATCACGGTTGGTGCAGCCACCAGCACAACCACTTTTGCAGCACAAGAACTCAACCGCGTATCGGCTATCGTCAATAACGGTGTCGTTCTGGAAAGCGACGTCAATAGAATGTTACAAACGGTGCAAATGAATGCTAAAAATGCCGGGCAAGAAATGCCTGATGAGCAAGTTTTGCGCCAACAAATCTTAGAGCGCTTGGTGATGGATAACATCATCTTGCAAATGGCTCAACAGATGCAAATTGATATTCCTGAAGCTGCCGTTGAGTCAACCATTCAAGGGATTGCCGCAGAAAATAACCTGACACTAGAGCAGTTAAAAAAACGTCTTGCTGCCGATGGCATTGCTTATAACGATTATCGTCAAGATATTCGTAAAGAGATGATGTTAGCAGAAGTGCGTAATAACGAAGTTCGTCGTCGTATTACGATTTTGCCACAAGAAGTGGACTCATTAGCTAAACAAATTGAAAGCCAAGCAAGCCAAAGTATTGATCTTAATCTTAGCCATATCTTAATTCCATTATCAGAAAATCCATCACCTGCAGAAATTGAAAAAGCACAGCAAGTGGTGAACCGTATTAAGAGCCAGCTAAAAAACGGTGCTGATTTCGGAAAATTAGCCGCCACTTATTCAGCCGATCCGCAAGCACTTAATGGTGGTAATATGGGATGGGCATCAATTGATGAGTTACCGACAATCTTTGCTAAACAGCTTGCTAATGCACAAAAAGGTGAAATTGTCGGGCCACTGCAATCAGGTGTTGGTCTACATATTATTAAAGTCAATGATATACGTGGTGCTTCAAAAACCGTTTCTGTAACTGAAGTAAAAGCACGCCATATCTTACTAAAAAGCTCGCCTATCATGAATGATGAGCAAGCTTATGCCAAACTACAGAAAATTTCTGCCGATATTCGTAGCGGTAAAATCAGTTTTGCGGATGCGGCTAAAGAGTATTCTGAAGATCCCGGTTCTGCATTACGTGGCGGTGAGTTAGGATGGTCAATGCCTGATATTTATGATCCAGCTTTCCGTGACGCGTTGATGCGTTTAAACAAAAATGAATTAAGCCAACCTGTTCGCTCTAATTTTGGCTGGCACTTAATTGAACTTGAAGATACGCGTAGCGTTGATAAAACAGATGCAGCGAATAAAGAACAAGCTTACCGCTTACTGTTTAACCGCAAGTTTAATGAAGAAGTACAAAACTGGATGCAAGAGTTGCGTGCAGGCGCTTATGTGAAAATAATGAACGAGAATAATGCAAACTAAGCTAAAAAAACCCCTCGTTATCACCCCCGGCGAACCCGCCGGGGTTGGTCCTGACCTGATTATTTCATTAGCACAGTCACAGTGGGCACTTCCTTGGGTAGTATGCGCTGATCCTCAATTATTACGAGCAAGAGCACAGCAACTCAATCTCCCACTCACTTTAGTTGAATATTCCCCAGATAATCCACCTACAGCACATATCCCTGGCCAAATTTGTGTACTTGCCGTTGAATTAACCGACCCTTCGGTTGTCGCAGGTACACTTAATACTGCCAATGGCCACTATGTGGTACAAACGCTTGCTCGCGCTTGTGACGGATGTTTAAACGGAGAGTTTTCTGCTTTAGTCACAGGGCCGGTACATAAAGGGGTTATTAATGATGCCGGTGTGCCATTTACAGGGCATACTGAGTTCTTTGCCGATCGCAGCCATTGTCAACGAGTGGTGATGATGCTGGCAACGGACACTTTAAGAGTCGCTCTCGCCACCACACACCTGCCCTTAAGAGAAGTTGCTGATGCGATTACGGGTGAGTTGCTTAATGAGATCATCACCATTTTAAACCATGATCTAAAAACCAAATTAGGCATCTCATCACCACATATTTACGTATGCGGTCTAAATCCTCATGCTGGAGAAGGCGGTCATATGGGGCGTGAGGAGATCGATATTATTGAACCCGCATTAGAGCAATTACGCCAACAAGGTATTCAACTTCATGGGCCTTACCCTGCGGACACCTTATTCCAGCCTAAATATTTAACACATGCAGATGCTGTGCTTGCGATGTATCACGATCAAGGATTACCTGTGCTAAAATATGAAGGTTTCGGTCGTGCTGTGAATATCACGCTCGGTCTACCTTTTATTCGTACATCTGTTGATCATGGGACAGCCCTTGAACTTGCAGGTACTAAAAGCGCAGATGCTGGCAGTTTTCGCACCGCATTAAATTTAGCCATTAATATGATACAAAATTGTAATGAATAATAGAGTCCATCAGGGGCACTTTGCCCGCAAACGCTTCGGGCAGAACTTTTTAACAGACAGCTATATTATTGAAAGTATTGTTGAATCTATTTATCCACAACCCGGTGAAGCCGTTATTGAAATCGGTCCTGGTTTAGGCGCGCTTACTGAGCCGGTGGGGGAAAGAATGGATAAAATGACGGTCGTCGAAATTGACCGTGATTTAGCTGCACGCTTAGAAGTTCACCCTACATTAAAAGATAAGCTAACCATTATTCAGCAAGATGCGATGACGATTGATTTTGCCCAATTAGCAAAAGAGCGTCAGCAACCTCTGCGGGTTTTTGGTAACCTACCTTATAATATTTCAACGCCATTAATGTTCCATCTATTTAGTTTTGCTGATGCCATTTCTGACATGACTTTTATGTTGCAAAAAGAGGTGGTTAATCGCCTAGTGGCAAGTCATGGTAGTAAAACTTATGGCCGCTTAAGTGTCATGGCACAATACCACTGCCAAGTCATTCCTATTATTGAAGTGCCACCAAGCTCATTTAAGCCAGCCCCGAAAGTAGATTCTGCCGTTGTGCGTCTGATCCCTTATAAGGAAAAACCCTATCCGGTGACAGATATTGCTATGTTAAGCCGTATCACATCACAAGCCTTTAATCAGCGCCGTAAAACGTTACGTAATAGCTTAGGTGGACTACTTACAGCAGAAGATATGCTGGCATTAGATATCGATCCCACTGCACGCGCAGAAAATATTTCTGTTGAGCAATACTGTAAAGTGGCAAACTGGTTATCATCACAACAGCAACACGCTGAGTGAAATAGCGCACACTAGACCTAGGAGGTATTATGTTTACTTCATCCAAAGTGGCGATACAGGTACAAAGCGTTTACATTGAGAGCCAATCTTCACCAGAAGAACAGCGCTATGTTTTTGCTTATACCATCACCATACATAACTTGAATAAACATGCTATTCGCCTCCTACGTCGCTATTGGTTGATCACCAATGCACAAGGAAATACCACTGAAGTTCAAGGTGAAGGGGTTGTTGGTGAACAACCTCTGATTGAAGCTGGCTCACGGTATCGTTATACTAGTGGCGCAGTTCTTGAAACGCCGATGGGCACCATGGAAGGTCATTATGAAATGATTGACGCACAAGGACGTCTGTTTCAAATTGACATCCCTGTTTTCCGCCTTGCTATCCCTACATTGATAAATTAATTATGGCTACTTATTTAATTGGCGATGTTCACGGCTGTTATCGTGAATTACGCCAACTTCTCAATCAAGTTAATTTCGACGCCAATCAAGATACACTTTGGTTAACGGGGGATCTGGTTGCTCGAGGACCTGATTCACTTGAAGTATTGCGTTTTGTCAAAAGCTTAGGCTCAGCGTTAAAACTCGTATTAGGGAATCACGATCTGCATCTACTGGGTGTATTTGCAAAGATTAGTCGTAATAAACCCAAAGATAAGCTTAATGAATTACTCAATGCACCAGATGCTGATGAATTAATTAATTGGTTACGACGTCAACCGCTATTACAAGTTGATGAAGAAAAGAAAATCGTTATGGCACACGCAGGTATTACCCCTCAGTGGGATTTAGCAACAGCTAAAAAATGTGCCCGAGAAGTAGAAGCCATATTAAGTAGCGATAGTTACCCCCTTTTCATTAATTCTATGTATGGTGATATGCCCAATAATTGGTCACCCGAATTAACTGGCTTACCGCGATTACGCTTTAGCACCAATGCTTTTACTCGTATGCGCTATTGTTTTCCTAACGGGCAGTTGGATATGATTTGTAAAGATAAGCCTGAAAATGCGCCTGCGCCATTAAAACCTTGGTTTGATTTACCTAATCAGCTACCAAATGATTACAGTATTATCTTTGGCCACTGGGCCTCTTTAGAGGGAAAAGGCACCCCTGAAAATATCTATGCGCTAGATACTGGGTGTTGCTGGGGCGGTGTTCTAACCTGTTTACGTTGGGAAGACAAACGTTATTTTATCCAACCTAGTCTCACACACTTACCATAATTTTGTAGCGTCAAGATAGCATCGGTATTGATTTATTTTACTATGCTATCTGGGCTATCTACTCTCTTCTGAGAGCCATCACAAAGATAACTTGATTTAAATCAATAGGTTATTTTTTCTCAAAACAAATTAAGTAGCTTTTTTATAACAACAAGCAGAATTCACCGCTATATTGCGCTATTTATTATAGATTATTCTTTATAAAGATATTTATTAAAAGATAAATAATGAATATTTAATTATAGGGTACTCTTTATAGCTAATTATATTTTAGTTATAGTAACTATTCATATTTAAATATGAATATATTAATAAATTAATAAAAATAAAAAGGAGATATTTAATCTCCTTTTTTATTTAAATTTTGTTATTTTCTTCTTTTTAATATTTCAAAACAGTAGTTATGCGAATTATTTTCATCTGCCTCATGGTATTCCATAAAAGTAGAATCCCACTCATCAGGCTCATAATCGGGGAAGGTTGTATCACCAATCACTTCAGCATCAATATGGGTAAGGTATAATTTATTCGCCATTGGTAGGAATTGCTCATAAACCTTACCGCCACCAATCACCATGATTTCATCATTATTTTCAGCAGCTTGAAGTGCTTCTTCAACGGATTTCACCCAAACAACATTGTCATCATTTCCAGGCTGACTGCTTAATACAATATTGAGTCGATTAGGTAAAGGACGCCCGATAGACTCATAAGTCACCCGGCCCATAATAACGGGTTTATTTAATGTATTTTTTTTAAACCATGCGAGATCACCCGGTAATGTCCAAGGCATCGCCTTTTCCATACCAATAATACGATCCGCCGCTAATGCTGCGATTAAACTAATATTCATTTACATACCTACGGGTAAAAATGGGAAAATTATTTATACTATACGGAAAGCGAAAACTTGAGTCGATACAATTTATGCTTCACCGATAATAAATAATTGCTTTATACAGGAAGTGTTAACTTAATCATGAAAGCTTTAAGCATTATAATAGTGCTATATGGCAGTTGCTATTATATTTGAAAATTCTTTAGGTGTTTTTACAATTACTTTACGCTCATTACAGGCGCGAGAACCTTACTTTTTTCTCATCGTAAAAAATGTAGCACCTTATCAATAACATGCGAAAAGAGGCACTGCCACTTCTCATTGACTGGCTTATAGCACTTTTAACATTAAAGTATCACCTTTCGTTAAGGCAATCATGCGATTGATAAAAATAGAGAGTATTAGTTGCAAATCTACGTTAAAAAGACTCTTATACCATTTTCTCTTTCATCAACACTCTCTTAAGCTCCCCTCTTTTTTATCGCTATATAACATCAATATGAGTCAGCTCGAGTACAGGTGAAAAATTGTGATACGCTTTTATTACTTAGGATTAATAGTCGTTTACTTGCCTTTGTTAGTTAAAGTTTGTCAATAAAAAATGGCTCAATAAAGAGCTAAGTGTTGTGCTGGTTGGTTTAAAGATTAAAGTAGTGTTAAAGAAACAAAGATCTCTTTAATAAAAAGAACTAAAATAGGTGTAAATAATTATTAATGAAATAGCTGTAACTGCTTATTAATGAATCAAAATTCCAATCCTTATCGTCCCTTAAGTAATCAATAATATCCTGTAAAATATCTTTATATTTATCTTTAAGATCACCACACTCATTGTCTATTTGTTCTAAAATATTCTCATAATTATTTCTAATAGTATTAGCAATGGTATATTTCATTTCATCACTATTTTCATTCTTAGTAAAAATATTTTGCATTCTTCTATTATGTTTAGTGATAAAACTCTCGTCTTCTATTGTCATTTCTTTAGCTTTAATAATATCTTTTTTTTCTAACACTCCTAATGTAAGCATATCATCTACAAACTTTTGAACGTCTTCATTATTTCTTAATTTATTAGTCAAAAAATTTAATATTGACTTTTTAAAAGCATCGTTAATATAGTTTACCGTATTATATTTCATTGCTTTATCAATAAAACATTTAGTTATATTGACAATAAACGCTTTATCCATCTCCACCGAATAAATATTATACATTATAGTGACTAAATTCATTATTGAATTAATTAATTCATTATTATCTTTTCTATTAATCACTTTACAAATACAACTTAGTGCCATATCAATATGTTTTTTATAGTTAAAATCACTATAATATACCATGTCATCACACTTTGGATGATGTTTATTCAATTGTTCAAACATTTCTTTTGGATAATGATTAATTACATTGAAAGCAATGTTCATTATAGTAATAAAGTCTCCTTTTGTTTTTGATTTTTCATAAAGATAATATTGTATTAATCTTTTAGCATCATCATGACAACCATTTTTTATTGCAATACTTAAATTTAAAAAAAATGTATCTAAATGTTTGTTCTTAAAGCTAACAAAATCTGAGTTAATTAGCTTACAATTTTTAAAATATATTTTCTCTCCATTTTTTATCAAAATAGATAATTTATTAATTTTAGCATGTTGGCTTTTGTCTAATAGAAAAACTACCCCAACATTAATATTGAAAATATTCTTTATAAAAAATGATATTTTAGATAGTAAAGTAATCTTTTCCCTTTCAATATAAAGACTTGAAAGCGTATTTAACACATCATTGATTTTATTTTTTATTTGGTATTTCTCTTTTATATTTTCATGGTATTTTTTTATTGAAGTAACGCTATCAAAATTATTTTTTATATGCATAAAAACTCCTTATCTTATAGTAAAACTATCTTTTATTTATCTACATATTCATACAAAAAAAAGCCCTTATTACTAAGGGCTATAAATATCAAAAAACAAATAAGGTTTAGAAATTAATTTTCAATATTGCATTAATACCACTCGAATTGATATCACTATTATATTGACCTTGATAAGAGATACCGAAAGTGGTTGATTTACTTAACTGCGCATCAACACCTAGACCAACACCAAATAAATTATCTAGTTTACCACCTCGTAGTGATGCCTCACCTGAATTGGATAACCATAGACGTGATTCAGGGCGATTATCACCAAACAGATGACTTGCTGATATATCACCTTTTAATGCCATATTAATATTGCCTGCCATAAATGGATATCCACCACGTAAACCAACCGTAGCAACTTGAATATCTTGTGCATCTGTTTTAGTGGTAAACTTCATATTACCCACATTTTCATTGATATTATCAGTGGATACTCTTAACCAACTAAATCCAGCATAAGGTTCAATTGAGTACTGGCTAGTATTCAATTGAGTATAAGCGCCTTCTAAAAAGAATTGACTAATTTTCGCATCGTAACTAGTTGAGTTATAACCTGCAGTTTGTCCTATCCAGAGTGTTCTTTTGGCATCTCTATCTTGGTTTGTATGTGTAAATCCATAATTTAATGAGGCAACATCATAAAGATTAGAGATCCCATAAGCACCAATATGAATATCATTACTATCTATCTTTCCATATTGATTGCCTTTATATTTGGTGGAGCCTGCACCGAAAAATAGACCCGCTTTAGTATTTTCAGTAACATCAATTTCAGCACCTAATAACCCAACATAGAAACCAACATCCATATCACTGTGGCCATAATCCGTCTTACCCCACTGACCCATGCCGCTGATCCAAATACGCGCATTACTATTACCCAGTTGTGCATGACGACCATCACCGATACCAATAGCCTGATCTTTCACTGTACGAGTTAAACCCAATACATTAACAATACTGGCATTATTGGCATTTAAATACATATCACTACCCAATGATTGATAAAAAAACATAATAGCTAAATTAATTAACAATTTATTTTATAATCTGATTTAGCTATTTAATTCTAGTATGAAAAATTTATTTTTCTTAATTTTATAGTAATAAAAAAAACAGTATCTTTATTTTAAAAATACTGTTTTTATTTTAATTTTTGACGTGATATTACTTAATTTTTATTCTGATGGCGTGATTTCCATTTGCCCCGCAATCCCTTTATCCGCATTTTCGAGTATTTGGCTATAATAAACAAAAGGGAAATGGGAATAAGAAGGCTGTTTTAGCTCAACTAATAATTCACTCTGTTTTTCGATCCACACTGTATCTTTCCAACCAAAATCAGCAGGCGCTGGTTTTTGTCCATCATGATTAATCACTTTAAAACGTGCACCTTCAATATGAAAAGGTTGTGGTGTTTCCACTGTCACTAACCAACGTTCCCAGCCATTTTGTTTACCGACAAGATCGATCCTTGATAACTCCCAACGAGCATTATTAATACCAGGAGGACTGTTTTGTAATTGGATCGTTCTCGGTTGAATTGAGGTGGTAATTTGTGTGTCATCCACCACCAACTGTTGTGGAACTTTATCGGTAACCAGTGACATCAGTCCAGTAGGCTTGATGGTTAGCACATTGGTATTGCGCAATAAGTTAGAAGGTTCAAAAATACCACGTAATCTGTCCATAAATCCGGCACTTTGCCCAGCAGTGATAGTCACTTCTTCGCCTTCTGATAGATCAATAAGAATTTCACGTCGCTCACCCGGTGCCATAGGAATAGATTTCAATTCTACCGGTGACGTTAACAAACCTTGATCAGAAGCTATCAGATAGAGTGAGCGACCATCATTCGCCGATAACTCATAACGTCGGGCATTCGAGGCATTAACTAAGCGTAAACGAATCCAACCTCGTGATACTTCAATATAGGGATCTTCACAGCCATTCACTAATAATGTGTCACCATAAAAGCCCTCTGTCGCGGCTTCTTTGTCGTATTGTGGAGTTCCAAAGTTATCAAGGCGTTTATCTTGAAGAATAATAGGAAAGTCATTTACCCCATAATGTTTAGGCAATGGTAACGATTTGCTCTCTTCGTCTTCAACAATCCACATGCCTACCAATCCGTTATAGACATGAGGCGCCATTTTAAAAGGCGTATTCGCATGATACCAGCAGGTGGTCGCTTTTTGACGAATAGGCAACACCGGTGACCAATAGGCTCCCGGAGACATCATCCTTGCAGCTCCACCTATTTGTGTTCCCGGAACTAATAAGCCACTTACGGTCATAGAAACGGGTTCATTAAGGCGATTGCTATAAATCAGTTTGACATCATCACCGCTTTTTACTTTGATTGTCGGACCCGGCATTGAGCCATTAATGCCCCAGACTTCTGTTTTTTGTGTGCCATCAAAGGCCCAATGCACTTTTTGTAACGTTACAAAAAGAGGCTGACCATTACGTGATTCAAGTAATGGGGGAATAGGTAGTTTTCTATCACTAACTGATCCTGCACGAACAGATGAAGATAATGAGCCCAGACATACCGCTAAGCCTGAAGCCTGTAAAAACTGGCGACGACTAAATGACATACTTTCTCCGCAACAAAATACCCATATTCCTATCCCACGAGTGAGGATCAACTGATAGGAAAAAAGCTGCTGTGATATTTAAAGACAAAAGACTTAAATCAAATTATGACAGCATAATAACGCGGATATGACATAAATCCTAAAAATAGTTGATAACTTAGTGCATTTTAATTTATTAAAGACAATATCCGTCCGAAAATCGGGATATATTCAAACTATCAATCAACCTATAAGGTTTATTGTTATCCATTATAAAGTATATAATTAAACCATTAAAATCATGATGTTATAAAAATGCCAAATCAAATCGATTTGGCATTAGGTATGATAAACAATTAAATAAATTACAGACTGTTAATTTAACTTACCTGCAAAATCGCGTTTATTCATTTCTTCCACTTCTTTATCAAGCTCTTCAATTTTAGCCTTCATGATCTGACGACAATCTTCAGCTAATTCTCTCACCTGATCTTTGTTATATTTTGATACATCAATCGGTGGCAACATTTCAACAATAACGTAGCCATTATTCCAGCGATTTAATTTTATCTTACCTTGTGTGGTAGAGACACAAACAGGCACAATAGGTACCCCCGCTTGCATCGCCGCGTGAAAAGCCCCTGTTTTAAAAGGTAATAAACCACGTCCTCGGCTACGAGTTCCTTCAGGAAACATCCATACAGAGATTTTTTTCGCTTTGATTTGCTCTGCAACCTGAGTGATGGTGCTATGGGCTTTAGAGCGATTACCTCTATCAATCAAAATATTGCCAGTGATCCAATAAAGCTGTCCAAAAAAAGGAATAAACACCAAGCTTTTTTTACCCACCGTCACGGTATTAGGTTGTACCGCATTCGACATTGTCACCATATCAAAGTTATTTTGATGGTTACCAATATAAATACTGGGTCCATAACTTTTAGCTTCTTTAGGAAAACGCTCAACTAATTTGATCCCAAAGATATGTGATAATTTGCCGAATAAACGTCCATAAGTCATTACGTGTTTCGGATTTCTGGGAGAAAACATGCAATAGATCATCCCAAAAGTCACCACAATAATGGTGTACAGAATGACAATAATGCCTCGAATAATGGCTAGCATAAGCTTTTAGCGTCCTAATAATAAGTGGGTCATATGACCCACTAATCTACATTGAAAGTTAAAATTAATGAGTTTCGATATCTATATGATCGATACTTTGTGCACCACGAGGGAGCGATGTTCCACGACGACCACGTTTGGCTTTAAATGTCTGTAATTCATTCATCGACATCGTGAGTTTACGTTTACCAAAATGCAATGTAACACTGGCATTTTCTGGTAATACCCGCAACCAAGCGACTTTATCTTCACCACTTGCAGCCTGTGAAGCAGGAATAGAAACCATTTGGTTACCTTTTCCTTTTACCATAGTTGGCAACTCAGAGGCTTCAAAAATCAGCATTCGCCCACCCTGAGTAATGATCATGATCAAATCACTCAATTCATCATTTAAGCGTTGAGGTGGTAATGGTAATGCATTTTCAGGTAATGTTAATAATGATTTACCAGCTCTATTTTTAGAGGTTAAGTCATCAATACTACAGATAAACCCATAACCAGCGTCGGATGCCATTAAGATCTTATCGCTACTTTCCCCCATCACTACATGACGTAATTGAGCCCCTTTTTGGACTTTTAATCGTCCAGTTAAATCATCACCTTTACTACGGCCTGATGGTAATGCGTCAACATCAACAGTATAACTTTGACCCGTGGTATCAATCAGATGTACCGCTTGATTGCTCATCCCTTCAACTGCATCAAAATAATCATCCCCTGTTTTAAAGCCCACTGATTTCGCATCAATGTTATGGCCTTTTTGGCAACGGATAAGCCCTTTTTCGGACATGATCACTGTAACCGCTTCAGGGTGAAGATGTTTTAATGGGATAGGCTCATCGCCAACATCACCACTAAAATAGCTAATCTCTTCTGCTTTTAATGTTTGTTGTTGACCATCAACAGTAAAAGTGAGGGCTTCATTTTTTGCTATTAACACGATTTGTTCGATAACATCACTTTGCTCTTTGCCTAATGCAACTAAGCGAGTGCCTCGACCTTTCTTATTCATCTCATTTAGATGTTCTGCAGATATCGCCAGAATACGTGTTTTATCGGTGATAATAACTAACCAATGTTGATTGTTTTTCTTTTCTGCATCGACTAAGAAAGGCGCTAGCAATTCTGTTTCATCTGAAACCGTTAACAACCCTTTACCGGTTTTATTTTTTGTCTCCATCTCTTCATAACTGAGTACGGAGCCATAACCCTCTTTCGTTGCCAGTAAATACTCCTGTTTAGCGGCTCCCGCTAACATATATTTTACGCTGGCGTCAGGTGGGAAGGTCAATTTACCGGTTAAAGGCTCACCTTGGCTACGACCTGATGGCATGTCATTGGGACTTAAACTATAGCTTCTACCCGTTGAATCAAGGAACAGTACTGGCTGGTTGCTCATACCCCGTACCGCACTATGATAACTGTCTCCGGCACGATAACTCATGGTACTAGGATCAATTTCGTGCCCTTTCGCACTACGCACCCATCCCATTTCAGAAAGCACAATAGTCACAGGCTCTGATGGCAACATATCTTGTTCATTAACCACTTTCGCCTCTTCTTGAGGTCGAATAGGAGAACGTCGTTCATCACCAAACTCTTTAGCGTCCGCCTCTATCTCTTTTTTCAATAACGTATTGAGACGGCGAGGAGAATTTAACAGTTTTTCAATACTGTCGCGCTCTTTTTCCAGTTCATCACTTTCAGCTTGCAGTTTTATCTCTTCAAGCTTAGCTAAGTGACGTAAACGTAACTCTAAAATCGCTTCTGCTTGAATATCTGATAATGCAAAACGACGCATTAATTCCGCTTTTGGCTCATCTTCATAACGGATGATCTCAATCACTTCATCAATATTGAGATAAGCGATTAATAAACCTTTTAGAATTTCTAAACGACGTAATACTTTTTCTAAGCGATGGTTTAAACGATTGGTTACGGTTTGACGGCGATAAACTAACCACTCATTTAAAATGGTTAATAGCCCTTTCACAGCAGGACGGTTATCTAACCCAATCATATTGAGGTTAACGCGATAACTTTTCTCTAAGTCTGTATTTACAAATAAGTAATACATGACTTGTTCTAAATCGACGCGATTACTACGGGGAACAATTACCAATCGAGTAGGATTTTCATGATCTGACTCATCACGTAAATCATCAACTAAAGGCAATTTTTTCGCTCGCATTAATGCAGCAATTTGTTCAAGTACCTTAGCACCAGAGACTTGATGAGGGAGAGCTGTTATCACCGCACAACCCTCTTCTTTTTGCCAAACAGCACGCATTCTAATAGAACCACGTCCTGTTTTATAAATCTTTTTGATATCCTCAGGAGCGGTGATCACTTCCGCTTCTGTTGGATAATCAGGTCCTTGTACATATTGCATAATATCAGATAACCCAGCATCAGGATTATCTAATAGCATGGTTAATGCTTGGCCGATTTCCCGCGCATTATGTGGCGGAATATCCGTTGCCATACCGACGGCAATCCCCGTTGTCCCATTTAATAAAATATTAGGTAAACGAGCAGGCAACATTTTTGGCTCTTGCAGGGTGCCATCAAAATTTGGGATCCAATCAACAGTACCATGTCCCAATTCGCTTAGCAGGATCTGTGAATATTTAGATAAGCGAGACTCGGTATAACGCATAGCTGCGAAAGATTTTGGATCATCCGGAGCCCCCCAGTTACCTTGCCCATCAATTAATGGATAACGATAAGAGAAGGGTTGCGCCATCAACACCATGGCTTCATAACAGGCGCTATCTCCGTGGGGATGATATTTACCTAATACATCCCCCACTGTTCGTGCTGATTTTTTAAATTTAGCACTGCTGTTTAAACCTAATTCAGACATCGCATAGACGATACGACGCTGTACTGGCTTTAACCCATCGCCAATAAAAGGCAATGCACGATCCATAATCACGTACATTGAATAATTGAGATAGGCATTTTCCGTAAATAAGTGGAGCGGTTGGCGCTCTACACCATCATGAGTCAGTTCACTCATTCAATATTTTCCTCAGACGCTTGGTGAGTTCCATTACACTTCGATGTCAACTTCGTCGCCTTTTTCTTGCAACCAGTTACGGCGATCTTCAGAACGTTTTTTGGCAAGTAACATATCCATCATGCCCAACGTTTCTTGATAATTTTCATCATCAATCACCAATTGCACTAAGCGACGTGTATTAGGATCAAGCGTTGTCTCACGTAATTGCAGTGGATTCATCTCACCTAAGCCTTTAAAGCGTTGCACATTTGGCTTACCTTTTTTACGGCTAAGGCGTTGCAAAATAGCGTTCTTTTCTGCTTCATCAAGGGCATAACTCACTTCTTTACCTAAGTCGATACGATAAAGAGGTGGCATAGCCATATAGACATGACCTTGCTTTACTAATGCCGGGAAATGACGAACAAATAAAGCACAAAGCAAAGTGGCGATATGTAAACCATCGGAGTCCGCATCCGCAAGGATACAAATTTTTCCGTAACGTAATTGGCTTAAATCATCACTATCAGGATCCATCCCGATCGCCACAGAAATATCATGCACTTCTTGTGACGCTAATACTTCATCAGAAGAGACTTCCCAAGTATTAAGAATTTTACCACGTAGAGGCATAATCGCTTGATATTCACGATCGCGAGCTTGTTTAGCAGAGCCCCCCGCAGAGTCCCCTTCAACTAAGAAGAGTTCGGTATAACGTAAATCTTGCGAAGTACAATCTGCTAATTTACCCGGCAATGCAGGCCCCGAAGTCAGTTTTTTTCTCACCACTTTTTTAGCCGCACGCATACGTCGTTGCGCACTGCTAATAGCCATTTCTGCGAGTAATTCACCGACTTGAACGTTTTGGTTTAACCATAAACTAAATGCATTTTTTACTGCACTAGCAACAAAGGCACTGGTTTGACGTGACGATAGACGCTCTTTGGTTTGTCCTGCAAATTGAGGATCTTGCATTTTTACTGATAACACATAAGCACAACGCTCCCATGTATCATCTGCGGTTAATTTAATGCCTCTTGGCAATAAATTATGGAATTCACAAAATTCGCGCATGGCATCTAATACACCTTGGCGCAAACCATTAACGTGTGTACCACCTTGTACGGTTGGAATGAGGTTCACATAACTTTCTGTGAGTAAATCGCCTCCTTCCGGCAACCAAAGCATTGACCATTCAACGGCTTCGTTATCACCTTCAAATTTCCCTGTAAATGGCTCTTCAGGCAGGCGAACAAATTCAGCGACAGCTTCACTTAAATAGTCTGTTAAACCATCAGCGTAACACCACGTTTCTTGGGTATTATTGACTTTATCGGTAAAAGAGACATTAACGCCTGGGCACAACACCGCTTTGGCTTTTAATACATGAGATAAGCTTTTTGATGAGAAACGAGGAATATCAAAGTAAGTGCTATCCGGCCAGAAATGAACACTGGTTCCTGTATCTCGTTTAGCACACGTACCTATTTGATGTAGCTCTTCAACTTTATCACCGTTCTCAAAAGCAATTTGATATATTTTGCCTTCTCGGCGCACGGTGACTTCAATACGCTTTGATAACGCATTAACCACTGAGATCCCGACACCATGCAAGCCACCAGAGTATTGGTAGTTTTTATTGGAGAATTTTCCTCCGGCATGAAGATGGGCAAGGATCAGCTCAATAGCAGAGACTTTCAGTTCTGGATGGATATCAACCGGCATTCCTCGCCCATTGTCGATAACCTCAATAGATTGGTCTGCATATAAGATAACTTCGACCTTGGTTGCATGCCCCGCAAGCGCCTCGTCCACGCTATTATCTATCACTTCCTGTGCCAAATGGTTCGGTCTAGTGGTATCGGTATACATACCAGGACGCCGACGTACAGGCTCTAGACCATTAAGAACCTCAATATCCTTTGCATTATAACTTGATTGAGTCATTGTTTTAATCTGCGGTTCACTGTTTGAGAATACTGTTTATAATAACAGGTGTTAGCGGTAATATGATATTCATTTTTGAATTGAGACATCAACCCCAGTATTGCAGGTTAATGAGTCGAAAACGATGTTATTTTCAAAAACTGAACAATTTCCGGGAAAAAACGTTCAAAATTAACAAAAGCATGGTTTCCTCCCTGCTCTACTGTTTGCTTACAAGCGCCAAGATATGAAACCGCTTGACGATAATCAAGTATTTCATCTCCAGTTTGTTGAAGCAACCAAATAAGATCGGGGGAAGTTATCGTAGGAATACGTAAGGCAAGTAACTCATCCATATGGTGAGGTGCTAATCTATACTTTTGATGAGTATAAGGATTTTCATTATCGCCTAAAAAATCCTGTAGCAAATCAAACGGGCGAACCGCAGGATTCACCACCACTGCAGGTAAATGAAAACGTTGTGATAACCAAATAGCAAGATAGCCCCCCAGCGACGAGCCAATTAATCCTAACTTATCATTGGCATTATCTTTTACTAATTTTTCAATTAATTGAGCGGCTTGCTGAGGATAAGGGGGTAATTGGGGTACAAGTAGCTCAATATCAGGATGAGTGACTGATAACCATTGTTTAAACCCTTGCGCCTTGGCTGATTGAGGCGAGCTATTAAAACCATGTAAATAGAGGATACGAGACATGACTTAATAGCCATCCGCGTCAAGATCTGGACAAAAATCTTTACCCGCTAGACGATGTACTTGAGTATCAATATTCCTCTTACCCTGTGCAGATAATGATAACTCCAAATAGCGCCAACCTGGCGAAACGGTATCTAAAGAAAAATTAGTACAATGCGGGCGAAACTGAATACAGGTAGAGGGTGTTGCTAATAAGCGAATACCATTCCACATTTCATCCATTTCTTGATGAATATGACCACATAGCATCATTTTTATTTGAGGGTGATCTTTAACACGCTCAGCTAACTGGTGAGAGTTTCTTAAACTATGTTGATCTAACCAAGTACAGCCAGAAGGCATCGGATGATGATGCAATAAGATCACAGTATCTCTTTCTTTGTGGCTTTCTAGACAGCGTGTTAGCCAATCTAACTGACAGTCAGATAACTCGCCATGGGGAACACCTTGAATTTGGCTATCTAATAATAACAATTGCCAATGTTCACCAATTAACACTTGTTTTGCCGACAGAATGCCTGCCTGATTTAAAGCATCAATCATTGCTGGTTGATAATCATGATTACCGGGTAACCACACACAAGGTGAAGGTAATCTTGCAATCCCATCAGCAAAATGCTGATAAGCAGCAAAGGATTGATCTTGAACTAAATCCCCAGTAGCAACAATCAAATCAATCGATAACCCTTGCTGTTTAATCGCGTCCAATACCGCATGATAGCTACGATAGGTATTAATTCCCAACAAGGTATCATCCACATTAGCAAAAAGGTGGGTATCTGTGATTTGTAATATTCTAACGGTGTGTTGTTGATCCACCGACAATTCAAGCTGGCTTTCCAAAAGGTTTCCTTGTTTCTCTCTTACTAGCCGTTATTTTAACGTAATTTTGTATTAAAGATCTGCCACCCAATACACATTTCAAAAGATTATTGAGAAATATTCTCGCTACCAGTCACATTTTTTATCTCTTATGTTTAAGCTTAATCGATTGTATATTCATATACTTTAAAGATAATTACGTCATTTATCATATCTTTTCATAGTGACGAATAAAGTTTCTTTTGGCAATTATCACAACCAATCTTTTCTTAAGGTGACATGATGAAGCTGTAACCACTGAAGTGCGATGACGGAAGCGGCATTATCAATTATCCCTTCTTCAACCCATTGATAAGCCTGCTCTCGGCTGACGACATGAACACGAATATCTTCATTTTCACAAGCTAGCCCATGTATGCCTGTTGCTGTTGTGGCATCCACTTCCCCTACATAGACATACATCCGCTCACTGGTTCCTCCGGGGCTTGAAAGGTAACTTACAATGGGCTTACAACGACCTATTGTGATCCCCGCTTCTTCTGTGGCTTCCCGTCTTACCACCTCTTCAGGGCTTTCTCCTTCTTCTACCATGCCGGCAATCACTTCTAATAACCAAGGTGTTTGACTTGTTTCATAAGCTGGAATACGAATTTGTTCGATTAATACAACTTCGTCTCGTTTAGGATCATAAGCCAATAAAACACCCGCATGACCACGTTCGAACACTTCTCGCTTAACTTCTGCACTCCATCCTCCCTTAAATAAACGGTGTTTGAAACGATACTCGTTCATACGGAAAAAGCCTTTATAGCGTGTTTTTTTACTTATCAGCTCAACATCATTACGTGTATATAAAAATGGTGTATTTTCCTTTTTGTTCATACAATATTCCTCTGGTTATACTTAAGTCTTTTTTTATTGCATACGTTTAATACAGATTTAAAGATATTTGCCCGCAAATCCTGTAAAGTTAACCTAAAATAAAAGGATATGGCACAAATGGCTACCCCTACTTAGGGAAACAATCTGCTAGAATTGTTTCTATACAAGATTAACAGAGGCAACTCAGCGAAACTGTTGCAACAAGGAATTAAAATGAAAAAACTGCTCTCTCTTTTAGTCACGATGAGTTTGGCAGGATTCAGCACTGCAAGTCAGGCTGAGGATCTGCTACAAGTTTATCAAAAAGCAAAGGACAGTAACCCAGAATTACGTAAGTCATTAGCTGAACGCAATCAAGCTTTTGAGAAAATCAATGAGGCACGTAGCCCATTATTACCACAATTAGGATTAGGCGCTTCTATTGATTATAAAAGTGGCTATCGTGATGCTAAAAATACCGAGTCTAACTCTCTTGGTGCGAATTTAACGCTGACTCAGACTATTTTTGATATGTCTTTATGGCGTCAATTGACCATGCAAGAAAAAACGGCGGGTATGAGTGATGTTACCTATCAAACAAGCCAACAACAGCTTATTTTAGATACCGCAACAGCTTATTTTAATGTTCTGCGTGCCATTGACTCCTTATCATTTATTGAAGCACAAAAAGAGCAGGTGTATCGCCAATTAGATCAAACTACACAGCGTTTTAATGTAGGACTTGTTGCGATTACTGACGTACAAAATGCGCGTGCAAACTACGACAGCGTGTTGGCACAAGAAGTGGCTGGACGTAATGAACTGGATAACGCATTAGAAAAACTGCGCCAAGTCAGCGGTGTGTATTATATTAATCTGGCTTCACTTAATATCGCACGTTTTTCCACCACTCCACCAGACGCCATTGATAAACTGTTAAAAGACGCAGAAGAGCGTAACTTAAGTTTACTCAGTGCTCGTTTAGGTCAAGATTTAGCACGTGAAAATATTCGTTTAGCGCAATCAGGCCATTTGCCAACCGTAAATTTAAATGCTTCAACGGGTGTCTCAAACAGTCATAATCATGGTAGTGCTTTACCACCAGAAACACCTGCTAACAGCCGTAATAGCTATAATGGTCAAAGCAGCATCGGACTCTCTTTAAGCATTCCATTATATACAGGTGGCAGAACGAGCTCACAAGTAGAACAAGCTCAATATGGCTTTACCAGTGCCAGTGAGCAGTTAGAATCGGTATACCGTTCTATCGTACAAATTGCACGTTCTTCTTATAACAATATTTCAGCCTCCATCAGTAGCATTAAGGCCTATCAACAAGTGGTTGTGTCAGCGCAAAGCTCTTTAGATGCAACTGAAGCTGGCTATCAAGTGGGTACTCGTACTATTGTTGATGTCTTAAATGCAACCACAACGCTTTATGATGCTAAACAAAAATTATCAAGTGCTCGTTACGACTATTTGATTAACCAATTAAATATCCAATATGCACGTGGTACCTTAAACGAAAATGACTTAATTCAGTTAAATAATGCGTTGGGTGAAGAGATTTCTACTTCCCCAGACAACATTATTCGTCCATTAACAAGTCCCGTACTGAATACGACAAATTAATCGTTAATAGACACCGTTAACCATCAAAACCGCTTACAGTGATATACGGGTAAGCGGTTTTTTTATACACTAGCGAGAAAAAACATTTTTGGTTATAAATAGATTAAAAATAAATTCACCTAATGCCCATTACTTAAATTTATAAATAACCTAATCATTATTTGTTTAATAAATAGAGGATTTAGCTGATTTCATTGCCATTATCCCTATGAAGATCACAAATTTCTGCTAATCGCTGATGATTAGGTGTTTCTTATTTATTTTCTAACCTATTTAACCTATCCTAGCTTTTATTTTGAACGTTTTACTTTTTATGGATCTTACCAATATGACAATGAAACGTACCAAATCGATTAATCGCGATGCTTTTCGTAAAGCATTTCGCCCTTATCGTCTGGCGCCTGTTGCCATCGCCATCACCGCGGTATTCGCCCTTTCAGGGTGTGAAGAGAGTGATGAGACGGTTTCACTGTATATGAATGCACAAGAATGTGCGCAAGCGAATCCATCACAAGCAGCACAATGTGAAGATTCTTACCGCACGGCATTACAAGAAGCGCAACGTACTGCACCTAAATACGCAACAATGGAAGATTGTGTTGCTGAATTTGGTGATGCGCAATGTACACAAACTGCCTCAATTGATGGTAACCCCGTTAACACCGAAAACGCCAATAACCTCAACCCTGATAGTTCACAAATGGCACAAGCTAACTCTGGTGGTAGCTTCTTTATGCCATTGATGGCAGGTTATATGATGGGGCGTTTAATGGGGGGTGGCGCACCAGCACAGCCTTTATTTAGCTCGCGTAATCCAAGCAGCCCAGCTAATGGTAAGTTTGTTGATGCAACGGGTCGTAACTATGGTCCTGCTGTCGGTGGTCGTCAAATGAACGTCCCTAAAACAGCTATGACTCCAAAACCATCTACAACATCAACCATTACGCGTGGTGGCTTTGGTAATACCGTTTCACGACAAGCGGCAGCTCAACGTGCAAGCGCGACAAATAACAACCGTAGCTCAACAGGCTCCTCTTCATATCGTGCAGGTGGTTAATTAAACCATGAAACGCGAACAAATTATTGAACGTCCTGATTGGCGCGAAAAAGCCACTGAATATGGTTTTAACTTCCATACCATGTATGGCGAGCCTTACTGGTGTGAAGATGCTTATTATCAATTCTCAATGGAAGAAGTGGAAACATTAGAAGAAACCACGGAAGAGCTTCATCAGATGTGTTTACAAGTCGCTGATAAAGTGGCTAATAGTGAAGAGCTATTGACTCGTTTTCAAATTCCTCGCCATTGCTGGGATTTTGTCCGTGAGTCATGGAAAACCTCGCAACCATCGCTTTATTCACGTCTTGATTTAGCTTATGACGGTAAGGGGCCGGCAAAATTACTCGAAAATAATGCCGACACACCAACTTCATTGTATGAGTCTGCTTTTTTCCAGTGGATCTGGCTTGAAGATCAAATCAATGCGGGTCGTTTGCCACAAAATGCCGATCAATTTAATAGTATCCAAGAAAAATTGATCGACAGATTCGCTCAATTGCGTGATCAATATGGTATGCGTTATCTGCATATGTCATGTTGCCAAGATACGCAAGAAGATCGCGGTACAGTACAATATTTACAAGATTGTGCAGAAGAAGCCGAAGTCGCTACCGATTTTGTTTTTATTGAAGATATTGGTTTAGGTGAACGGGGTGAGCTGACCGATCTACAAGACCAGATCATCAGCAATATGTTTAAACTCTATCCTTGGGAGTTTATGTTCCGTGAAGATTTCTCGACCAAACTTGCTGATGCAGGGATCCGTTGGTTAGAGCCAGCTTGGAAAAGTATTATTTCCAACAAAGCATTACTGCCAATGCTGTGGGAAATGTTCCCTAATCATCCTAATTTATTACCGGCTTATTTTTATGACGGTAAAGCGCCAGATTCATTATCACGCTATGTCATCAAACCGCTCTTTTCACGAGAAGGGGCGAATATTCGTATCGTTGAAAATGGTAAAGATATCGCTGTTGCTGATGGCCCTTACGGTGAAGAAGGCTTTATTGTTCAGGACTTCCATCCACTGCCAAAATTTGGTGATAGCTATACATTAATTGGTAGCTGGCTAGTTAACGACCAATCTGCAGGTATTTGTATTCGAGAAGATAAAGAGCTTATCACGCAAGATCTGTCTCGTTTCTATCCACATATTATTTTAGATTAATAACGCAATTGCTGTGATAGCAAAACTTATTGTCTAGCATTGCCCCCCTCCCCGCCCTGAGCTAAAGGGCGGGGATTTATGGCACACCTAAAAAATAAATTTAGCCTTAACATTCTATCAATTAGTTTTATTGAATATTTTACCCAATTTGAAAGGTCATCATGCTAAGTGATTTATTAATAATATCATTATTTAATAAAGTTACTTTTTCATCCGGCTGTTTTAAACCGAGTAGATATAATGCAGGTAAAAAATGTTCTGCTGTTGGGTGTGCGAGTTGCCCTTCTTGCGTTGATAAAATGGTAAAAAGCGCTTCAGGCACTTTATCACTTTGTAAACAGCGCTCTACTGTTTCACTAAAAGATAATGCCCAAGAGTAAGGCTCTGCTTGGTCATTTTGCCAATCCATCATTCTTAAATTATGAACGATATTACCACTGCCAATCACTAATACACCTTCTCTACGTAGCTCAACCAGTTTTTTTCCAAACTCATAGTGCCACTGTGGCGATTGGTTAGCATCAATACTTAACTGAACAACAGGAATATTAGCATTAGGGTACATCTTCTCTAATATTCCCCAACTACCGTGATCGAATCCCCATTGCTCCATATCCAGTTTTAATTTCATCGGATCAATCAGATCTTCAATTAATGCAACGAGACCAATGGAGCCTTTTGCAGGATATTCTATTTGGTATAACTCTGGTGGAAATCCATAAAAATCATGGATAGTTTTAGGATGAGTCATCGCTGTAATATAAGTCCCTTGCGTATACCAATGCGCTGAGATGACTAATATTGCTTTAGGCTTAGGCAGTGTCTCTCCTAACGTCGTCCAGAGGCGAGTATATTTATTATCTTCCAATACATTCATTGGACTGCCATGTCCAACAAATAGCGCAGGCATCAATTTTCTGTCCATAATCACCTCTTATCATCTTGCTATCTATGGCATTTAGCATACTGCCTTCTTACTTGAAATATAGTCAAAGAAGTGTGAAATAGTTATTCAAAAAATATGAAAAAGCCACTTAGGAAAACTTAAGTGGCTTGAATAAGTGTGTGTGTTTTCAGTGTCGTTTTAACTTGTTAATTTCAGCCCGCTTTCTTCTCCTCGCGAAGACGATAAGCCACTAAATCTTCAATCGTTAACACTGGCATATCATGCTGTTTAGCAAAAGTGACAACTTCTGGCGCTCTGGCCATGGTGCCATCGTCATTGGTTAATTCACATAACACGGCAACAGGTTTAAAACCCGCTAACGTTGCTAAATCAATAGAAGCTTCAGTATGTCCACCACGTGTTAATACACCACCAGGTTGCGCTCGTAATGGGAATACGTGACCTGGACGATTTAAATCACTTGGTTTTGCATTATCAGCAGCAGCTGCACGTACTGTCGTTAAACGGTCTGCTGCTGAAACTCCCGTAGTCACCCCTTGGGCCGCTTCAATAGTTACCGTAAATGCGGTATGAAAATGACTGGTGTTATTTTCTACCATCATAGGTAAATCGAGTTGTTGACGGCGCTCTTCGGTAATACAGACACACACAATACCACTGCCATGACGAATAGACATCGCCATTTGTTCTGTGGTCATGGTTTCTGCGACAAATACCATATCGCCTTCATTTTCACGGTTCTCATCATCAAGCACCATCACACCTTTACCGGCACGAAGGGCTTCAAGCGCACGCTCAACACGCTCTAATGGAGAGCCAAATTCGGAAAGTAGCGTCTGATTCATGGTAAAAAAACCTCAATAATTAATGAAAGTTACCAGAACCAGGGCAGTCTTAGGAGTGGATCTCTGCTGTATAAATAGACAAGCAGAAACAACAGGAATGGATACAAGGATCCCACTGATGCTATTTTATTCTCTCCCATCCAGACTTTAACTGTCGGCTCCAGAATTACACTGGATCTGCTGACCTTTGCATCACATTGGTAATACAAAGCGCTCGCGGGCTTTACCTGATTATTCAGGTATCTACCGCCGGTGGGGACTTTCACCCCGCCCTGAGATAAACAGAGAAACTATACGCTTTAAAATAATAAGAGGCAATCCCAATCCACAATAACCCCTGTCAAATCACACTAATCTGTTATTGATAGGCAAATAATTTAACGATTTATCATAAAAATATAACAATAATATCGATATCAGGTTTTATTCCCACAGCCCTCATATTACACTTAGCATAGCTTTCTATTTTATTGTGAGGACTATCCATGCTGGACCCAAAAAAAATTGAACAAGTCGCTCGCCAAATCCAAAATGTACTACCACAAGGTATCAAAGATTTAGGTGATGATATTGATAAGAAAATCCGTGCAATACTTCAATCTCAATTAAACAAATTAGATTTGGTTAATCGCGAAGAATTTGATGTGCAAACACAAGTGCTGTTACGTACTCGCGAAAAATTGGCTCGTTTAGAGCAACGTTTAAATGAGTTGGAAGCAGGACAACAAGCGCCAGCGGAAGTTGCACAGATTGAAGAAGTTGATGTTATTGTTGAAACTGGGAATGACAGTAAAGCTTAGTTGATAGTGTAATAACACCCTGTGCCACATTCGGACAGGGTGTTTTCTCAAAAATAACTTTCATTTGTTAATAAATTCTCTTAGTTCGGCTATTGTTTGTTCTATTTTATCTTCAAAATCAATATCGAGGATATTAAAAAAAGCTTCGTAACCAATATCTTTAATTACTGTTTTACAGTAATATTTACTTTTACAATTATCAACCCCGATTGAAGGTAAATTAAATCTATTATTTTCTTCAGTATATTTTCTAAAAAACTCATCTTCTATATCTAAAAATGGACTATATAAGATATTATCTCCAGATACTTTACCTCGAGAGTCACCATCTAAAAAAGAAATCATATGTTTACTTTCACAAATAAAGTTTTCCCGCTTATTTCTTCTCATAAAATCTATAACATTTGAAGCACCACCTATATAAATAATCTTTACTGATTTATTTGTATCAATTTTAGAAATTAATCTTTTTAAATAAATTTCCAACATTATATCTTCTGTTAGAATATATTTATCATAATCTTTAAAACCAAAAAGCTCACCCACAATATAACTATATGAGACTTCTCTCATAATTAGCCTGGAATTAATATTCTCTAAATAAAATATAGACTCACCAACCTGTTGATATAACACTCTCATAATAGGAAGAGAATGTGTTGTAAATATTATTTTTTTCTTATATTTATCACACAAATTATTGAGGGCTTGTATTAATCTAACTTGAGCAGAGGCATCAAGAGAAATATCAATTTCATCTACAACAATTAATTTACAATCAGAAGTTACTGTCTTATATAGATTTATTACAAAGTACTCTCCAGAGCTAAAATAATCCTCTCTAATATATCTATATCCATCAAGAGGAAGAAAATAATACTTATTACCTCTTATTATTACCTCTTTGAGTGATGAGAATCTCTCTCCTATATAGATTTGGCTCAAAAAATAAATTATTTCTATATTTTTATTAAACTCTCCCTTAATATAACTCTCTCTTAATTCTTTATCAATATTACCTAAAACAGGAAAATTAGAGAAACGTTTTCCATAAGGAATAGGGAGTTCAACATTTAAAAAACTTTCATCAATAATATCTTTTGAATCAATTTCTCCGTTATTACAATAATAATGATAATTGTTTTTATTTATAGATATTGTTATATTAGTTTCTTTATTTATACTGAAAATTGAAGATGTCTTATTTAAGACACTTATATCTTTTAATAAGCATAATGATTTTACTATAGATGTTTTCCCTATTCCATTCCGGCCAGTTATACAAATTAAATTCCTATTGGAAAAATCGAAATCTAATAAAACATTATTAATGTGTTGTAATGATTTAATGTTTAGTGATATAAACATCACAAATCACCTTTATTTTTAATTAATTTATTAATTATTGAATTACCATATTTACGTCTTAGCTTATTTATATAAACTGGATCAACACCTAATGCATAAGATAATTTTCCAGCTAAAGAAAATATTGCACTCATTTCATCCATTTCTGAAAACTTGACAAATTTATCTTTATTATTAATAAGAAAAAATATTTTAACTTCTATCTCTTTTTTTAACTGACGACTTATCGAAAGAGTTCCTACAGGGGAAATGCTTATACCTAATATATTCCTTTCAAATTTTTTTGTTATTATTTTTGTTTTTTTATCATTTAAATGAAATACATTATCCTGATTATAATTCAATATATTATTAATCTCTTGGTTAATTGAATTCTTATCTAAGTTATTTTTACCTGATAAAATAATATCATCCGCATATCTTGTATATATTAAATCGTTATTTTTAGCAAAACAATCTATTTTACAATCAATATCATACATAACAAAATTACTTATAGCTGGTGATGACGAAAAACCTATAGGTAGTTTTTTATCTATAGTAACTAACTCTAATATTCTAGATAAATGAACCATTACATCATTTGTATCTAAAAAAGAAATATCTTTTACTTTTTCTATTATTTTATTTTTTATTAAGTCATAGCCTATAGATGGAAAAAAATTTTCAATATCTGTTTTATATATATAATTATTAAACCTATGAGGAGAAATACAATCTACTACATTAACTCCTTTTCGATAAGAGTAAACTAAATCTTTTCTAAACTCTATATTTTCAAAAATAAATTTAGATAAAAATAGTTGAATTGTTTTTAATTCATCACTGATTGAATAACATTTTTTATTATTAAAATTAAATTCTTTAATATGATCATTTAAAGATAATGTATAAAATTGTTCGAAACTTTCTTTTCCATTAAAATAAAAATTAAAGACTTCCTCTAATTTCATATTCTTTCCCCCTATATATTAGAAAGGGTGAAGAATCTCTCTTCACCCTTTCTAATATATTTATACTGCCTTTAGGGACTCCCTTTATGACTGGAGATAACTCGCTAGTCAGGAGTATGGTTATATTATAGCCATTTCCAACATAAACGGCAAGTACATCCAACAAAAGCACTCATTAGAGTGCCCTTTCAATTATAATAAACAGCTTAATTATTTCTTTTTAATGGCATTAATAATATTAGTTGTGGAAATACCATCTTCAAAATTAAGTACTTTCACTTCACCACCCGCAGCCCACACCTCTTTACTGCCAGCAATGTCTTCGGGTTTATAATCGCCACCTTTTACTAAAATATCAGGCAATACTGATGCAATTAAACGCTGTGGGGTATCTTCTTCAAACGCGACAACCCAATCAACTGCCCCTAACGCGCCTAATACGGTCATTCGTTGCTCTAATGGGTTTACTGGGCGACTTTCACCTTTTAATCGTTTAGTTGATGCATCACTATTTACCGCAACAATCAGGCGATCACCCAATTTACGTGCATTAGCTAAATAACTAACATGCCCAGCATGAAGAATATCAAAACAACCATTTGTCATCACTATGCGCTCACCACGTTGACGCGCTAAAGCAACCGCTTGTTTGAGTTGTGACTCTTCCATAATACCAAAGCCGTTATCAGCACGCCCGCGAATAGCATTTTCAAGCTCAATAGGAGAAACCGTTGACGTTCCCAGTTTCCCCACAACCACACCAGCCGCAGCGTTGGCAAGAAAGCACGCTTCCGCTAATGGTTTGCCTGCAGCTAACGCAGTAGCAAGCACGCCGATAACCGTATCTCCCGCCCCTGTCACATCATAAACTTCTTGTGCTTGAGTGGGTAAATGCAATGGCGCTTCATTGGCTTGTAATAAACTCATGCCCCGCTCTGAACGAGTGATCAATAGTGCATCAAGTGCTAAATCTTTTACTAGTTGAGTGCCCTTTTCTACTAGCTCATCATCTGTATGACAAACGCCCACCACTTGCTCAAATTCTGACATATTCGGTGTTAAGAGTGTGGCACCACGGTAGCGTTCAAAATCACTGCCTTTAGGATCGATTAGTACCGGCACACCTGCTTTTTTAGCTAATTGGATCATTTGCTGTACGTGAGAAAGTGCACCTTTAGCATAATCCGATAAAATTAAGGCACCAATTGAGGGTAATGCTTGTTGAATACGCTCATAAATTGGCTCTGGAGAGACATTGCTAAATCCCTCTTCAAAATCAAGGCGGATAAGTTGTTGGTTACGTGATAGGACACGTAATTTAGTAATAGTTGGATGTGTCGCAATAGAGACGAAATCACAACGCACATTAACCTGACTTAATGTATTGCTTAATGCTTTTGCCGCTTCATCGATGCCGGTTAACCCCACTAAACGAGAATTAGCCCCTAAAGAAGCAATATTCATTGCAACGTTAGCTGCACCACCCGGACGCTCTTCTATGGTATCTACTTTTACCACAGGCACTGGTGCTTCTGGTGAGATCCGACTTGTAGGACCATACCAATAACGGTCTAACATGACGTCACCGACAACCAGCACATTGGCTTTATTAAAATCCGGCAGCGTTACTTTCATCCCATACTCCACATTATTTTCAAAAATAAGCCGAAATAATACCATAACTTGTTACGCAAAAAGCGAAACTCATCAGAATAGTGTGAACAAAAAAGAGCGTTTATTCATCTAACCATTTTTGTTTACTACTCAATACCCATTGCCGTTCTGTGATAAAACAATGTTCATCAACAACCGCAGGTAATGTTTGTAATGCAAGATGATGAAGCTCATTACGTAAGGTGACATAAGCTTGAGTTAATAACTGAGCCTCTTGTTCACTCATCACTTGGTATTTTGCCATTAATTCCAAAATTCGCACATTATCAGACCAACGGGTCAAAGCCGGATATTGATGTGAAAAGCGCAATACCAAATATTGTGCGATAAACTCAATATCAGTGATCCCCCCTGATGAGGCTTTTAAATCAAATGTATTGCTTTGAGTGGGTGCCAAATGCTGTACCATTTTTTGGCGCATCTCACGCACTTCCTGCTGTAGCACTGTTGCGTTACGTGCTAAACATAGTGTTTCATGGCGAGTACGAGCAAACATCTGCTGTAATTGGTCATCGCCATAAATCATTCTTGCACGAATTAATGCTTGATGCTCCCAAGTCCAAGCTTCATTTTTCTGGTACTCATCAAAAGCTTGAATAGTGCTTACCAACATACCTGATTCACCAGAAGGACGTAAGCGTGCATCTACTTCATATAACACACCGGAAGAGGTTCTGGTGCTAAATAGATGAATAATACGCTGCGCTAAACGTAAATAGAATTGGCGAGCATCAATCTGTTTGGCCCCCGTTGTCAGAATATTCATTGGGCAATCTAATAAAAAAACCAAATCTAAATCAGAACTATACCCTAATTCCCAGCCCCCTAATTTGCCATACCCAACGACCGCAAAACCTAAGCCGTCTCGTTGCGCTAAATGCGCAGGCTCCCCATAGCGTTTCACCATATAGGACCATGCTTGGTGAACAACGGCATGGATAATGGCTTCCGCTAAATAGGTTAGGTGATCGCTGACTTTCATCACCGGTAATACCCCTGCAATATCCTCTGCGGCAATACGCAATAGCTGGGCTTGTTTAAATTGGCGTAATGCTTCTAAACGTTGCTCTTCATCTTCTTCTGGCACACGCAATAAATATTGACGTAATTCGTCCTGATAGGCATTTAATGGTAATGGTTGATAGAGGGAATGAGGATCGAGTAATTCATCCAATAATAATGGATGTCGTGTTAATTGTTCAGCAATCATCGGTGATGCAGCACATAAGCGCACTACGTGGGTTAATACCTCATCAGACTCTTGCATTAACTCTAGATAAGTGGTTCGACTTACAATGCCCAATAACAACGGAGTGATACGCTGTAAGATCACCAACGCTTGTGGTTGAAGGCACACTTTAGCCAATAACTTAGGCATTAGCGCATCAAGCACGTCACGCCCTCTAGGCCCTATAGTACGTTTACTGATATCTTGGCGAAACAGTTGCAGTGTTTGACAAATAGCTTGCCTATCTTCTGCCGTTAGCCCTTGATGAAAAAGCGTTGCGCTATCAGGTAAACGCCCTAATAACCATAATCGCTTAAATTCGCTGACATCTTCTTCATCTTCATTTTCATCATCTTCGCCAATTAATTGCGTAAAAATAACGGAAACAGCCTGCATTTTTTGGTTAATTTGTTGATAGAGCATTTGCCAATCGTCAAATCCCATCGCAAACGCCAGTCGTGCCTTATCTTCAAGATTGTCAGGTAACGTTTGTGTTTGTTGATCCGCAATAGATTGAAGAAGATTTTCTAATCGACGTAAGAAAAGATAGCTATCTGCTAACTGTGATGTTTCTTGTGCAGACAGTAATTCCAATTTAGCAATGACATTAAGCACTGTTAATAGTGAATGACTTTGTAGCTCAGGCTCTCTACCGCCTCGAATTAATTGAAAAACCTGAGTAATAAATTCAATTTCACGTATCCCCCCCGCTCCAAGCTTTATATTATCAATCATCCCTCGACGACGTACTTCACGACTTATCATCGATTTCATATTACGAAGAGATTGGATCACACTAAAATCGATATAGCGACGATAAACGAAAGGGCGCAACATTTGGCGTAAGATTTGGCAATACTCTTTTTTTTCTGCCCCCAAAACACGCGCTTTTACCATTGCATAGCGCTCCCAATCACGTCCTTGCTCTTGATAATAATCTTCAAGCGCGGCAAAGCTCATCACTAAGGGGCCACTTTCGCCAAAAGGACGTAAACGCATATCTACACGATAAACAAAACCATCCATTGTATGTTGATCTAACACTTTAATCAGTTTTTGCCCTAATCGGGTAAAAAACTGAGCATTATCTAATTCACGTCGCCCACCTTGAGTCACACCATTTTCAGGATAAGCAAAAATAAGATCGATATCAGAAGAGAAATTCAGTTCAAATCCACCTAACTTGCCCATTCCCAAAATAAGTAATGGCTGAGGTTTTCCCTCACTATCACAAGGCGTTCCCCATTGTTGGCAACATTGCTGATATAGCGTATCTTTGGCGACACTAATCAAGGTTTCCGCGAGTACACTCAATTGTTTGAGCGTACAGGGTGTATCACAGAGTTGGAAAAATTGTGACCAGGCAATACGCACTAATTGTTGATGACGGAACTGTCGTAAAATGGCCATCAAGTCATCTTCATTATCAACATGAGTGAGTTGTTGCTTTAATTGAGATGAGTAATTTTGCCACTCATCACTAACAGGTGGTGTTTGTCTGATTTCCGTTAACCAGTGAGGATTGACACGTAAATGCTCGGTCGCAAAGGGGCTAAAGGCAAAAAATTGCTGCTCTCGCTCACTAAAAGGGGCAAGCTCGTTGAGCTTTGTAGAAAACGTGCATTGTGCTTTATCCCATAATTGTTGAAACACACTGTTAGCAGACATAATAAACTCTCAATTGTCAGAAAATTAAGCGATAGCCAGCAACCACGCCATTGCAGATAATTTAAAATTCAGCCATAACACATGATAATAATCCGTTGCGCGGGTAAAGGATAACAACGAAAGATTATCGAGTGCTTGCTGCATTGATTCAGGTAACTGAGGCTGCTTTTTACACCAATCAGAAAACAGTGCTAGCATAGCGGGCATGGTGAGTGTTGGTGGCGTCGGATTAGCAAAAATAGCTTCTTCTAACGCTTGAATAGCCGCTAACCACTTAGTCAGTTGTTCCGCTATTGTGTCATTAGGTGCAAGATTGACCACACTTAACGATAATGCGGGCTTATCTTTAGCAAGATAATAACCACGGGCAGCTTTACTGCGTGAAGCAAGTCGTAATCCCCCTTGCACACCTAAAAAAGTCGCCAAAGCAATCACATCCGCCACTTGGCCTTTTTTTAGCTCCAGTTCAAACTCTTCAATAGGTAATTCATATTGCGCTGTACGAATAGTGCCTTTATCTAGCACCACTTCAATTTGGCTCTCTAAATAATCCACCAGCCAAATTTCACGATGAAAATCGGTATGAAAAAGAACCTTTAATTGTGCTTGTAATGCCGTTAAATCGGTATTATCTGGCCAAATTTCTGCGGGAAAACGGGTTAAATCGAGGGTTGGCTCATTTAATGTCACATTATATTCTGGACGTTGATGTAACCCCGCAACCACTTTACCCGCTGTTTTAATTGTCATTTCATAATGAGAGTCAATGCCACGGATACGTAGCCCCATGTCCCAATTACGCATCTGATTATCGGAGGTTTCAAAGTAAAGATTAGTCAATTTATGCGGTGGTGTATGCTGGTATGGCAAAGTCAGAATGCGCTGAATAATCTGAGGAATAGCGGCAGGTATCGCACTAAGTTTGAGTTCGGTTTCTAATTGGCTCATTCTATTTCCCTTAAGTAAATCAATCGATTAGTAAAATATTTAACGCATTGTTATTTCGCAAATGGTAGTCTATTCACAATAATGAATAAAAGGCAGATTACCCCTATATTCTATCAGTTAAGACTGTTCTCATTCTGGTTTACTATTTGCTTACGCAAACTTTACTCTTTAGTATCAGTAAAAATATTCTCTTGTATAGATAAAAAAGTTGAAAACATAATGCGAAAATTACCTTTACTTTTTCTTTCCTTACTTGGCTTAGGCGTTTCTCTGAGCTCACACGCAGAAACTCGTTATGTTTCCGATGAATTATCCACCTATGTTCACAGTGGCCCTGGTAATCAATACCGTATTGTTGGTTCATTAAGTTCAGGAGCAACAGTTACGGTACTTTCTCGTAATGCCGCTACAGGTTATGTGCAAATCAAAGACGATAAAGATCGGACAGTTTGGTTACCAGAAAATCAATTAAGTACACAACCGAGTATGCGCACTCGCATTCCGGCTATGGAAAAAGAGATCCAAACCCTACGCGATAAATTAGCGAATATCGACCAAAGCTGGAACCAGCGCACAATTGACATGCAAAATAAAGTGTCAAACAGCGATGAAATTATCAATGGTTTGAAAAAAGAAAATGAGCAGATGAGAACAAAATTAGCGGTTGCTGAGAAAAAACTCGATTTTGCTAATCAACAATTAGATGATAGACAGCGTGATATCATCTTACAGTGGTTTATGTATGGTGGTGGTGTTGCCGGTGCTGGTCTTATTTTGGGTTTAATATTGCCACATATTATTCCTCGTCGCCGTAAGCGTAATGACCGTTGGATGAATTAATCACAGGCAATTAAGGATCAAGATCCCGTGAAAATCTATCTTGTTGGTGGTGCTGTGCGCGACCAACTATTAAATTTACCGGTAAAAGACAGAGATTGGGTAGTGGTTGGCGCAACGCCAAAGACACTATTACAACAAGGCTACCAACAAGTGGGTAAAGATTTTCCGGTCTTTCTTCACCCTGATACTCACGAGGAGTACGCTTTAGCGCGTACCGAACGAAAATCAGGCTCAGGTTACACGGGATTTACCTGCTATGCAGCCCCTGATGTGACCTTAGAAGATGATTTGCAACGGCGTGATTTAACCATTAACGCCATTGCTTACTCTGCTAAAGGTGAATATATCGATCCCTATCATGGCATTGATGATATTCATGCCAAATTACTGCGCCATGTTTCTGATGCATTTAGTGAAGATCCATTAAGGGTGCTACGTGTCGCTCGTTTTGCGGCTCGTTTTGCTCCTTTAGGTTTTACAATAGCGCCGGAGACGATGTCATTGATGCAAGAGATGACAAACAGTGGTGAATTAAATGCCCTCACTGCTGAACGAGTGTGGAAAGAAACGGAAAAAGCACTTCACAGCCAAGCCCCACAAGTCTATTTTGAGATCTTACATCAATGTGGCGCTCTAAAAATACTTTTCCCTGAAATTAATGCACTCTTTGGCGTTCCTGCCCCTAAAAAGTGGCATCCTGAGATTGATACGGGTATTCATACCATGATGGTATTAGCCATGGCCAGCCGGTTGACTGACGATATCGCGGTACGTTTTAGCGCACTTTGTCATGATCTTGGTAAAGGTGTTACCCCGGTAGAAAATTGGCCTCACCATCATGGACATGGCCCTGCGGGTGTTCCTTTAGTTGAGGCTCTGTGCCAACGTTATCGTATTCCTAACCAGATACGTGATCTCGCCAAACTGGCAGCCAAATATCACGATCATCTCCACCGCATAGAAAGAATGCGCCCCTCAAAAATAATTCGACTTTTCGATGCGATTGATGCTTGGCGCAAACCAGAACGCATCGATCAACTCGCTATAATTAGCGAGGCCGATGCAAGGGGACGCCAAGGATCAGAAAATTTGCCTTATCCCCAAGGAATATTTTTTCGTCAAGCCTTTAAGATTGCCAATCAAGTTGATGTTAAATCAATTGTCAGTCGTGGTTTAAAAGGCAGTGCCATACGAGAAGCATTAACTAAACAAAGAGAAGTCGCGATAATAGAATGGAAATCGCGACTTTAACTATTGTGTGTGGCAAATATTAAGCGTAACGCTCAATAATCACCCCGACGTTGGCGGCTTGTGCTATCGCCCCTGGTTTAGCTAATTTTATTTTGACTCGTGGTACAGAAAACTGAGTTATCAGTAGCTGTGCCACTTCTTCAGCAACACGCTCGACTAATTCAAAACGTCGCTTTTCCACATACTCTATTATGGCGTGACTGACACTGGCATAATCTAAACAGTGAGCAACATCATCGGTTTGGGATGCGCGCTTATTATCCCACTCCATTTCGATATCGAACACTAACTTTTGCTTAATGGTTTTTTCCCAATCATAAACACCGATTGTGGTTATTACTGATAATTGTTCAATAAATACGATATCCATCACGTCATCTCTTATTTTTTCTGCTCATCGGATACCACTTCCGATGAAATATGCGTATTATCCATACATGTCTAACGAACGTTCATCAACATTGGAGAATACAAATGAGTGCTAACGCACTTGGAATGATCATCTTCGCCTATTTGTGCGGCTCAATCTCCAGCGCGATTTTGATTTGCCGACTGGCAAGACTCCCTGATCCAAGAAAATTTGGCTCTGGTAATCCTGGCGCCACCAATGTGCTACGTATTGGTGGTAAACTTGCAGCGGCATCTGTGCTTATCTGTGACGTCCTAAAAGGGATGATCCCCGTTTGGCTCGCCTATTACCTAAATGTGCCTCCCTTTTATCTCGGTATTGTCGCAATAGCGGCTTGTCTAGGCCATATTTACCCTGTTTTTTTCCACTTTAAAGGCGGAAAAGGGGTTGCTACTGCATTTGGCTCTATCGCTGCTATTGGTTGGGATCTTAGCGGACTGATTGCGGGAACATGGCTACTAACTGTTTTACTCAGTGGCTATTCCTCACTGGGTGCTATTATCAGTGCATTGCTTGCCCCATTTTATGTCTGGTGGTTTAAACCCGAATTCACTTATCCCGTTGCACTATTATCATGCTTAGTACTTTACCGTCATCATGACAATATTCAACGTTTATGGCGAGGACAAGAGAGTCGCATTTGGCATAAGCTGAAAAAAAAGACAGAGAAAACAGATAAAGAGATAATCCAAGAAGCCAAAGAGCAAGAAAAAGAAGATTAACGCTTATCCTTATTAAAAAAAGGTCATTTATTAACTAAGTGACCTTTTTAATTTGATAATAAAATTCTATTATAAAATATAAATAAATTAAAAATAATCACACATAAAAAAAACACCTTTTTTATATTCGAAAAATGAAAATAATAAATAACATTATTAATAACACCCTTCTATATTTAGATTAAATATATCAACATTGGTTTTATTTATTACAAAAAAAACATTAAAAATAAAAATCTTAAATAAGATAAACTTATATAAAAAATCAAATTTAACGAAATAAATAGCTTGAAAAAAAACCAACTTACATCTATTAATTAATAACCATAAAAAAATAATCATTTAACTCTGTGAAACATTGGAGTTCACCATGCTACAAAAAATATCTGCCAATAAAATTGCATTAATAAAAAGAATGCAACTTAGTACTCCTACATTAGTCGATATTCTCGATAGTTTAGGAAAAACCATTGTATTAAATAGTCAATTAAAAAGTATTAACCTAGAAAACTTTTATTCTATTGGACAAGCTTATACTGTGCAATGGAAATTAATTAGAAAACAAAAATCTATTTTAGATAAACAACCTTCTACGTGGGAACAAGTTAGTTCTTTTTTAGTCCCTGAAATAACAGATGCAAAAGGATTATTCTATATAGCCGGAGGACATGAACTAATAACCGAAGCAGCACTTGCAGGAGGCATGAGTTGTACTTATTTTGAAAAATTAGGCTTTGAAGGAGTTATTTTAGGGGGAGCGGTACGAGACAAGAAAGATCTCTCCAATCTAACCATTCCAGTCATTGCCACCAATCTTACTCCTACAGATACACAAGGCGCTTATTTTGTCAGTGAGACTGGCACTCAATGCACCATTGAGCATGCCACAATCTGTAGTGGTGATTTAGTGATATCCGACCCTAATGGCACCGTGATTATCCCTTTTTCACTCGTCGATAATGTTCTAGAAGAAGCGATTAAGATAGATAGTATTGAAAATAACATGCTAGAAAAAATCAAACATGGACAACGTTTACCAGAACTTATCAATATAACGGGACGTATATAATAAATAAAGGTGACTGACCATGATAAATATTCATACATTGGGTCCTGCAGGAACAAACTGTGAGAAAGCCGCTTATTATTGGCTAAATAAAAATAATCAACAAGGAAATATTATTCTTCACCCTACATTAGAAACCGCAGTAAAAGAAATGGAGGTAAGCCAAAATAGTATTCTATTAGGTTGTATTGTTTATCCGTTTTTACACAATATTGTTTTTAATAATCTCTCTTTTATCAAATTAACAGATTGTTTTGTTATGGATACCCATAACATGCTATTTGCTAGCCGATTTAATAATATTAAGGAGATAAAAAAGTTAGGTTCTCATCCCGCACCACAAGATCTATTTAGAAAAATAACAGAACTCGATAATATTGAAAGAGTTCTTTTTAATTCAAATAGTGAAGCAGCACTTCAATGTGGTTTAGGGCGAGTAGATGGCTGTATTACCACACTTAGTGCAGCTAAAAAATATCATTTAAATATTTTATATGATTTTGGCCCTGTCCCTATGGGATTTTCTATTCATGCAAAATTAAATTAAGCAATTAATTACATCACAACAATCAAAACATTAATTATCTAGTCTCTCGGTTAATAAAAAGGAAAAAACTATGAGCTTATATTTATCTAGTGAAATGATCTCTTATGATATGGATCTAAATAGAAACGAAGGCGAAGAAAGTAAAATTCAAGCTAAATTTATTCATGGTTCTAATTTTACAATGGCATTTTGGACATTTAAAACTAATGCCATTATTCCTGAACATAAACATGAACATGAAACTGCCACATCCATACTAAAAGGCTCTTTGAAACTGACGGTAAATAACCGCATTGTTTATTTACATGCTGGCGACTCTTTTATTATTCCCTCATGGGCCGTTCATCACGCAATTGCTTTAGAGCCTTCTGAGGTTATTGATGTCTATACCCCCGTTAGAGAAGACTATGTTGCAAGGCAAAATGGCGTCATTAAAACCTATTTAGAAACATCTCAACCCCAAGGATAACAAAAAGCGAGGATCACCTCGCTTTTTCTATTCTTACTATAATCGCAGGAGCACTTTCTATGTTTAGCACCTATAATATTGATGTTTTAACAGAACAAAACCATCAATATTTACCAATAGAAAACACTCTATCATTACAGAATATATTTTCCATCTCTTGGCACCCATCATTATGGAAATCTTTACCCGCCAAGCAACTCCCTGAATACCCAGATATACATGCCTTAAATTATTGCAAAGAAAAGCTTAAGCATTATCCCCCGCTAATTTTAGCTTCCGAAATCAGAGCATTTAAAAATTTATTAAAACTTGTTGCAAATGGTGAAGCTTTTCTTCTGCAAGGAGGAGACTGTGCAGAATCTTTTGATGATTGCCAAGCCACTATTATCCGTGATTTAACATTCACTTTATCGCAAATGTCCGCATTAATTGAACAATCAACGGGATTGCCGGTGATTAAATTAGGTCGTATGGCTGGACAATACGCTAAACCTCGTAGCCAAGCATTTGAAACACAAAATGGCTTAACTTTACCCAGCTATCGAGGAGAAATTATTAATGGTCTTGATTTTTCAGTTAAAAGTAGAGAGCCAGATCCGATTAGAATGATAACTGCCTATCATCATTCAGCAGCGACCTTAAATCTGTTACGTGCGATGAATTATACACAATATACTAAGCAACAATGGGCCTTGGATATTAACGCTCATCCTGGCTCTACAGAGCCTGAGCATTATTTCCATTTGCTAGAACAACTCTATCATTCACAACATCATATTATTAATAAACAGCCCGATACCTCTTCTTATTATGTTAGTCATGAAGCTTTGTTACTGCATTATGAGGAATCGATGACTCGTCAAGATTCCAGTGATAACAAATGGTATAACTGTTCAGCACATATGGTTTGGGTAGGAGAACGAACAACCGATATTGATCATGCCCATATCGAGTACCTACGAGGTATTGAAAACCCTATCGGTATAAAATGTAGCACCAGAATGTCAGGAGAAAAACTGATTAAGCTAATAGATACTCTTAACCCGAGCAATGAAGTTGGAAAAATTATCTTAATCATTCGCGCGGGTAAAGATGCTATTCATGCATATCTTCCGGAATTAGTAAAAACAGTAAAGGAACATCAACGTGCGGTTATTTGGCAAATAGATCCGATGCACGGCAATACACAATCAGCAAATGACAGTATGAAAACCCGACATTTCAATGATATTGTTGAAGAAACTCGTGCTTTTATTCATATTTTACATGAGATGGGCATACAGGCTGGGGGGATACATTTAGAAATGACCGGACAAGAAGTCACTGAATGTACTGGAGGATTACAACAAATTCGACACACTGACCTAAGTCATGGTTATCAAACTTTATGTGACCCTCGCCTTAACCGGACACAATCATTAGAGTTAGCCTTCTTGATTGGACGGCATTGGCATAATTCACTTTAATTGTAACCAAACATAAGTGCTTAGTACTTAAGCCAAGCACTTATCATTACCAACACCGCCAATGGCTAATCATTCATCCGCTAAAGCAGGTAATTCAGCTAAAGGCCAACGCGGTCTCACTGTCACCCCTAAAGGCCCTTCGGTACCACCTTTAAAACGGATCATCCCCGCCAAAGCAATCATGGCACCATTATCGGTACATAACTCAGGGCGAGCATAAAACACTTCCCCTCCGAGTTGTTCCATTATCATTGCCATTTTGGCGCGTAAAGTACGGTTAGCACTTACCCCCCCCGCCATCACTAAGCGTTTAAAGCCTGTTTGCTCTAATGCTCGACGACATTTTATTGCCAGAGTATCTACTACGGCATCTTCAAAAGCACGCGCAATATCTGCTCGAGTTTGCTCTGAATCATCGTTTTGACGAATAGTATTAGCGGCAAAGGTTTTTAAACCAGAGAAACTAAAGTCGAGTCCGGGTCTGTCTGTCATAGGGCGAGGAAAAACAAAACGTCCTTCTACACCTTGTTGTGCCATTTTTGATAAAACAGGGCCGCCGGGATAATCAAGCCCCAATAGCTTGGCTGTTTTATCAAATGCTTCACCGGCAGCATCATCAATAGACTCACCTAACAGGGTATATTCCCCAATCCCTGTTACACTAATTAATTGTGTATGCCCCCCCGAGACAAGTAACGCCACAAAAGGAAAATCTGGCGTTTTCTCTTCAAGCATCGGTGCTAATAAATGCCCTTCCATATGGTGAACTGGAATAGCAGGCACATCCCATGCAAACGCCAGAGAACGACCAATAGTCGCCCCCACCAGCAATGCCCCTACCAGCCCTGGTCCTGCAGTATAAGCGACCGCATCAATATCTTTTGCAGTTAAATTTGCTTCTTTAAGGGCGGCTTGGATCAGTGGCACTGTTTTGCGGATATGATCTCGTGAAGCAAGCTCGGGAACAACACCACCATAGTCGGCGTGCAGTTTTATTTGGCTATAGAGTTGATTCGCTAACAGACCGGCTTTATCATCGTAAATTGCGATACCGGTTTCATCGCAAGATGTTTCAATACCTAAAACTCGCATGACGCTTCCAAATTCTTCCTCGCGCAATGGCGTAATGGATCGATTGTAGCATTATTTCGCTAATTTAATACGCTTTCGCCACAACTTTTACATACCAGTATGTGACAAATTTCTTTTTCTGGTCTATAATTATCCACCTATTTTACATGATTTAAATGTGTGGTTAGCAACTATCACGTTGTGTTTTGAATAAATTAAGACACAAAAGTGAGAGTTTGCGTTTCAATTTTGTGCATCTCTTTACAAAGTGCCCTGCTTTGAAGTAAAATTCCGCACCATTTTAAATGTCGGCTGGCTAAAATCATGCCAGCACAAACCGATTTCTATTGAGGTGAGAGGCACATGCCGGTAATCAAAGTACGTGAAAACGAGCCATTTGACGTTGCTCTTCGTCGTTTCAAACGCTCTTGCGAAAAAGCAGGCGTATTAGCAGAAGTTCGTCGTCGTGAATTTTATGAAAAACCAACGACTGAGCGTAAACGCGCTAAAGCATCAGCAGTAAAACGTCACGCTAAAAAATTAGCTCGCGAAAACGCACGTCGTACTCGTCTGTACTAATATTTTGCGGCTGATACCGCAATTTATGCAGACACTGTAGTCGCAGTTAAAAGGCCGTGCTTTCTTATGAGAGCGCGGCTTATTCTCGTTCAACAACAGGCGTAAAAGGGCTTATGGCTGGACGAATTCCACGTTCATTTATCAATGATTTATTAGCACGAACCGATATCATCGATCTTATCGACGCTCGTGTGCCGCTTAAAAAACAAGGCAAAAATCATTCAGCGTGTTGTCCGTTTCATAATGAAAAAACGCCCTCTTTTACAGTAAATAGCGACAAACAGTTTTATCACTGTTTTGGTTGCGGTGCGCATGGCAATGCTATTGATTTTTTGATGAACTACGACAGACTTGATTTTGTCGAAACCATTGAAGAGTTAGCAGCAATGCATGGGTTAGAAGTTCCTTATGAATCAGGAACTGGCAGTAGCCCGATTGAGCGACATATAAGACAAAATCTCTATCAAGTGATGGAGAAATTGAATCAGTATTACAAAAGCACCCTCAATACCCCTGACGCTCAGGAAGCAAGAAATTATCTTGCGCATCGCGGGCTAAGTGAAGAGGTTATTACCCGCTTTTCTATCGGCTTTGTACCTACGGGTTGGGACAATATCCTAAAACGTTTTGGGCAAAATCCCGATACTCAAGCCCTGTTACTTGAAGCAGGAATGGTAATAACAAACGATAAAGGTCGCACTTATGACCGTTTTCGTCAGCGCGTTATGTTTCCGATTAGAGACAGACGAGGTCGTGTTATTGCATTTGGTGGACGTGTATTAGGTGATGATTTACCCAAATACTTAAACTCCCCAGAAACAGAGATTTTCCATAAAGGCCGCCAACTTTACGGGCTTTATGAAGCACAACAGACGCACCCTAACTCAGCTAAGTTATTAGTGGTTGAAGGTTATATGGATGTTGTGGCATTAGCGCAGTTTGGTATTGATTATGCTGTCGCCTCGTTGGGTACATCAACAACCGCAGAGCATATCCAGTTGCTGTTTAGAACTACGGATAACGTTATTTGCTGCTATGATGGTGATAGAGCAGGACGAGATGCCGCATGGCGAGCATTAGAAACTGCACTGCCTTTTTTAAACGATGGCCGTTCTTTACGTTTTATGTTTTTACCTGAAGGCGATGATCCTGATTCACTGGTTCGCCGCGAAGGGAAAGAGGCATTTGAAAAACGAATGGAACAAGCACACTCTTTATCTGAGTTTTTATTTGATTCGCTGGTTCCACAAGTGGATTTGAGCACCCAAGAAGGCAATGGCAAACTCTATAGTTTAGCGCGCCCATTAATTGATCAGATCCCAAGTGAGACTTTACGTCTATATTTATTAAGAGAGCTTGGAAATTTAACGGGAAATCCCGATATTGAGCAGATGGATCGTTTATTTGGTAGAAACTCGCTACATCACGAAACATCGTATCAACCGACAAAACTACGTACTACACCAATGCGTATTTTAATTGCCTTGTTGATACAAAATCCCGAGTTTTGCCAATTAGTACCACCGCTTGAGGGGCTAAATACAGAAAAAATAGCGGGTTTATCGCTTTTTATTGAATTAGTTTCTCTTTGCCAAGCACAGCCAGGCTTGAATACAGGTCAGATTATCGAACTCTATCGAGAGAATAAATTCGGTAAACAACTTGAAAAACTGGCGATGTGGAACGATATAGATATAGATGAGATAGCTGAAAAAACATTTACAGATACGTTAGATCATCTCTTTTTAACCGCAATGGATGAACGTTTAAACGCCCTCATTGCCAAAGAGAGAACTGAAGGTCTAACACAAAATGAACGCGAAGAAGTCCAATTGATAATACAGGCTCGCGTTAAAAAGTAAAACCTAAATTAAGATTAAAAACACGGCTTAATTGCCGCTATCGGTAGGTATAAAAAATAACCTACATTTGCTACGCTGAGGGGATCGTAGCAATCGACAATGAAAATGCCCCTCCGTAGTTATTGTTGGCTGAACCGTTTATCGCCGACCGACACCAACCCAAATTACTTTGAAGTGTGGATACCGTCTTATGGAGCAAAACCCGCAGTCACAGCTGAAGCTACTTGTTACGAAAGGTAAGGAGCAAGGCTACCTGACCTATGCTGAGGTCAATGACCATCTGCCGGAAGATATCGTCGATTCAGATCAAATCGAAGACATCATCCAGATGATTAACGACATGGGCATTCAGGTCATGGAAGAAGCACCTGATGCCGATGATCTGATGTTGGCAGAAAATTCAAATGACACTGATGATGATGCTGTCGAAGCCGCTGCTCAGGTACTTTCTAGTGTAGAATCTGAAATTGGCCGTACAACCGATCCTGTGCGTATGTATATGCGCGAAATGGGAACCGTTGAACTGCTCACCCGGGAAGGTGAAATTGATATCGCGAAACGCATTGAAGATGGTATTAACCAAGTTCAATGCTCAGTTGCTGAATATCCTGAAGCAATCACTTATCTTCTTGAACAATATGATCGTGTTGAAGCAGGTGAAGCGCGTCTTTCTGATTTAATTACAGCCTTTATTGACCCTAATGCCGAAGAGGTGGCAGAAAGTGATGATGTCAATTTAGGCAAAGACGACGATGAAATCGACAACAGCGCCGATGACGAAGATGAAGACGAAGATGAAGATAGCGACACAGACAGCGATAGCGATGATGATAACAGCATCGATCCTGAACTTGCTCGCCAAAAATTCACCGAGCTACGTGAACAGTACGAAAAAACGCGTCAATCTATTAAGGCCAAAGGTCGTAATCATAAAGATACCGAACTGGAAATTTTACAGTTATCAGAAATTTTCAAACAGTTCCGCTTAGTGCCAAAACAGTTTGATTATCTGGTTAACAACATGCGTGAAATGATGGACAGAGTCCGTGCTCAAGAGCGTCACATCATGCGTCTTTGTGTTGATCAGGTCAAAATGCCTAAGAAAAACTTCATTACTCTGTTTACAGGAAATGAAACTAACGACACATGGTTTACTGCCGCTCGTGCGATGAATAAACCTTGGTCTGAAAAACTGGCAGGTATTGAAGAAGAAGTACAACGTAGCTTACAAAAGTTACAGCAAATTGAAGTTGAAACAGGACTGACAATCGAACAGGTTAAAGATATTAACCGTCGTATGTCTATCGGTGAAGCAAAAGCACGCCGTGCGAAAAAAGAGATGGTCGAAGCGAACTTACGTTTAGTTATCTCTATCGCGAAAAAATATACCAACCGTGGCCTACAGTTCCTTGACCTGATCCAGGAAGGGAATATTGGTCTAATGAAAGCGGTTGATAAATTTGAATATCGTCGTGGTTATAAGTTCTCAACTTATGCAACATGGTGGATCCGTCAGGCTATTACTCGTTCAATCGCCGATCAGGCACGTACCATTCGTATTCCGGTACATATGATTGAAACGATTAATAAGCTAAACCGTATCTCACGTCAAATGTTGCAAGAGATGGGACGTGAGCCTTCACCAGAAGAGCTTGCAGAACGTATGTTAATGCCTGAAGATAAAATCCGTAAGGTACTAAAAATCGCTAAAGAGCCTATCTCCATGGAAACCCCAATTGGTGACGATGAAGATTCACATTTAGGTGATTTTATCGAGGATACTACCCTCGAATTACCTCTGGATTCAGCAACATCAGAAAGCTTACGTTCAGCGACACACGAAGTATTAGGTGGTTTAACACTGCGTGAAGCTAAAGTCCTGCGTATGCGCTTTGGTATCGATATGAATACCGACCATACATTGGAAGAAGTGGGTAAACAATTTGATGTTACCCGTGAACGTATCCGTCAGATTGAAGCGAAAGCGTTGCGTAAATTACGCCACCCAAGCCGTTCTGAAGTGCTACGTAGCTTCCTTGATGAATAATCAATCTCTTTGATTTTGGTAGTAATACAAACGCCTGTGCCTCACAGGCGTTTTTTATTATCCGGTCTAAACCATATCTGTTTTCAGCGCTGATAATTTGCTTTTATCATCCCTATTCTTTTTTGGTCTATCTTAAGTAACCGTTATCGTTTTCGCTAAAAATCTGCTGATTTTTTCTATCTCTATTTACAAAAAATCACCCTTTTATTTTTACCCTTGTCTATTTTTTACTCATCAAGTCTTTCTTTTTAGACTATCTCATTGAAATAAAAGATTATTATTTGATTTATTTTTTCTGCTCTATATTGAACACAAATTGCGCATACAGTCACACAAAGGCTAGACCTCGCCTCAAATGGCACGTATAATCTCACACCATTAAGGCCCCTTAGCTCAGTTGGTTAGAGCAGTCGACTCATAATCGATTGGTCACTGGTTCAAGTCCAGTAGGGGCCACCAAATTTTAGCTGTTAAATCAGCATATTAAGCCACTTCTTAGTAAGTGGCTTTTTTATATCTAATAGTCATTGCCCCCTTTTTGTCCTCTGAGATTTTTTGCTGCCCTAATTTTTTCCGTGATATGCTACGACGACTTTTATTTTCTCAAAGTATGTCATGCTAATTTTCCCCAATATATTTGTAATTCATTTCAGTTTCAAAAATCTATATATAGCCACCCGCTTAACGGACTGTTCGCCAGCACCCGGAAGCGCATCACCAAACCGACCATGTAGTTTAGTGTATTTGTGACAAACTGTGCTCAGTATATACAGATCCCCCTCCTTACTACTGACGAAATTTGATGGAGATGTAGGTAAATCGTTCCAATATAAAAACCAGATTTTTGTTTTTTTAACTACATAAAAAATATAATTAATTTAAGGTAAGTATTATATTATTATAAAAAATTGTAATTATTATTTTATAAGGGTCGGTATGTATTTTTTTCTTGGTTTTTTGTTATTTCTAATTGTTTTGATGGTTATTTGCAGGATTAGAGTTTTATGGTTGGCAAGAAAAAACACAATAACTGAAAAGGATTTTAAAACCTTCAAAGAGTATAACAATATTGAAGACTATGAAAAAGAAGCAAAGCAAGCTGTTTATGCAGCAACAATAAGCAAAACTCTTTTTGAAAAATGCCAATGTCTCATAACCTTAATAACAATGCTTGAATCCCTACACACTGATTATGAAAAATATGAAAAAGTAAATCCGTTATTAATGGAGCTATTACGCAAAAAATTTACTTTTACATACTCCGCTTTCATTACTATCTATCCAGAACCCATCGAAGAAAGCGGGCTAGAACGATTTAGTTTAATTAATTCAAAAAAATACTGTCCAGAATATGTATGGAAACATATTCTCAAATCCGCTATTTATACCAATGAAGAATTGGATGACTATTTTGGGTCGCAGGAATTACCCCCACTGGAGCGGATGTGTACAGATATGGATTTATATAACGAGTTTAAAGGCACGGTTTTATTTGATGAAGTGATCGGGTGCTATGTTGATGAAGAAAACGAAGGATCTCAAATTTTTGATAATGAGGTTTATTCTGTTACCGAAGAACAGTTACGCCAGTGGCTAGATGAAGAGCTTGCATTTCTGAGTTATGTCACTGAAGGCCTTTTGAATATTTGTATTGAATACATAAGAAAAGAGAATGGAATTATAAGGGTTTGAAGTGATGGACAAAACAAACTTAAAAATCTTAAGTTTTTTTGAAAATACCCCATTGGTTCACCATTTGAATTATTCCCTTTCTGAAGATGAGGAAAGAAATTAAGTGTATTATGAAAGTCTGAACTTTCGGGCTGGGCTATATCAACTATATTGTTGATATAACAACCTTAATCTTTCAATAGAATTAATTAGATTATTATTTATTTTATTGCGATAATAACTTAACAAACTTTCTTTTTATATCACTACTATTATGGTCATACGTCCTAATCAACACTGGTTTTTTCGGTTATTTGATTGGCACGGTTCAGTGCTATCAAAAATAATCTTTCGCTTATGTCTTAATATTGCAATGTCTATTATCGCTATTTTGGTTTATCAATGGTATGAATTATTAGGTATTCATTTAACTGTTGCCCCATTTAGTTTATTAGTATTGCTATCGCAATATTTCTTGGTTTTAGAAATAATGCAAGTTATAGCCGACTTGTGGAGGCAAGAACATTATGGGGAAATATGTTAATTACCCATCGCAACATATTAAGAAATATAAAAGCCTTATTACCGGAAGATAAACAATTTAATCGTGACTTTTCTAATCTACTTATTGCTTTTAGTTGGAGTCTAAAACATGAGCTAAGAAAAACAAACCCAATGGTCGATCTCTATCGCCTCTTACCCCGACCTTTATTTGATGAGATAATGAATAGCCCTTACCCCACTAATCGGATTTTATTACATATTGGCCTAAAAATTGGCGAATTGCGAGATAACAAAGTAATAAGTGATGTTATCTTTCAATCAATTAATAAAGATATTAATAACTTATCTGATGTATTGGGTGGCTGTGAACGTATTTCAAATACTCCTGTACCTTTTGCCTATACGCTCATATTGCAACGTACGGTATATCTATTCTGTGCTCTGCTACCTTTTGCATTGGTTGCCGATCTCCACTATATGACGCCATTTGTTTCCGTATTTATCTCTTATACTTTTTTATCTTGGGACTCATTAGCTGAAGAATTAGAAGATCCATTCGGTGTTTCTGCCAATGACTTACCATTAAATGCAATATGTAACACCATAGAAAGGAATTTATTAGAGATGCAAGATATCACTCCACTCCCCATCAGAGTTAAACCTGACCAATATTATAATTTATTGTAATTAATAAAATAAAAACAAATAAAAAAGGCAGTGTTAATTAATAACACTGCCTTTTTTATTAACAATACATTTTTTATGTTATTAATGCGTTCTCATTCCTGCGCTGTACATTAATAATTTAAATAATGAGGCGATAATTGCAAGACTTAATACACTTAAAGACCAAATAATTATCATCCATCCGATTTGTTGATACCAACGAGCTTTATTTTTCGTTGGTTTTATTGTTAAAAAATGACTAATGATAACTTTCATTGGCATTTACCTTTCCACGAAATACATAATAACTCCAACTGGTATAGGCTAATATCACAGGAATAATTATAACCGCTCCAACTAACATAAATTGCTGACTTAAAACAGGTGCTGCCGCCTGCCAAATCGAAATAGAAGGTGGAATAATATAAGGAAAGATACTGATCCCTAATCCTGCAAAACCAATAAGTACCAATAAAAGTGATAATAGAAAAGGCTGATAATGACCATAGTTATAGGCACTACGAACAATGCCCCAAGCACAAGCCAATACGAGCAACGGAACAGGTAATAAAAAGTATAAATTAGGTAAACTAAACCAGCGTTGTGCAATATCTGCATGTGTAAGTGGTGTCCATAAGCTTACTATTGCAATAACCACCAGCAATGTAATAGCCAGATACACCGTTATAGTGCACATTTTACGATGCAGTTGATGCTCTGTTTTCATAATCAACCATGAACTGCCTAACAATGCATAAGTGACTAACAAAGCAAAACCACAGAAAATAGGGAATGGTGTTAACCAATCCAATGCCGAGCCACTGAAATGGCGCCCTGTCACATTAAAACCATTAATAACTGCACCTACCGTGATCCCTTGGCAAAAAGTAGCAAGAAAAGAGCCACCAATAAAAGCTGAATCCCAAAATAGGCGATGTTTAGGAAGTGCATTAACGCGAAATTCAAATGCCACACCACGGAAAATAAGCCCAATAAGCATCAATGTCAGTGGTATTGTTAACGCATCAATAATAACTGCGTAGGCAAGAGGAAAAGCACCATAGAGCGCAGCCCCTCCTAATACTAACCATGTTTCATTGCCGTCCCAAACTGGTGCCACACTATTAATCATGGTATCTCTTTGTATTTTATCTCGGGTAAAAGGCAAAATAATGCCAATCCCCAGATCAAATCCATCTGCAATAATATACATAAGTGTGGCAAAAATAATGATCGCAAACCAAATCATCGAAAAATCAATATTCATTATTTTTCACCCTGTGTTAATTGGTCGGATTTAAGCACTACAGGGCCTTTCTTCATCAGATGCACCATATAAAAATACCCGATGCCAAATACTGAAAAATAAACCAAAATAAAGGCCAATAAGCTCAAACTCATTTGAATATCACCATGAGCAGAAACGGCATCTTTGGTACGTTGTAGACCATAAACAACCCAAGGCTGACGGCCAATTTCTGTGGTAAACCACCCCGCAAGGATCGCAATCAGTCCTGTAGGCCCCATTAATAAAGCAAAGCGTAAGAAAAAGGGTGAGTGATAGAGTCTTTTCTTCTTACGTAAAATAACGCTCAACAAACCTAAGCAAATCATCAGCATACCTAAACCTGCCATGACTCTAAATGACCAAAATATAATGCTAGAATTAGGTCTATCTTCCGGTGCAAAACTTTTTAATGCCGGAATTTGCTTATCTAAGCTATGGGTAAGGATCAGGCTACCTAAATAAGGAATTTCAATCGCATATTTTGTTTTTTCTTCTGCCATATCTGGGATGCCAAATAAAATCAGCGGAGTCGCTTCTTTCGTTGCATTATCCCAATGCCCTTCTATAGCTGCGATTTTAGCCGGTTGATGTTCTAGTGTATTTAATCCATGAGCATCACCTACAAACGCTTGTATGGGGGCAATAATTAGTACTAACCATAAGGCCATAGAAAACATTTTTCGTACAGGTGCTGTATTTTGTCCTTTTAATAATAACCACGCGGCACAAGAGGCGATAAATAAAGCACTGGCTAAAAAAGCCCCAATAGACATATGCAATAAACGGTAAGGGAAGGAAGGATTAAACACGACCTGTAGCCAATCAACAGGCACGACAACACCATTTTCAATAGCATAGCCTTGTGGTGTTTGCATCCAACTATTGGATGACAAGATCCAAAAAGTAGAAATCAATGTGCCAAGCGCTACCATACAAGTTGCAAAGAAGTGAAGTTTTCGCCCCACTTTATTCCAACCAAACAACATAATGCCAAGAAATCCCGCTTCTAAGAAAAAGGCGGTCAAGACTTCATAAGTTAGCATCGGCCCTGTGATACTACCGGCAAATTGTGAAAAACCACTCCAGTTAGTCCCGAATTGATATGCCATCACTAACCCTGATACCACACCCATACCAAAGTTTACGGCAAAAATTTTTATCCAAAACTGATATAGAGAAAGGTAACTTGGTTCTTTGGTTTTTAACCATAGGCCTTCTAATAGGGCTAGAAAGCTAGCTAATCCTATGGTGATAGCAGGGAATATAATATGAAATGAAACGGTAAACGCGAATTGTATTCTTGCTAGGTGAAAAGCATCTAATCCAAACATAATGCCTCTCTCGATATAAATCTATATTCTATAAATTTATTCATTTTCTATTATCCTAATTATATTTTTCTCACAAAAATCTTATTTAGTTTTTATTATGAATGCTGATTAACTTCACTTTATTTTCAGAAAGTAAAAACTGAAAATAGTGAGTTTATATAGATATACTATTTAAATTCCCCTCTCTTAATTACTAAAAAAGAGAACAACAAAAAATCATTACGCAATAAATCACATAACGATACCATGGTAGCCAACAAACTGTTATTTCGTCATTTTTTCAATAAATCAAGTTTAAAAAACTTGTCCATTAGCGTATTAACATTTTTAACCAAGTAATAACAGAGAGTCAAATAAATTGATTTTATCACACGATAGATATGCTCTATCATCATATAAAATAAAGTTATAAAGCGTCATTTAGCCTATTTTGCTCATTGACAATATAATTACATTATTTTAACTTCTTAAGTAACAGAAGAATTGCAGATTATATAATGTTAATACCAATAACTTATTATTTATTGGTATTAATAAGTCTAAATATATCCTTTATTTCTAGTAAACAATATATTTTAAATTATATAACCTTATTGCTTTTTATATTCACCTGCCAACTATTCATCATTAAATATTATTATTAACGTTTTAGGAATGTCTATATGAGTAAGAAAAAATCACCTATTCCTGGAGTGAAACCCTATAATGGACCCGCAGGAGGATGGGGGGCATTAAAAGCAACAGCTATCGCGGTACGCACTCAAATGGATACTTTTATTGCACCTAAAACATTGCTTAATACTAATCAGCCTGATGGTTTTGATTGCCCCGGCTGTGCATGGCCAGACAAAGAGCATCATTCTACTTTCCAATTTTGTGAAAATGGAGCTAAAGCGGTCACATGGGAAGCAACAAAAAAAAGAGTCACACCTGAATTTTTAGCACAACATACCGTAACAGAATTGCTGACAAAGTCAGACTTCGAATTAGAAGGCTACGGTCGTTTAACCCATCCTCTCGCTTATGATGCAGATACTGACATTCTTCGTCCTGTGACTTGGGAGCAAGCATTTACTCGTATTGGTGAGCTATTAAGAAATATGCCATCACCTGATAGTGTTGAATTCTACACTTCAGGTAGAGCTTCCAACGAAGCCGCGTATCTATTCCAACTGTTTGCGCGAGAATATGGCACCAATAATTTTCCTGATTGCTCAAATATGTGTCATGAACCGACTAGTGTAGGCTTACCTCAATCGATTGGCATAGGTAAAGGCACAGTTTCTTTAGATGACTTTGATAATACTCAACTCATTATTGCCATTGGACATAACCCTGGAACTAATCACCCAAGAATGATGGGAACACTGCATGAAGTAGCTCGTCGTGGTGTACCTATTGTTGTATTTAATCCATTGAAAGAACGTGCTTTAGAGCGATTTACCGACCCTCAAAGTGTTATTGAGATGGCGACTTATAGCTCAACCAATATCGCCTCATCTTATTATCAAGTCAAAGCCGGTGGTGATGCTGCGGCGTTAAAAGGCATTATGAAAACCTTAATTGAGTGGGATAATGAGCGTGGAAACATTCTCGACCACGATTTTATTGCTGAGCATACACTAGGTTTTGAAGCCGTAGTTGAAGATCTTAAACAAACTTCTTGGCAAGATATTGAAAGTGAAAGTGGCCTTTCGCAAGCAGATATTGAGAGTGTCGCACTCCTTTATGCCAATTCTCCGGCCACCATTATTACCTATGGTATGGGGATCACCCAACATAACAAAGGTACAGCGAATGTGCGTCTGATTGCTGATTTGTTATTAATGAAAGGGAATATTGGTAAGCCGGGTGCTGGCATATGTCCATTACGTGGGCACTCTAATGTGCAAGGTAACCGAACTGTTGGGATCACAGAAAAACCATCTGTCGAATTTTTACAAAAAATAGAACAAACTTTTGGTTTTAAACCACCTTATAAACATGGTCACGATGCAGTTAACGCAATGCAAGCGATGGTTGATGGCACAGCAAAAGCGTTAATTTGTTTAGGGGGTAATTTTGCCGTGGCATTACCCGACCCTCAACAATCATTTGCTGCAATGAGAAAGCTTGATTTAAGTGTACACATCGGCACAAAATTAAATCGCTCTCATTTATTAACGGCAAAAAATACCTTTATATTACCTTGTTTGGGGAGAACAGAATTAGATGTACAAGCATTAGGTCGTCAATCCATCACGGTCGAAGACTCAATGTCAATGGTGCATGCCTCTTCTGGTAAATTAACACCCGCTTCACCATTATTAAAATCAGAGCCTGTCATTGTTGCAAAAATGGCTGCTGCAACACTGACAGATAGCAAAACCCCATGGCTAAGATTTACGGAAAGTTATGAGCTTATTCGCGATATGATTGAAAAAACCATTCCCGGATTTGATAATTACAACCAACGAATTCGTGTCCCCGGGGGTTTCCGTATGCCACTCCCTGCCGTTGAGAGAGTTTGGGATACCCCCACAGGTAAAGCCATGTTCTCGGTATTTAAAGGTGTAAAAGAGAATAAAATGGTCATGGGTGATGATGTTCTTCGTTTAGTCACTATTCGTAGTCATGACCAATATAATACGACCATTTATGCACTTGATGATCGCTATCGTGGCATCTTTGGTAGACGCGATATACTGTTTATGAATAATGTCGATATGATAGCAAGAGGCTTAAACGAAGGTGATAAAATCACCATTGAAACGGTCAGTGAAAATAGAAAACTACAACTTGATAATATTACAGTTGTTTCATTTAGCATTGCCCCTGGCACAGTGGCCGCTTATTACCCAGAAGCCAATGTCCTTGTACCATTAGATTATATTGATAAAGAGAGTGGTACCCCCTCTTATAAAGCAATACCTGTCAGAATTTATGATAAAAAAACACAAGTCGCTTAATCATAATTCATACGCAAAATAAAAAACAAAGGCGAGCTATTTATTAATACTCGCCTTTTTATCTCTATCCATCTATAGACCTGTACTTTCTAAGTAAGTACGCATTTGTGCAAAACATTTTTCAATTAATATAGAGCGCGGCTCTTCTTTACGGATCACAACCCCCAATGGGGCATTAATGGTTGCATCAACAATAGGTACAACATCTAGATCTTGGCTGAGATTTTCCATACCTTTAGCAATAGGGACAATCGAGGCGCAAAACCCTGCATTAACTGATTGTATAAGATGTAATGTAGAACTACTTTCGACCAACACCTTGGGGTGTAAGTTATAACGCTGAAAAGCTAAATCCACGGATTGCCTAAAATGATTTTCTTTATTTAATAAAGCCAATGGTTGTTTAACCGCTTCATGCCACGAGATAGTTCTTGTTGAAGGCATAAAGTGATTGCGATGAAATAAAAGCCCTAACTCCGTTTGTTTTAATGCATAAATTTCATGCTGTTGAGTATTCGCTTTTTCCAAATAGCAGATACCAATATCAAGACTATTACTATTAAGACGATCTATAATATTTTCACTATTCGTTGAGAGCACCTGAAAACTTATCTCAGGGAATAGTGCCGATATTTTCTGCAACATCAGCATAGGATTTAAATTGGTTAAAGGCACAATACCTATACGCAGTTGCCCAAATAGTTGCTGTCGAAAGTTAGCGGCTTCTGCTTGTAATCCATCGTAAGCAGATTGCATAGTTTTCGCCCATTTTAATATTTTCTCGCCTTCTTCGGTAAATCCCTCAAAGCGAGAGCTACGCTTGATAAGAACCACATCAAGCTCTTTTTCTAAATTACGTAATCGCATTGATAAGGTAGGTTGCGTAACATGGCACATCTCGGCAGCTTGACCAAAATGTTGCGTTTTATCCAAAGCGATTAAATAAAATAACTGTTTAATATCGATACGCAATAACCTCGTCATTTGCAGGTGAAGGGAATAGTTATCTGTTTTTATATTGCACTATTAACAACACTAAAGTTTGCGCTGTCTATAATTATTTTTCAATAATAAACGAAGAGAAAAGAAATAGTCGCCTTATCGATTAGCCATAAAATAAAAAAACTCACCCTAATATTGCAACTAAGGTGAGTTTATTTTTACTAAAATATTAATGTATTAATTAAAGATAAGCTTATTCTTTGATTTGAAAAACTGATACTTTATCGGTCAGATTTTGTGCTTTTTCATCTAACATCATGGTTGAGGTGGCTCCTTGTTCTACTAAAGCCGCATTTTGCTGAACCACAGAATCCATTTGATTTATCGCAACGGCTATTTGTTCAATTCCCACTTTTTGCTCTTCCGATGCAATGCTAATTCCCTGCATGATATCGCTTACTTTGGTAATTGAGGTGACAATTTCTTGTATATGCTCACCGGTTTTATTAACCAGTTCACGACCATGTGCGACATCCGCCACAGAAGCTCGAATAATCTGATTAATTTCACGAGCGGCTTCCGCACTTCTGGCGGCTAAATTGCGAACCTCTGTTGCAACAACTGTAAAGCCCCGCCCTTGCTCCCCTGCACGAGCGGCTTCCACTGCTGCATTCAACGCAAGAATATTGGTTTGACTGGCAATATTGTTTACCACGTCATTAATTTCAGCGACTTTTAACGTACCGACTTCAATTTTTTTCATCGAAGTAATAGCATCATTCATAATGCTAGCGCCATCGATAGCCAAATCACGCGTTTGTGCAGTGATAGAGTTTGCTAATACGGCATTATTGGTATTATTCACTACCGCAATTTTTATCTCTTCCATGCTGGCTGCGGTTTGTTGCAATGCACTCGCTTGCTCCTCAGTACGAGAAGAGAGATCTTGATTACCCGCTGCGATTTCTGCTGAACCGCTTTTGATCACTAATGCTTCTTCTTTCACCAAACCAATAGTCGATGTCAGCGCATTTTGCATATCACCGACATGAGAAAATAGTGTACCAAACTCATCTTTTCTATTTTTGGGTAACGAGAAGTTTAAATTCCCTTCTCCCACTTTTTGCAAAATGGCAGAGAGCGTATTGAGGTTAAAGAGAAAGGTTTTATTAACCCAACGGATCACTAAATAAAGCAGTCCAATCAGTATCACTAAAGCAATACATGTAGTGTAAATAAAGAGTTGAAACATCCATTTTTGTTCGTCTTCAATTTGATCATTAACATTTTGAGTTATCACTAAATATTCATCAAACAACTCAGCAAGTTTGGAAAAATCTTTCGATAAATCAATATTTTCATAAGCTAGCGTATCAATAGGCGCAATAATAGTATCGACGAGTTTGATAAATAGTGCCGATAATTGTTCTGAGTTTCTTTGTGCGTCAGCACTGATTTTGCTTTCCCTTTCCCAAGCGTTAATTGTCTCTTTTGATTTAGCCGCTAATGTTTTAGCTTCAGAAACTAATCGAGCTTTGGTTTCTTGCTTATCTAAATTTTCATGACCAATATTGACCAGAAAGTTAACATGAGAGCGTATGGTTGCTAGCTCATACCTTGCCTCTTGTACATTATTTAATCTCGTGGTTAACGAGTTTAATGAAGCAAAATTATCCTGCATTTGATAAATAAAAAACGATGATAAAGCTGATGTCACTAAGAAAATAGCTAATAGTATAATAGAGCCTACTTTCGCTGTTCTTTCAATACTCATGAAATAATCCACCCCGGTAATTAAATAACATAAATGTATTCATATATCGGCAGTGGATAGATTTTATTTACTCATTAATCAGAATTATCGACACAAATGTTTTACGCACACCACCCTCAGTGATAAAAGATGATGTTTTATACTATTATGGTAGTTTATTCTTGTTCATTGATTAACTCTTGTTTCTGCTCTGGCTCTTTTTCGAGATCGTCAATATTAAAGACTGCGACATTATCCATCAGCACTTGTGCTTTATCGTTTAACATCATGGTAGAAGAGGCGGCGAGATCGACCAAAGAGGCATTTTGTTGTACTACCGTATCCATTTGATTTATTGCTACTGCAATTTGTTCGACACCAAGACGTTGCTCTTCAGACGTTAAACTAATCCCTTGCATGATTTTGTTTACTTTTGAAATAGAAGAGACAATCTCTTGCATGCACTCACCGCTTTTATTCACTAAATTTGTACCATAGGTAACATCATTGATAGATGCTTTAAGAACTTGGCTAATCTCTTTTGCTGCTTCAGCACTTTTTGCGGCTAAGTTCCGTACCTCAGCGGCCACAACGGTAAACCCACGCCCTTGTTCGCCTGCTCTTGCTGCTTCTACGGCGGCATTTAAGGCCAAAATATTAGTTTGATTGGCTAATTTATTAATAACATCATTAATTTCCCCAACTTTCACTGCACCTTGTTCTATTTTCTTCATCGATAACACGGCTTCTTTCATGACATTAGCGCCATCCATAACAATGTCAGTAGATTGATTAATAATATTATTTGCTTCAATTGTGTTATCGGTATTGTTAGCAACGGCTATTTTGATCTGCTCCATACTGGCAGCGGTTTGTTGTAAAGCACTGGATTGTTCTTCTGTACGAGATGAAAGCTCTTGATTACCAGAAGCAATTTTAAATGCGCCCCCTTTTATATCCATAGCCTCTTTTTTGACAGAAAAGATTGTCGAGGTTAATGCTTTTTGCATATCACTGACACGGGAAAAAAGTTTACCAAACTCATCATTTTTTACTTGTGGTACAGAAAAAACCAAGTCTGCATTACCTACTTTATTTAATATCTCAGACAATGTATTAAGATTAGAGACAAAGGTTTTATTGATCCAATGAAGCACAAAGTACAAAACAATTAATAAAATAATTAATGATATAATTGTTGAGTAGATAGAAAACTCAACCATTGAATCTTGTTTATGAGTAAGATAGATACTATTTTTATTTCTAGTCTGAATATACCTTTCAAATAATTGATCAAGATGTTCAAAATCTTGATCAAACTGATTAGATTTTATATCTATTGTCGATAATTTATTGGGTGCCAAAACTAATCTATCTATAAGACTATAAAATAACGTCGAAATATCATCAGCATCTTTTTGTGCAGCAACAGTCATTTTCTTCTCTTTCACCCATGTTTCCATGGTGTTTTTAGCCATGATAGCTAGCTTTTTATTTTGCTGAATAAGTTTATTACGATCTGCGACACGACTATCTTTGTCTTGTAATAGATAATTGACATTAGAACGCATAATAGCCAGTTGATAACGAGCCATCAAAACATCGTCATAACGTGCAGATAGGACATCAACTTGAGTAAAGTTGTGCTGCATTTTATAAATAAAAAATGAAGATAAGGCAGACGATAGAATAAAAATCAATAACAGTAAAGAAGAGCCTAATTTTACGGTTCGTTTAATACTCATGATAAAAATACCTATATGCGCATATCGATAAGATTTATTTTTTATCGACATAATGATATTTTTATTTAATTATTAGAGATAGCACTAGGTCATTGATTTTTATTTTAAATAAATTTTTATATCATAAACAAAATAAGTTATTTTTAATAACTACTATAATTATTGATATATTATAAAATAAAACAAACCAATTCTTTTAAAACATAACCCGCTATCAATTAGTGCATTCTTCTTTATGCTCAATATCAATTTTCATTTTATATGACTAATATCATCAACGATTAAAAATAAAAACCTTATTTTTTCAATAAGATACTGATGAGACTATCTCATTTTGAGAACAATGATATAATAGGCGCTTTACCTCATAAACTCTGATGATTTACGGAGCTCAATATTTATGCAACCACAATTTGAAAACGCAAAAAACACCGTAAAAACATTATCAGTGTTTGATTTTGATGGTACTTTAACCTATCACGATAGCTTTATCCCTTTTCTAAAGTTTGCCTTTGGACGACGTAAATTTGCTCGTCGTATTATCAAAATGGTATTCCCCACATTACGTTGTTTTAGACGTAAACTGACTCGTGATGAATTAAAAGAAGTGCTGATTAAAACTTTTTTAACCGATATCAAAGAAGAATGGCTCAAAGAAAAAGCCGAAGCCTTTTGTAAAGCCTACTGGACTAAGTTAATGCGTCCTGCAGGTTTATTAGCCGTTGCTGAAGAGATTAACCGTCATGCTGAAGTGACCATTTGTTCAGCTTCTCCGGCTATGGTGTTACAACCTTTTGCGGATCGACTCGGTATAAAGTTAATAGGAACAACACTTGAAGTGGTTGATGGTGTGCTGACAGGAAAAATCATTGGCAATAACTGCCGTTGTGGCGAAAAAATCAAACGATTAGAACGAGTCTATGGCGATCTTACTCAATACCACTTAAGAGCGTGGGGCGATTCACGTGGTGATCATGAATTACTCTATGCTGCACAAGATCCACATTGGCGCTATTTCCACACAGGAAGTAATAAGTCAAAAAAATCACCTATTAAAATAACGCTTAAAAAAGACTCATAAGTGATTATATAAAAATAAAGCGGGAAACGTATTTTCCCGCTTTATCCATAAACTAACTATTTATCTAGTCATCTTGGCGCTTTTATTAGCGAAAGATTAAATATTGACGCCATGTTGTGCGGCTAGTGCACCTAAACCACCCGCAAAACCTTGGCCTACTGCTTTAAATTTCCAATCTGAACCATGACGATAGAGTTCACCAAAGATCATCGCCGTCTCCGTAGAGGCATCTTCAGAAAGATCAAAACGTGCAATTTCAGTGTTATTGTCGTTATTATAAACGCGCATAAAACTGTTGCTCACCATACCAAAGTTTTGTTTGCGGTTTTCAGCATCGTAAATAGTGACAGCAAAAACCAGTTTTTTCACTTCAGCAGGAACTTTGGATAAAGTGATTTTGACTTGTTCATCATCACCTTCGCCTTCTCCAGTACGATTATCGCCTTGGTGTTCAACACTACCACATTGGCTCACTTTATTATTAAAGAAGATAAAACTTGCATCTGAAAGCACTTTTCCATCTTCACCGACCATGAATACTGACGCATCTAAATCAAATTCAGCGCCATCTGTCACGCGGGCATCCCATCCTAAACCAACCATAGCCACCGTCATGGTTGGTGCTTCTTTAGTTAGCGAAACATTACCACCTTTAACAAGGGAAACAGCCATATCAAAGCTCCTACTGTGTTGAATAAACTGACAATTAGGAATAATTGCCAGTAATTTGTGATTTCATAACATACGATTAAGAGGCGTTAATACCATATTGCGCACATACTGAGCCTAAGCCCCCTGCATATCCTTGGCCTACAGCACGGAATTTCCACTCACCGTTATGACGATATAACTCACCAAATAACATCGCCGTTTCCGTTGATGCATCTTCCGTTAAATCATAACGAGCAACTTCAATTTGGTTGTCATCATTAACTAAACGAATAAACGCACCAGATACCTGACCAAAGCTTTGACGACGCGCTTGCGCTTCATGGATAGTCACTACAAAGATAATTTTTTCGACATCACTGGGGATGGTATCTAGTTTGATTTTTAGTGCTTCATCATCACCATCACCTTCACCTGTTCGGTTATCACCAGTGTGAACAACAGAGCCGTCAGCAGATCTTAAGTTGTTATAAAAAATGAAATCGGCATCGCTACGTACTTTTCCATTAGCGGCTAACAGAAATGCAGATGCATCTAAGTCAAAATCTTGACCATCTGTAGAACGGGCATCCCAACCAAGTCCGACTAGGACGTTTTTCATCGTTGGGGCTGCTTTGCTTAAAGAAACATTACCACCTTTAGAAAGAGAAACGCTCATCTTCAACCTCTTCAATTTATGTTGCGATATTCTAATTTCCCAAGAATATCGGTTATCATTATTTACCTTATTTATTCTTTTTTTCTGGGAATACAAAACTTGCCAGAATACCCAGAGCAAGAACACCAAGCACTACGAATAGGCTGGTTGTCGCGGAAATGCTATATCCATGCTGCCAAATATGATCTGTTGCATTAAGCCCCAGCTTTACAGCAATAAAGAACAGCAATGCAATAACCGCTTTTTCAAGGTGAATCAGATACTGTTTTAATGCCTCTAACACAAAGTAGAGAGTACGTAAGCCCAAAATAGCGAACATCATTGCACTATAAACAATCAGTGGCTCACGACTAACGGCAATGATTGCAGGCACCGAATCGAAAGCAAACATCACATCAGAAAGCTCTACCACCGCCACACACAACATAAGCGGTGTCGCATATAACGCAGCTTTTGTACCTCGCCCGATAGTTATGTCTTTGTTTTCCGGTTTTGCTAACTCTACATCAACCTCTTTTTGTGTTAATAAGAAGGCATGTCCAGTAATTTTTGGCCATATAGGGAAAAATCGTTTTACTAGGCGATAAGCAAGATGCTGTGAATAGTCTTCAATTTCTTCACTATCATTCCCACTTCTCAGCATCATTACGGCTGTCCAAGCAACAATCAGAGCAAAGACTATCTCAACGTAAGGCCCTAAACTTAATAAGCCGGTACCAATAGCAACAAAGATCGCACGGAATACAATGGCACCAATGATCCCCCAATACAGAATGCGGTGACGGAAACGATCAGGAACCGCAAACCAAGAGAAAATCGCCATCATGACAAATAGGTTATCGACAGACAGTACTTTCTCTAATGCATAACCCGTCACGAATAAGCTTGCAACTTCTGCACCATGGTGGACGTATAAAAAACCCGCGAATGCCATGGCAACGACTACCCAGAATATTGACCAAAAAACAGCATTCTTTAACGTTATCGGCTTATCTGCACGATGCATAAATAAATCGATAAAAATAGCGCCTATCGCAAGTACAACAAAAACAATGACAGTTTCTGTCGGAAAACCAATATGTGTGGATACCATAATTATTCCTAAACGGTTCCCTATATAAAATTAATTACAAATCAAACTCTGCGGGCTCAAAGCCTAATGCAACGGCAATAGCACGCACCGCCTCTTTTTCGTCATTGTCAAAATCACCATCACTTTTCGCAACAGCAATACCGACACGGATCGCTAATTGTGCAGCTTCTGGCTGATCTTTCATTGCCAGAATATACTTCATCGTTTCACCTTTACCGACTTCAGTATCAAATTCAAAACTGCTAATTAGCTTATTAAAGAATTCGATCACCTCGGAGGTATCAAAGACTTTAAGCTCTTCTGATGCTTTTAAAAAACCTAGCATCTTCTGCTTTTCTTCAGAACTCACACCATCGCTAGCAATAGCGATACGAGCACAAACTGCGACCGTACCTTGCATAAATTTTTTGTTTTTAAAACGACTGACTTGCTTAGTTAACTCCGCTCGCCCGGAATTAAAACCTTCTTTTAATTTATTGAAAAAACTCATTTTTGTTCTCCTTATCTCGTGTATTCACTTAGATCCAGCAGTCCAGCGAAATCCCCATCCGTAGGCATTATCCATATCGCGATGGCCTTTAAAAAATTCATTGAGACGTTCAACTTTGATTGATCCGTTTTCATTAATAAGTCGTGCAATGGCACACATAGCTCGACCATTATTACCATCCGTTAAACGTGTTTCGATAGGGGGTTGCTCGGGAACATGAATAGTGACCACACCATCTGTTTTACTCCAGTTAGGAACCCCTTCATAAATAAAAGTAAAAATAAGCACTTGCTTGATATTTTTCCATTCACGTCCATTGATAAAAATCCACTCGCCACCCGCTACATCACCAGTGCGATCATCACCTTGTAACTCAACATAAGGCATGCGATTAAAATCACCGAATCCATTTCCTAAGGCTTGGATCACTGACTTATAACCATCTTGTAGTTCAACAAAGGCGCCAATATCTAAATCAATACCTTTGTTACCACCAAATAATCCACCTAATAACCCAGAGCCACCGCTTTTACTTTCTCGATGCCAATCGAGGTTAATGCGGATTTTGCCAAAATCATCCTTTTTAGTTAAGCTAATTGCCGGTTTCTCTTTAGTTAGCGAAACCTTGCTTAACTTCACTGAGCTCGGTGCTGGTGCTGGTGCTGGTGCTGGTGCTGGTTCAGGATCAGCAATATCAACACCAAAATATTCCGCCAGTGGTTTTAATCCACCGTTAAATCCTTGTGCAATAAACCGAAATTTCCAGCTTCCATTGCGACGGTATAGCTCACCTAAAATTAATGCTGCTTCAGTGCGTCCATTGATATCAACATGGCCGTTCGCAACGACATTATTGTTAGCATCAACTTGAATAGACAAATGTTGTAGATGAGCAATGGTTTGTTGCCCTTCACAAGTAGCTGTAAAAGCAATTCTCTCGACATCAGGACGTAAGCGAGTTAAGTCAACCGTAAACGACGTGTTATTACCTGCTGTTGCATAAATAATAGTACGGTCATCATTAGTGGTTTGACCATAAAACACCATATCAGCATCACCGTTCACTTTTCCTGAGGCATAAAGCCTAAATGCAGATACATCAACAGATGAGCCTGAGTGAATACGCACCATTAACGTTTGATCAGGTACGGATATATTTCCGCCAGGTGTTAGGGTCATTTATCGCACCACCGTCGCCAAAATATCTGGCATCATCTCGTCAATGACAAGCCCTTTACAAGGTGAGCCAAAAGCCGTGAAATCCCATTGTCCGTGATTACGTTGTAAAGCGGCAATCACGATCCCAGTATGAGCGCCTTGTTCCGTTAATTTGTAATGAGCAAGCTCTTTATTGGTTGTTTTATCGACAACTCGGCAAAACGCATTTTCAACTTCATTGAAGGTCTGTCCACGAAAACTATTGACAGTGAAAACCAAATATTCAACCAATGAAGGAAGACGATTTAAATCAACAAAAATAGTTTCATCATCGCCATCCCCCTCTCCTGTTAAGTTATCTCCTGAGTGAATAACGGACTGACAAGTTGATTTTAGTTTACGAAACCAAATAGTATCGATTTGTTTACCATTTACATCGAGTAATACACAACTTGCATCTAAATCTATCGAATTATTACCACCAAAGAGTCCACCGAGAAATCCCTTTTTCTTAATAGGATCCCAGCCTAAACCAAACATTAAGTGACTCAGTGCAGGGGCTTGTTTACTGAGAGAGACTGTCTGATCCTTGCGTAATGAAACCATAATTAACTCCCTTCAAAGGTAGGATGAAACAACAATATCACTTGCATATAAATACAAATTATAAATCATCATATCATGATGAAGTAGTTCGGCAAGTCTATTTTTATCAACTTACTTCAAGAGATTGTAAACATATTGAAATAAAAGAAATTTTTATAGATAAACACAATTAAAACTTAAGTTAAAAACAAAAAATACCGCATTAACCTAATTATTTAAAATTAAAGTAAAATAGATCACATTATGATTGACATGATTAAATAGAAACTTCATGATGAGGAAACAAGTTTTAGCTTAAACATTCACAGTATGTGACGTTATGTTCAACACGGCTTAGCTTATACCCAGATAAATGCACTTAAAAAACTAATTAGTACGGATAATAAAGAATAATGAATAGTTTGATTGGCTCTTCTGTTTATCGTCGCCAACTCACTTGTGGCACATTAAGCGTAACGCCAAATTGCTCATTAGAACATCTTGATGAACTTTTTGATATTGCGGAAAGACGCAACCCTAAGCGCGCTTTTTTGTTTGTTAGTAAAGTATTAGGGCGCCATATTCCTGTTTCACCTAAGAAAATGCGTGAAACTTATCAACAAATGGCCAAACAATTTCCTCAATCACTCGAAGGCCCTATTCTTTTTATTGGTATGGCAGAAACTGCGGTCGGTTTAGGTGCGGGGATTTTTGATGAAGTAAGAGATCGCTATCCTCAAGCCCTCTATCTTACTTCAACGCGCCATCCTATTGCTGATGGTGAATTATTCTGTAAATTTAAAGAAAATCACAGCCATGCAACTGATCACCTACTTTATTTGCCTCATAACCTAGAACAACGCCAATGGATCCAGCAAGCGAAAACCATTGTGTTAATTGATGATGAAGCAACCACAGGTAATACCTTTCTTAACTTGCTGTCTGCATTACGTGAAGAAGGTAAGTTAACACAAATTAAGCAGATTATTGCTGTCACATTAACCGATTGGAGTGGTGATGCTCTGCAAAAGCGTTCACCATTACCCATAACAACCTTCTCTTTAGTGCAGGGAAAATGGCAATGGCAAGCCAATCCCGATGCTCCATTACCTGTTATGCCAAATGTCAATATTACTGCCTCAGGACAGGTTACTATCACAGGAAAACAAAGCTGGGGACGCTTAGGCATGACAACCCCTGCTAATGATCTTGGCCTATTTATTCATGTTTCTGAGGGTGAAAAAATATTGGTTTTAGGCTCTGGTGAATTTGTTTGGGAACCCTTTTTATTAGCAGAACGCTTAGAAAAACAAGGGGCTATTGTAAAATATAGCTCGACGACTCGCTCACCTATTGCCACTAATTTTGCAATCCAATCAGCGATAACTTTTACTGATAATTACGGATTAGGCATTCCTAACTTTGTCTATAACGTGGCTCATCAGCAATTTGATCGCATTCTACTTTGTTGTGAAACCCCTGCCGAAAGTATTGATAGTCAACTTATTGAGGCTCTCTATAAAGTTGCCCCTATTGTTGAAGTAATTAGCTATGACTAACCCCGTTATTTTAGCCGATCTTGACGATACCTTATTTCAAACTCGTCGCAAAATGGTAGATGAGTTAGCGCTTGCCCCCTATAAAACTGGTGCGTTGGATAGAAGTTTAACGCCACGTAGCTTTATGACTCAAGAGCAAGCTATGCTGGTTGATTGGATGCTAGAACATGCTGACTTAATTCCAGTCACAGCACGTGGAACGGAAGAAATGAGCCGTGTCACTATTCCTTTTCATTCATGGGCTATTACCACACACGGTGCTGTTATCTTAACCCCAGAAAAAGTCGCAGATGAACAATGGCAACACCATATCACACAAAGCTTAACACCTTATAAGCAACCTTTACTTAGGTTACAGCAATCTATTACCCAATTAATGGCTGAACGTAATATTGATGGTTGGGCGAGAATTAACTATGAATATGATGATTTACCCATTTATTTAGTGATGAAGCATAACGATAGCGCTCGATTAGATGAGCTATATGCTATCGGTGATGAGATAGAAAAAATATTCTCAACCAAAGGTTTTTATATTCATCGTAACAGTAACAATATTGCTTGGTTACCTGAGCCAATTGAAAAAGGTAAAGCCGTTACTTATTTGCTTAATAAATTAAAAGCAGAACGTGGCGTTTTTCCTGTAATTGGTTTCGGCGATAGCCTAAGTGATCATCGCTTTATGAAATTATGCAATTGGTATGCTATCCCCCGCCAAAGCCAATTCGCGAATGCGATCAACACAAAAATTTTTGGAGAATAAACATGATGGATCATCAGCCTTTTTCAGGCTCTTATCTACTGGGTGATGTTGATTTTTTACTGCAACCCGTCAAGATTGAAATGACACCTGTTGAGTTAAAAGAAGAACTTATACAGTCTGGTAAACGTCACTATTCTGATATGTTAAGCCAAGAGCCAGAACCCACAACTTGGCATCTTGAACTGTTTGAAAAAGCACTGGCTACTGGCGCAACACGTTTAGCAACACAAGTAATTATGCTAGCAAAATCACTTATTGCGCATTTTGGTGACACCCCTATTATTCTGACAAGTCTTGTGCGCGCGGGTGTTCCACTTGGCGTGATGTTACAACAGACCTTGCGCAAAATGGGAAAAACGTCTTATCACTATGGTATTAGCATTATTCGTGATAGGGGTATTGATAACGAAGCGCTTTCATGGATTGAGCAACGCCACGGGACAGAAGGTATTGTATTTGTTGATGGGTGGACAGGAAAAGGCGCTATCACAAATGAGTTAATTCGTTCATTGGCGGGACGTGAAGGTTTTCCTGCACAACCCCATCTTGTCGTCCTTGCTGATCCTTGTGGTTGCGCTTGGTTAAGTGCCAATGATGAAGATTGGCTAATCCCTTTTGGGATTATGGGAGCGCCCGTTTCAGGATTAATTTCACGTTCAATTTGGACAGAGCAAGGCTTCCATGGTTTTGTCGATTGCCAACATTTAAAACAATATGAATGTAGTCGCTATCTTGTTGATACTGTGGGAAAAATAGTTGATACCTTAATAGATAACGATATTCCACTCGCCACATTTAAGCACCAACCGTCAGACTTAAAAAAACTGAGCGAAAATGTCGTTAGTTTACTTGCCAACAAATATGACATTTCAAATATCAATCGTATAAAACCCGGTATTGCTGAAGCAACTCGCGCCGTTTTACGCCGTGTACCTGAGCATATTCTGGTAAAAGAAATTGCAGATCCCGATGTTGCATTACTGATTTATCTTGCTAAACAAAAAAATATTACTGTAACCGAGGCAGGTAAAGCATTAGGACAATATCGTGCCGTTACTATCATTAAAAAGGTGCAATAATGATTGAACGATTATCCCCTTGGAATTTAGGGGCAACGCTGTATATGCCCGCAACACGAACCGATATCGCCGCAACAATTATTGATCAAAAAATTGACGGATTACGTTCATTAATTATTTGTTTAGAAGATGCCGTCAGTGATACTGATATTCCACAAGCATTACAAAATCTAGCAACATTATTAACCACATTATCAGACTATAAAAAGCATCATGATTGTACTGAATGGCCGTTGCTATTTATACGCCCCCGCCATACAGAAATGGCGCAATGGCTGGTTGAGCATGTAGATTTAACCGTGATTGACGGCTTAGTATTACCTAAATTTACCCAAGCTTCATTACCCCTTTGGTGGCGTATCATCAAACCCACCCATTTATGTATGATGCCAACATTGGAAACAGAAGAAGTATTCGACGTTCTTCAAATGACCTCACTGGCAGACTTGCTACTAGCTCACCCTTGCCATAAGAGAATTATTGCCTTACGTATCGGTGGAAATGATTTAATGAATGTTATTTCTCTTAGACGTAATCGCCATTTAACACTCTATGATGGACCTATGGGATACGTGATAAAAATGTTGGTTGCTGTATTTGGTGCTCGTCAGTTTGCGCTTACCGCTCCTGTTTGTGAGCATATTGATGATCAACAAATTATGGATAGAGAATTAGCCCTCGATATTGCCAATGGTTTAGTGGGCAAAACCGCTATTCATCCCAAGCAGATAGACAAAATAGAACAGGCATTAATGGTATCTCAGTCTGATCATTCCGATGCGTTGCGCATCTTAAATTCAACACAAGCCGTATTTAAATCTCATGGTGCCATGTGTGAACCGGCAACACATCGCCGTTGGGCATTGAGTATTTTAACTAGAGCAAAACTGTATGGCATTATTCCCAATTCAAAAAATAGTGTTCAAAGATTTAATACACCATAAGTTTAAATATTCGTTTTTATATTTACTATAAGCATTTTTTTATTTATTAATATTTTAAACTTAGTCTCTAGTTGAAGAATAATATCTTTAACTAGAACTTCTATTTATAAAACTTTAACATATTATTTAACAATATTTTTATTTCGGTTGTTATTTTATAAAATCTTTAATATTTGACATTATTTCAGATATACTTATAGAAAAATAATACAGACACAATAAAAGCTGGGTCTAATTTCTTAACACACAATTGACAGATACGTGGTAACCAAACATGCAATTGAGCTCTCGCCAAATCAGAGTTTTTAAGCTGGCTATACTTTTAAGTACGGGGAAAAAAGTCCCCACGATTAAGATTATTTCTGCTCTTGAATGCTCGGAGCCAACGCTCACCCGTGTTTTAAAAGAAATAAGAGAGTCTTATAGTGCTGAAATTAAGTACAGTAAATCATCCAGATCGTATCAAATGACTGAACGAGGTCAGCTTGATAATAAAACATTACGTCGTATGCGAGAGGCATTATCTTCGAATGAAGAACTACAACATAGTGGCACAACGAGTCGTGTTTATTTAGATAAAGATAAGAAAAAATCAGTATCACTATCTTTAAAAATGTCAGCACTACGGAAAATAGATAAACTTTCTTTTTTAAGAAGTACAACCCGAAGTCAGACAGTTGAGTTTCTTGTTGATAATTATGTAGAACATTTAATTCAAGTTGCTCTCCAAGATAAAAAATAAATAGGGTAATTATATGAAATAACTTGGTATTTAATATCGAGTTATTTCATTGATATTTTTCAATAATCCTGTACGGATAATTGTCATTCCCCCTAATGGTAAAATAATGTTTATACGTTATTTATTTTATTCATTTAATGTGATTGATTAAATCCGTTATGTTTCACATTTTCTAATCTGAATTGTATAACCACTTTTAAATCTTTAGCCGGTTTACCTGATTCGTATCGCCAATGCTTCATCGCCAGTGAAACAGAGGGAGCAAATATCGCTGCAATAGGATCATCTGATATCCTAATATTTTGTACGTTACCATTTTTATCCACATCAAACCTAACCTCTACATCGCCTTCAATATTAGCGGTTTTAGCGCCTGTAGGATAATAAGGAAATTGTCGTGATACTATTTTCGGTTTTTCGACAGAAACTACAGTAGCTTCTTTTTGCATATCCAAAGGTATCGTTTTTATTGCATGAGCAACAAACCCACTTAATAAAAGAATACCGCCAAATACCCCCAAAAGAATAAATTTTATTTTCATAATTGTTATCAGAGTAATTTTTAAGACATTAATAATTCTAATGATAATTTGCTAACTTAAAAAGAGTATAGCGATTTAAAAAAAATACTCTACATATTAAAATTCAAGATTACGAATAAAACGATAATCCGCAGACGACTTCTTAAGTCGATAGAGACTAGCAGGACGTCCCTTCTCAGCACGTTTTTCTCCGGTATCAATTAATAAGTCGGCTTGTTCAATCCGTCGTCTAAAAGATTTTTTCTGGATCTCTTTACCTATCAATATCTCATGCACATGCTGCAATTCAGGCAAAGTAAACACTTCAGGTAACGCAAATCCCGGCACAATAGAATAAAGCGATTTTTGCTTTAATCGCTCTCTCGCTTGCGCAATCAGTTCATTATGATCAAATGCCAAATTTTTCTGTGCTACTTCATCAATAGGTAACCACATCACATGATCCACACTATCAATATGCGCTTTACATGCTTGGTGAGCAATTAACGCCGTGTAACATACAGTAACAGACCAACCTCTTACATCGCGCTGATTATTTCCCACTGAGCAGAGTTGTTCAATGTACGGCGGGATCACCCCTGTTTTCTCTTTTAATTTTCTGAGCACAGTATCTTCTAGGCAGTTGTCTTGTGTTTCATCAACAAAGCCACCAGGTAATCCCCATTTTCCTTTTTCAGGATGATTAGCTCTTTCCACCAAGAGCACTTTTAACTGCCCTTCATGGTAAGTGAATAGTACTGAATCAACAGTAATAAGCGGCGATAGAAAATCACGGCGATTGTAATTTGCTAAAAAATTTTGTTCGTTCATGAGCTGCACTTTATAAAAAGATAATGAGTTTATTTTAATGTTAAACACATGAAAATCAAATTTTGTCATAAAGACACTAAATAACTTGACACCAATAGTGTCCATAAGACAATATATAGTTAATGTCATAAAGACACTAATTGGAGAAGACTATGTTTAACTTAAATTATTTCAAAGCAGACTCATCAACATTTATTATTAAATCGGTCAACGGGAAAGTGCGCCAACAAGGTAAAGGCTTAAGTTTTTGGTATAATTCGGCGACAACATCTATTGCAGCACTGCCGTTAAATGCACAAGAAGCCCCTTTTATCTTTAACTTCCAAACTGCTGATTTTCAGGCACTACGTATTCAAGGACAAATTTCATTCCAAGTCACATCACCTGAAAAAGCTGCTGAAGTCCTCAACTTTAATTTAAGTAAGAATGGCAAATCTTACGCCAGCGAAGATCCCCTAAAGCTCAACGATCGCGTGGTGCGTATTGCTCAAACCCTGATCCAAGCCAAGATCCAAAGCACCCCTTTACGAGAAGCACTACAACTTAGCCAATCCTTGGTTACTTTAGTGATGAAACAACTTACTGAACACCCTTCCTTAGAGGCCTTAGGTATTACTATTTTAGATGTTTCTATCGCGGCCATCTCACCCTCTCCCGAAACACTTAAAGCATTAGAAGCTGAGGCGCGGGAATCCTTACTCAAAGAGGCTGATGATGCAATTTATGCACGTCGTAAATTCTCAGTAGAGCAAGAGCGCACCATTAAAGAAGCTGAATTAGAAACAGACCTATCTATACAGCGTAAACGACAAGAAATTGAAGAAGCTCGTTTAGAAAATGAACGTACCCTATTACGTGAACAAGCCGAAATAGAAAAAGAGCGTCTTGAAGCCAAAGTCAATGCCGAAGCAAAACGTAAAGAATTAGTCGCGTTAAGTGCGGAAAATCAACGCATACAATCTGATGCTGATGCTTATGCTATTGAAGCAACTATGCGAGCTTACCGTGAGTTGCCCGTTGAAAATCTCAAAGCAATGGCTCTAGCAAAAATGGACTCACAACAATTAATGGCAATGGCATTTGAAACTTTAGCGCTTAATTCAGGAAAAATTGGTGAATTAAATATCACTCCTGATTTATTTAGCCAATTTATGAAAAAAAGAGGATAACCTATGAAAAATAATACCGATTTTCGTTTCATATTAGTGATGCGAAAAAGTCGCCTACAAGAATTAATTGAGCGTTTTAACACTTGGTCACAAGCCAAATTCTATTTAGAACATAACCATGTTGAGGTAACAGATTATCTTAATGAACATAATCTCTATCAAAAACAACTCACAGAAGCTGAGCTTATTTTAAAATCATTTGGACGTTTTCAGCTCTTGGAAAGAGGATTATTGCCTAGTTATCAATTTTCCTCTCATGATATTGTAGTGGTAATAGGTCAAGATGGCCTCGTCGCTAATACTCTGAAATATCTTAATCAACAACCCGTTATTGCTATCAATCCAGATCCTTCAAGATGGGATGGTAAGCTCTTGCCCTTTGAAATAGGGCAATTGAAAGAGATTATAATTAATACAATAAATCACAAAATGCCTTTTAATTCGGTCACTTTTGCACAAGCAAAAACCAATGATGGTCAATCACTGTTAGCGGTTAATGACTTATTTATTGGCCCTAAAAGCCACACTTCTGCACGTTATATCTTACAATGGGGAGGCTCTCAAGAAGTGCAATCCTCATCAGGCATTATTGTATCAACGGGACTTGGCTCTACTGGGTGGTTTCAATCTATTCTTGCTGGAGCCATGGCCATCACCGGAAAAGCATCACACCCTCTTTTACAAGGGTTTAGCTGGAGTGATAAAAAATTACAATTTAGTGTAAGAGAGCCATTTCCTAGTAGAACAACAGGCACCGCTTTAACTTTTGGCACGATTGAGCCGGACTCTCCATTGCAATTAGGATCTTTAATGCCCGAAAATGGTGTTATTTTCTCAGACGGCATTGAAGAGGATTATTTACATTTTAATGCTGGCTGTATTGTGCAAATCAATATCGCAGATAGACAAGGGCAACTCATCGCCCCTAAAGGGCGTCAGCCTATTTAATGATGATTATTTAGCACTGTTTCTAGCCCTGAAATCATCACATCGAGCACAAAAAGGAATGCAGCTTCACCATTATCACTATCCATAATATCAATAGCTTGTGTTAATAATGGTGGGTAGTTTATCTCTGTTTTTGGCACTTTTTCTCGCTCTTTTTGGCTCTCTTGATGTTCTTGGGTTTCAAGCACTGAACCAAGTGTAAAATGCGCGATGGAACTTAATGCATAAACAGCTTGCGTTAACGTAAAGCCAGCATCGCACAAAAATTGCAATTGTTGCTCTGATGTCTCAAATTGATTGGCTGATGGTCGTGTGCCTGCATGGATCTTTCCACCATCACGATACATTAATAGCGCCTGACGAAAACTTTTTGCGTTATTACGCAAAAAATCCTGCCAACTTTCATTCGCTAATGGCAAAACATGATGATGATGCTTTTGTAAAATAGTCTCAGCTAAAGCATCTAATAACGCACGTTTATTCTTTACATGCCAATAAAGTGTCGGTTGCTCTACCCCTAATTTTTGCGCCAACTTACGTGTTGTTAACCCTTCCATACCGACTTCATTTAATAAAATCAATGCGTTATCAATAACCTGTTCTTTATCTAATTTTGCCATTTGCGTCCTCATAATAAAATATTCTTGACAATCTATCACTGATAGAGATATTTTTCACCTCTCTATCAGTGATAGATTTTTAGGATACTTATGAATAAATCAATTATTATCATACTGCTTGTCACAGTATTAGATGCCATTGGTATTGGCCTTATCATGCCAGTACTACCAACACTATTAAACGAGTTTGTGAGCGAAAACAGACTCGCCAATCATTACGGTATATTATTAGCACTCTATGCGACGATGCAGGTGATCTTCGCACCTATTTTAGGAAAATTATCAGATAAATATGGCAGAAAACCTATTTTATTATTTTCGCTATTGGGTGCGGCATTAGATTACCTATTAATGGCTTGCTCTACCTCATTATGGATGCTCTACATTGGACGCATTATTGCGGGTATAACAGGAGCCACTGGTGCAGTATGCGCATCAGCAATGACTGATGTTACTCATCCTCATGAAAGAACACGTTATTTCGGTTTTTTGGGTGGTGCATTTGGTGTGGGTTTAATTATTGGCCCCATGTTAGGGGGATTACTGGGTGAGATCAGCGCCCATACGCCATTTATCTTTGCGGCTATTTCTCATTCGTTATTATTTATATTTTCATTACTTTGTTTCCAAGAAACTCAAACCACAAAAATATCGACTGAAATATCCGTATTAAATCAGGATACAGCGCCTCACTCTGCCACTGGTTTTATTAAAAAGAGTCTCTGTTTTTGGCTTATTGCCTATTTTATTATTCAACTAATAGGGCAAATTCCGGCCACCATTTGGGTGCTATTCACACAAGTGCGTTTCGCTTGGCACACTACTGAAGTAGGTTTATCTCTTGCATTTCTTGGTGTATTACATATTTTTTTTCAAGCGGTTCTCGCAGGAAAACTGGCGCAAAAATGGGGAGAACGCAACACGGTTATCATTAGCATGTCTATTGATGCATTTGGTTGCTTATTATTAGCCTGGATAAGCCATGTTTGGGTTATGCTCCCCGCTTTAATCTGTTTAGCTGCGGGAGGAATGGGACAACCTGCTTTACAAGGATATTTATCAAAATCTGTTGATCATCATGTTCAAGGACAGTTACAAGGAACGTTAGTCAGTCTAACGAATATAACTGGGATTGTCGGCCCGTTACTCTTCTCTTTTATTTATAGTTACAGCGTTGAATATTGGGATGGCTTATTGTGGTTTATTGGTGCAATGCTTTACAGTGGGTTACTTGTAGCCAGTTATTTTAAACAGAAATCACCAATATTAAAAAAATTTCCCTCATAACATGCTTGTCATTAAACAGGTTGAAGATCAAGACTGTCTTCCTTGCAGACTTGATCTTCATTTATCGTGATAAACGTTCCTTGTCTCCACGTCACGCAGTCTCGATACTCATCTTGAGCAACCCAATTTACGCTACTTGCAATCCATACCAATCAATAGCGCTATTGGATATCACTTAATTCCCTATGATGCGAAACCACACAAATATCATAAAATACAAATATAACGCTCAACTTATTGATTATTGATAATTAATCATTGATCACTTAGTTTTTCTTCCGTGAAAATAGCTCATTTCCTTTTTTCCTTAGCCAAATTTCGACAAGTTGATAACCGGCGATCCCCAGGGCAGAGCCGATCCCCATAACCGCAATAGGATGAATACCCGGCCATAAAATCAACAGAGCACCTGCCACAACAGAAACCGCTGATCCTAGGATGATCCTGCCAATAAATAGTCGTAATGTGATAACTTCATTAGCAACTAGCATCTTCCCTAATGCAATAAAAGCGCCAACAACTACCAATGATACTAGTGTGTGATCATATTCATCCATGAATATACCTCGCATTCGCTTACAGTATTTAGCCGTAAAAAGAACCCTCACCTCCTAGTATCAATCAGATAATCTGTATGGAATATGCAAGATCCTTTTGCTCAAGGATAAATACAACGTCCTTTTGTACTATCCTTGCCCACTTCCTTGTTAATTTGTAATAGGTTATCCATTACCTATTTTTCTCCACATATTAGTCATTACAACAAATTAAATAATATTTAAATTCAATACGTTGTATCTCCACATGTAGGTTTAACGTGAAATCATTATCTATAAATTTTGTATTTTATACTAGTAACTTTGTTCGGTTATTGTCGGTTAATAGTGTTTAACCGAGGTTAACCGAATTATTTTTAGTCAAATAAACAAATAAAGTTGTTTTTCATGATAAAAATCAGTTAACAACAAATTAAAATACAAAAAAACAATAATATTACTGGTGATTGTACAAACTTAGGCTAATATAGAAGGTGGTGATAGGTTGATAATAAAGAGAAAATACCATGCGTGTTTTAACAATTTACTGTCCTGAATGTGGTGAAAAAGCGATGATAAAGAAAAGTAATCGCAAGCATAAAGAGTTAACAGATCTTTATTGTGCCTGCCGTGATCCGCTTTGTGGGCATACCTTTGTGCTAAATCTTACCTTTAGTCATACTCTAAGTCCCAGCGCCAAAAAACAAGATGCCCTTTTATTAGCAATGATAAAAAATCTCTCGCCACAGCAACGAGAAAAAGCCTTAACCTTGTTACAAGAGATATAACGCTTTTTTACTTACTCTATTTTGCCTTAATTTTATGATCCTGCTCCCATTCTGGCAGGTAAATAAGTTAACTGGTTCTTATATAACCATAAATGATGTAGATTTAATTTAATCCAACAGAAACATTCTTATATCGCTTATTAAAGCAACATAGCAATTCAACAACCACAGAACGCGGTTTTGATTAAAAAAGCCATAAAATGAGTCATTCCTTTAATCAGAATTTGTCGAAATCTTATGTAACAGCATTCTGTTACATAAAATTTCAATACAAGTTTTAAATGGAGTATATAGATGAAAAAGCTTATTAATCGTGTTGATGATGTTTTATCAGAACAACTGCAAGGTTTTGCTAAAGCCCACCCTGAAATCAATCTCCATCCCTCTTCTTTTTATGTCACCCGTCATGATGCCCCCGTAAAAGGTAAAGTAGCCCTTTTATCTGGAGGTGGCAGTGGACATGAACCAATGCATGCCGGTTTTGTTGGAAAAGGCATGCTTGATGGGGCATGCCCTGGTGAGATCTTTACCTCTCCAACCCCAGATAAAATGTACGATTGCGCAAAAGCAATTGATAGCGGTGAAGGTGTATTAATGATCGTTAAAAACTACACCGGTGACGTACTCAATTTTGAAACTGCGACAGAGCTACTACATGATGAAGGTGTAAAAATTGCTACGGTATTAGTTGATGATGATGTTGCGGTTAAAGATAGTCTGTATACCGCCGGTCGTCGTGGTGTAGCGAATACCGTATTAATGGAAAAATTGCTAGGTGCTGCAGCTGAGCGTGGCGATACACTCGATGATTTGGTTAAGCTAGGTCATCAAATTAATAATAATGGTTTTTCTATTGGTATTGCACTACAGGCTTGCACCGTACCTGCTGCAGGAAAACCCTCTTTTACTCTCCCTGAAAATGAAATGGAATTTGGCGTTGGGATCCACGGAGAGCCAGGAATAGACCGTCGCCCATTTACTTCATTAAATGATACCGTTGATGCAATGTTTAATACCCTAATTGAAAATGGTCACTATCAGCGCACCATTCGCAGTTGGGATCGAGTCAATGGTGATTGGATTGAAGAGACACAAGAAAAACAGCCACTAAAATCAGGTGATCGTGTTATAGCCCTAGTCAATAATCTTGGCGCTACTCCCCTTTCTGAATTATATGGTGTTTATCATCGCCTTGCCCTGTGCTGTGAAAACTTTGGCCTTAACATCGAACGTTCGTTAATTGGCTCTTATTGTACATCGCTCGATATGTCGGGGATCTCAATTACCTTATTAAAAGTAGATGACGCGCTACTTACTTTGTGGGATGCACCCGTTGCTACACCTGCGATGACAAAATAAGTTTTCCTATAACGATAACTAAGGATCAGAAAATGGTATTAACTCATCATCAAATTATTCTTTGGCTACAACAATGCGCCCAACTTTTTGAACAAAACAGTGACTATCTCACCGATCTCGACCGTGAAATTGGCGATGCTGACCACGGCTTAAATATGAATAGAGGCTTCAAAAAGGTAGCGGAGAAATTACCTGAATTTGCCGATAAAGATATTGGTTTTATCCTTAAAAATACCGGTATGACATTACTGTCTAATATTGGTGGTGCCAGCGGTCCTCTTTTTGGCACCTTCTTTATTCGTGCCGCTAAGCCCACTGCATCATTACAAAGTCTCGATGTAAATCAACTTTATGAAATGACTAAAGAAGGTGTTGATGGCATTGTCAGTCGTGGTAAAGCACAACCAAAGGATAAAACTATGTGTGATGTTTGGTGGCCTGTGGTTGATAGTTTAAAGCATGCGAATGACCAAAGTTTACCTATTGAAGATGCTATCGATAATGCACTGAAAGTTGCAGAAAAAGCGGCGGAGGAAACTATTCCTATGCAAGCGAAAAAAGGCCGTGCCAGTTATCTTGGTGAGCGCAGTATAGGACATAAAGATCCCGGCAGTGCCTCTGTGGTATTGATCCTCCAAGCGCTGTCTAATGCTATCCACGCATAATCATTCACAATATAATCAAGAGAGGTCTGCCATGATTAATATCGTGATTGTTTCTCATAGTAAACATCTTGCTGAGGGTATTGAGGCCTTGGCGAATCAAATGCTTAACCCAACGCATTGCCGACTAGCCATTGCCGCAGGTGTTGATGATGAAGCGCACCCTATTGGTACTGACGCTGTTAAAATTATGACGGCGATTGAATCGTTCTCCGATGCTGATGCCATTATTGTTATGATGGATTTAGGTAGTGCCATACTCAGTACAGAAACAGCAATTGAACTGCTTGATACAGAATTAGCGCAAAAAGTGACACTATGCTCAGCTCCGCTGGTAGAAGGAACATTAGCCGCTGTTGTCGCAGCGTCATCCGGAGCTAGCTTAGAAAAGGTTCTCGAAGAAGCCAACCATGCACTAACCCCTAAAAAGATACAATTGGGTGAAAACATCGATGGCTCAGAGCCAAATGATGTCACGCCTTCTATCCAAATGCACGGCAAAGAAGCTCATTGGGTGGTAAAAAACCCTCATGGTTTACACGTTAGACCTGCAGCGACACTGGTTGAGCTACTGTCAAAATTTCGTGCTGACTATCAATTAATTAAGGGAGATAGACGCATTAATCCCCTTAGTTTAAATCAACTTTCTCTTATTCAAATTCGTCAAGGTGATGAAATAACCTTAATTGCTTCAGGGGAACAAGAAAATGAGGCTATTGATGCCTTTTTAGCACTGGCTAAACAAGGTTTTGGCGAAGCATTACCGAATGAACTCACAGAGCAAAGTTTAACCGGTACTCTCGTACCCGCTTCCCCCATCAAGGGACCGGCTTTTATTTGGCATGAGCTAGAATTAGCCCCTATTGAAAATTTATCTGCACCACTCGATAGCACAATACAAATTGAGCAATTTAATCAAGCGATAAAAGATACACTCAATGATTTGAAGCACTATGCTGAAAAAGCCAATCACACATTAGGTGAACAAATAGGCGCTATTTTTAACGGCCATATCATGATGCTGGATGATGAAGAATTACTCACCAATGTTATCGATCGTATTAAAACAGATAACGTTAGCGCTCAGCAGAGTTGGACGAATGAAATGAAAGAACGTATCCAACTCTACCGTACTCTCAGTGATCCTTATTTGAGAGCACGGGAGTTAGATCTTCGTGATCTGCGCAATCAAGTTCTTTACCATTTACAACAGAAAACGCCTCCTAAATTTACCCCATCACAACCCTCTATTTTAGTGGCTAAAGAGTTATTCCCCTCGACATTAATTCAGTTTGATGCGACTCAATTATTAGCCATTACCTTAGCTGAAGGGGATAGTTGTTCTCACAGTGCCATTATCGCCACGCAGATGGGGCTACCTATGTTAGTTCATTTAGGTGATGGATTATTAAAAATAAAAGAAGCACAAGAATTAACCCTTGATCTCAAGAGTAGTGAATTAATTATTGAACCAATAAGTTAATCAGTATAAATAAAAAAACCCGCACATAGGTGCGGGTAAGTCAACAAATATACTATCATTAACAGGTCATATCGACTTTTTTATTATTAAGGTATAGATAATACCAGTGTCGTTGAACCACTGAAGTTACCTAATGAAGGCGTGCCTACTGTTTTTAATGTAGATTCGACATTAATATCAATGTACGCATTTTTTTCCGCATAAACGATGAGTCCTTTTTTAATAGGCGTATTATTTAGCGTTAAATAGGAACGAATACTTCCATTTGGCGTTAGTTTTAAATAATCCTCTATTAATGAACTTGATATTTTAATGTACATATTTTGGTTACAAGTAACAGTAAATATATCACTAACACTCTGATTATCAATATGAGATGGGTCTAATTTGCCGTGGGATAATGTCAAGTTACTCGCATTAAATGCACATCTACCTTCTGGTGGCGGAGCAACACCACAGACTCCATTCGGGACTATTTGACCATAACCGTCCTCAGGTCCTTGTGTTAAAAAGAATCCAACACACTCATCAGTAATAATAGCGCCAGCATGCCTACTGGCATTAGCCATAGGAAGAATTAATCCACACTCATTCTTTAAATAATCCACAAGTGCTTTTTCATTAGGAAGCGATGAAACATCTTTCCGACAACGCCAAGCTGCTCGATCTGGAGCTCCCCCCATCGTTGCTCCTTGATGTAAATGATTGATATGTATATAACATCTCGAATCAATGCCAAACCTCATATGGCATGGATTTGGATTGGAACTACTGGCATTCCAATATTCCATTATAAAAGAATAAGTTGTTTCTGGGGGACTGACATTCGTAATATAAGAAAAATAACTTGCTTTAGTATTAAATATTAATAACGAAAGCGAAATCATCCATAACATTAAGAACCTATGTAATAATTTCATAATAAATTTACTCATATTTTAAAGAAAATGTGGCCTTAGCCGTAAAAGCCCCTGGATTAATAGTTTTATCTGTAATACCTTTTGAGGTAGATTTTAAATTAGCACCAAAATTCAGCTCAATATCACCAGTATGAGTAATATTATATAGCTTACTAAACTCACCTAATGTAATGGAATTACCTTCTTTAGTGGTAATCTCAATACCAAGCTCTGGATTATTAGCACTATCATCTAATGCCAATAACCCTAATAATTTAGCATGGGGTTTCCCATCAAATTTAACTTTCACTTGTTGGGCGATGGAAGGATCGCATTCAGATAAATTAATTTTAAAACTTTTTCTCTCAATTTGGGGATTATTATATATATCACTCAGTTGAATTTCACCAAAATCAACTTCAAGTTGAGCATCCCCTGATAAGACTTTACAAGGAGTATTAATTAATGAACCGTGGATCTTTAAGTTATCAGAAAAACTAAAGAATGAAGATAGTAGTAAAAAAAAACTAATTATATAGTAAAAGATATGTAATTTTCTCATTATTGATACTCCACAAATAAAGTACCATAAGAAGAGAAATCACCCGTTTTTAATACGCTATTTTCTTTTTTAACTAATACAGCCCATATCTGCTCTGGCTGATTAATATTCACAATATACTTTTTATTTAACTCTATAATATTCTTTCCCATCATAAATTTAATCGCTAAATCGTCTATATTGGTTTTTAACCCATTGATATCAAAATTACTTTTATCACCATTTATCCATAAATATGTCTTTAAATTATTTGAATTACTTTCACAAGTAATTTTATAATTCAGTTCCCTTTTCTGCTCATATCCTTTAATACTTTTAGCTGAAATTAGACCAAAACCAACGTCAACGACATTACCATTGTTTACTTTACAGGGTGGAGCCGTAAGTAAATTACCATGTATATAAATTTTTGTGGTAGTCTTCTGATGAGAATTTACTAAAAAGGAGAATGAAAATAGAAAAAACATAACAATAAATTTATAAAAATACATTTTTTCTTTTCCTTATTAAAGATAAATTAATTGCATAGTGGCATATACATAAAATTTCCCATTCCGTAAATTAGCGCCTTTCTTTTTAGTTAAAATAGCATAAATTTCTGGCTGTTTTTTATAATTAACAATGATCCCACTCCCCATATTAAAACTTTTATTGCCGTTTTTAAAAGCAATAAGTAAATTATCGTTATTAGTTTTTAAATAATATCCTTCTCTTTCACCAAGAATTGACATCAAGAACTCGGGATTACCGCTAGATTTACAATTTATATTATAATCAATTTTTCGTTTATAATACTCATCCTTGATTTTATCTATGTAAACATCATTAAAATCAACATCTATAGTTTGACCATTGTTAATAGAGCAAGGAGAGGCCTCCACACTCCCATTAACATTTAATCTCAAAAATCCTGATACAGCCCATACAGAAGATGATAACAGGCTCAAAAAGATAAAAAATAGTATTCTTCGGATTATTTTCATAAGTTTTATCTCTTTTTGTTATCACCACTAACTATGCAACGATTTCCATTACATTGAAATGTGGTTTCAACTAATCCACCAAAATCATTAATATATTCAAGTTTTGTTGTTTTTCCTAAGTCAATAATATTATTTCCTAAAGAATGCTGTCCAAAAGGTTCGACCATAATAGCCTCAAAATCCTCTACTTCTTGATTATTTTTTTTAACTTTCGTTATTGTCAGATAATAAGGGGAAGGATTTTTTATATTATAGTGGCCACCTTGTTTTTCCAGTATAAAATCTTTTTCCATTGGGTTTGCTTCTAAACGATTTGGTACCACAATACTTTTAGGTCGATAAAACATTTTTATTTTAGTTTGTAATGCTATTTGTAAAACATTTGGTGAATCGCTACGTGGTGGTATTTCACGAACATTAAGATAGTAAATACTTTCTCTATCTGTAGGTAATGTCTTTATAGCTGGTAATGCTTGAATTTTTATCTGACTTTTATTTCCAGCTTCAATACGTTGTACCGGAGGTGTAACAACAAAAGGTGAATTGATTTTTTCATCTTGACTATTCTCCAGCCAAGATTGTGCTAAATAAGGTTTAGATTTATTTTCATTTTCTAACACCATACTGACTGAACGCTCGCCTTCATTGTATAATACTCGTGTCCTATCTAATGCAATAGCAGCATAAGTTGATTGAGAAAAAAGGCTAAGCATTACAACAGCACTAAGCATTTTTATATTTTTCATATCATTCACCATAAAATTAAAAATAACTTGTTGACTTAAAATTATTTACAAGGAAGCAATAACGTATTGCTTAAATTATTTTCTAGTGTTTCAGGTAATTGAAATTCACACATTCCATTTTCCCATTTAACACCTAATGTCTCTCCCACTTTAACCCCTGATAAATAAACAAAACCATCATCTGATATCATTCCCACTTCGATATTATTTTTGTTATAAACACTCGCACCAAAAGGTGGAAAACTATGATCGGTAACACGGGTAATGACGGCAAGCACCTTCTCACCTTCAATCACATTAAATTTACGATAACCAATCGCCCCTTCTGTTAAAGTGGCATATTGTGATGATTGAACCGCATCTGCCTTTTCTGGTAATTGGTTAATATCAATAGAAATATTACTACGAGAATAATTTTGTCGAGCCATCAATACCGCTTTACCATGGCGATTTGTTTCTACTGGTACTAATCCTGTTTTTATTGGTATATCTGCAACATGATTGGTATCAACTAATATTCTAGAACTTCCCATAGTCGAAATACGATGTATCGCTCCACCTTCAGGTGTAAGAGTTATACCTCCCATTAACTGCATAGATAATGCACTTTGATTCCCTTCTGTATAAGTTCCACTTGCAGATAATTTTGCTAAATTACCATCATGCGTATAAAAACCTGAAAGATTCGTTTTATTGCTATCCCACGTTCCTGCGGATAAATTATAATTACTCTTTTCATCTAATCGCTCATAGTAATTGACTGTGTTACTGGTACTTCGACGATTAAACGAGCCAGAATAGCTAACATTCGCTTCATTACGTTCAATAGGTATACCTAATGAAACATAAACCCCTTCATCATTATTCTGTACTGATTCCACTTTATAAGCAGATAAATTAATAGATACATTTTTAAAATTAGCCCAATCAAAATAACTAGAAAGAGTCATACTATAATTATTTGTTGACGGACGATCCCAATAGGTTTGTCGTGAGTAATTTAAGTAGGTATTAATATGATAATCAGGAAATGCCGTACCAAAAATAATACTATATAATTCTTTCCCACTATCGATAGCCACGCCTCGATAACGCCCATCTAGAAATTGCGACATACTCATATAATCGCGTTGAGAAAAACGATATCCTGCAAAAGTTATCTGACTATTAATTTCATCGAATTGTTTCGAGTAAGTGACATTATAAGAGGTGCCCGAAAGGGTTTTATCACCCAAATAGTGTCCCATTTCAGCACGGGAAGCTGAAACATTAAAAGATAATACGCCAAATGGTGCTAAGTCTTGCCCCACGCCTAATGCAATATTTTGATATTCTGTTGATGCTAATAAACCACCATACAACGTTGTATTATTCATCGCCCCCCATGAAAATGAGCCTAATGAAAAAGCAGGTCCTTCAGTATCATGCTCATTTTTTGTTGGCTTACCCATAACAAATTTATATAAAAATTGTCCAGGTCGTGTCAGTGTCCCTAATCGCGACGTTTCCATCTGATAATTTTGCACAGAACCGTCTTGCTCTTCGATAGTAACATCTAAGGTACCTCCGCCAAAAGCATTCACATCTTGAATACGAAATGGGCCAGGACTGACATCATTTTGATAAATAATTCGGCCATCTTGGCGAACAATAACGGTTGCATTAGACTTAGCAACCCCAGCTATTTCTGGAGCATAACCTTGTAAGCGGGGAGGGATCATCGCATTATCACTTTCTAATGACACACCAATATAACGAAAACTATCGAACAACTCAGATGCTAGATATTGCTCACCTAACATCAATTTAGCACTTAAAGATCGAATAGCACGAAACAAATAAATCTGATCCCAACGCCAAGATCTATCGCTACGATTTAGGTTCCCTCCTGATGCCTGCCAATCAGCACGTAAACGCCAAGCACCCATATTAATGCCCATTACACCATTAATATTAGTACCTGTTTTCGTGCTTTTATTATTGCTTTCATTACGAATTAAACGACTGGACATATTATAATCAATAAATGCTCCAGCTATACCATCATCCCAACGTGAAGGTGGATCCCAATTCGGATCCTGATATTCCATAAAGGCCTGTGGAATACTGATATTAAGCATACCAGTGTAAAGATCACCTACCGCACTCATATTTGGAATAGATCGAAAATCAAGACACTGCATATTATTTGTTGTTAGCCAAGTGACTTTCTTTTCCCATTCAGGTTTTAAACCTAACAATGGGTAGACCTCTGTGGTAATACATGGAAGTGATAATTTATTATCGTAATCTGGCACAAAAAATAAGATTGATTCTTCGTTTTGTATTCTTTGTTTATTTACAGCTGTAGCTAATAGATAGCTACCCGGTTGAATATAATTAGCATAAGCAAATTTAGAAAAATCCGTATTTTCAACACCGGTATCTGTTAAAAAATCGGTATTAAAATCGACAGCATCTTCAGCAAAAATAGGTAATGAGAGAGATGAACAGAGTAAAATGATTATCTTTATGTTGTTTTTTATTTTCTCATATTCCATCTTACACACCATCTCCTGCACTCTTAATAGAAGATAAAAACAACAGTTAATCAATATGTGGTGCATAAGCACCACATAAATTATGGATAAATCTATTACTGATAAACCACTTTGAAGTTAGCTACAGTATCAAAAGAACCAGTGGTTGCTTTCTTATTATCATCTTCATTACCTTTTACATAGGCTGAAAATTGAAGGGTAGTTTTTGCACCATCACCATTATTTAATGCTTTACCGTCAGTTGGGAATGCTTTACCAAAGGTAATTGGGTTATTACCACGGTCGGTAATTACAATACCCGCATTCTCAACTTTGCTTCCTAATCCCAATAACTCACCTGTATAACCTTCAAAACCACTTACTGTTGAACCAGTAAAAGCAACTTTTGCTGTTTTATAGGTTTCTGTAGAGCAGTTTTTTAATACGATATCGAAATTCTCACTATCTGAACGGAAGTTGTTGGTAGTCAGTTCATGTAATGCGATTTCGCCGAATTTTACTGTTTGGTTTAAGTTATCGTTATCAATAGAGCAAGGAACATCATTAATAAATCCTGTAAAACGAATGGTACCTTGACTACTTTCTGCTTGTGTTGTTGGATTTGTTGGATTTGTTGGATTTGTTGGTTCTACTGGATCTTCTGCAAAAGTGGGGGCAACAACTATCATAGATAAAGCTACGCCTAATGCTAATTTATTAAATTTCATATCTTTTCCTTAACGCTCAATGAAGTTTATTGATATTTATTAGAGATAAGCCAAGTAAATAATAAATAAAAATATAAAATCATATTTTTATTTAACACTATCATTACATAGTTAAATATTAAAAAAATACAAACAATAAATGATTGTCATATTTTGATAAGCCATTTATATATTCATAATAATTTTTTAGTACTATGTTATTACTTATTAATATAAGTGAAATTGAAACTAAAATAGGTTTAAAAAACATAATTTGAAAACCTACCTTTTGTTAAAATGATCTCATTCTATTGTTATTATGTCAAAGCTGAATAAGACGTCCTATTTTCACCTAAACAATAATTTATTATTAACCAATCAATAAAAGATAAATATTAGATAAAAAAACCATGCAAAAAAAAATATAAATTTTTTATATTAAAAAAAAAGCTAAATAACTACAAACACCTAAAAAGAGTAGATTAGGATTCAAAATTACAAAAGCAAATAAATCTCAACAAATAAATCAAAAAAAATAAAATTTTTAGTTTTAAAAATCAAAAAAGAAAGAATTACAAGTTATTTAGCAAAAAGATACTTATGTAACGTTTTTTATTTTATTTTCTTTAGATAATCTAATTCTGAAATATAAATATATATTCCTATCTATTTAAGATAATCTCTCGTTGATAAAGTGATTAAGTGTATTGTATAAATATATTAATTTATCTATATAAGATAATCCATTGATGACTCAATTAAGTTTATTATATAAAAGCAACATTTAATTTATAATAATAAAGAAACGTTATTAACGTTTCTTTATTGTTTACCTTGTAAATAATAATTGTATTAAATAATCATATCAAACCTTAGGTTTATAACTCTCTTTATCCAGTTCATGCTTTTTCATGCGTAAATAGAGTTTTTTACGTGGGATACCTAAATAATCAGCCACATCGCTCACACGGCCAGCAAATAAATAGAGTGCATCTTCAATTAAGCGACGCTCATAATCATCAACTAAGTTATCTAAAGGCCCTTCAGGGGGGATAATGGCTCGATGTTGCTCACTATCAACCATTTTCACAATACCAACAGCATAGAGTTCAGCGACATTCCGTAGCTCACGAATGTTTCCAGGCCAATCATAACGTTTTAATATATCGAGATAATTACGATCAATTTTTGGTACGGCGATCCCAAGCCGCTGAGCACTTTGCCGTAAAAAAGCTCTAAATAGAGGAATAATATCCGGGCGTCTTGCGCTTAATAGTGGCAAAGAAAAAGTTATTTGCGAAAAGTAGTAATAGAACTCAGGTATCAATCGCCCTTCAGTGACCAATTGCTGGGTATTATTTTCTAAAATCGCGATCGTTCTAAATTGACGCTTACCCTGCCTTTCCATATCTAATAGGTAAGCACTTAACCAACGTTGTGCACCAGAAGGTAAATCATAAGGGGAGCGTAAAATCAGTGTACCGACTTCCTCTTGCTCTATTTGAGCAATCAGTGGCTTAATATCTACTAAATTTTGACAATCTACCGTAGTCACCGCTTTATCGCTGTGAGGACTTAATTCATGTAATAACTGAGCGAGTAGATGTCGCCCTGTCCCCATCTCACCTTCAATCATTAAGTCTTTATCAATATCAGCAATTTGCTGTACTTGCTGTCTAATGGCGGTAATTTGTGCACTATCGCCAACTAAACGCTCTTGAGTGGTGGTGATCATCGTTTTTCTAAGTGAAAGAAGTGATTTTCGCTCTTTATGCGCTTTAGCAACTAACTCTAAAAATAGCGGTGGATTAATGGGCTTTTCAATAAAATCATAAGCGCCTTTTTTAACGGCCTCTACAGCAAGGGGTATATCACCGTGGCCGGTGATCATAATCACCGGAATACGAGGATCAATTTGTTGAATACGCGCTAAGACTTCCATGCCATTCATCGCAGGCATGTAAATATCTAACACTACCGCACCTTCATATTCTGGTGTCAGCAGACTCAATGCTTTTTCTGGCGAATCAGTCACTCTGGCAACCATTCCGGCAAGATTAAGCAAATGACGATAAGATTCGAGAATATCCTCATCATCATCAATTAATAGTACATCAATATCAGACAGCAGTGACTGTGTCATGAGTAAACTCCAAAACAACCATCGCACCGCCATTTAATGCCGATGCTAAGTAAATTTCATAACCAAACCGTTGCATAATAGAACGGCAAATCGATAGCCCTAACCCTAGCCCAACATCTTTGGTGGTGGTAAAAGGGGTGAATAATTTTGGTAAAACATCAGCATTAAATCCTTTGCCACTATCGGTAATGGCCACTCGTTGATATTTAGCTTCATCCGATAATAGGTCGACGCTGATCTGACTTTCGCCCATTCCTGCGACCGCATCCATTGCATTAACAAACAGGTTAACTAAGACCTGCTCTATTTGTGTTGGATCGGCACAAATATTCAGTTCACTGGGGATATTATTGATAATGGTGCACTGCTCTCGTTTAGAGCGCGATTCCACTAATACCATGGCACTTTCCACCAGCCCTTGTAACGGCGCTGAAACATAACTGACTTCAGATGAGGATTTTTTAGAAAAATTACGTAATGCCGTAATGATCCTATTCATACGAGCACATAATTTTTCAATACGCTCAATGGGATCAGGGAGTTGGTCATATTTCTTCATCTGTAGTGTTAATTTAACGCTATATAAGTAGGTATTAATAGCTGAAAGCGGTTGATTTAATTCATGAGCAAGACTGGTCATTGCCTGTCCTACTACTGCCATTTTGGCCGCTTGCACTAACTCTTCTTGTGTCTGAATTAAGTGTTTTTGTGCTTGTTCACGACGCACAATCTCTTCATTTAATTGTTGGTTCTTTTCTTGTAAATCTTGGGTTTTTAATGCCACAAGATGTTTTAATTCTAATCGACTTAATTCTTGGCGAGTAATATCCGTGATAGTCACAATATATTTATGCTCGTCTTTATGAGGATATTCGCGAATATTAAATTGCAGAAAATGAGGCTTTCCTTGTTTTACCATGCTCACAATAGACTCACTTTGCCCAAACAAATAAAGCGGACTTGTGGGACTAAACTGCGCTCTTAATATCGTATTGGCTTCACCACTAAATAATAACCATAATGGTTTATTGCTCTGTTCATGACCAATACCTAATAAAGTAGCAGCACTGGGATTGACGGTTTCCATACGTCCATCATGATGACAAGTAATTAAACTGGCATCGGTATTATTAATCAGATTCAGGGCATTCGTGGCTTCAACTTCTTTCATTTGACGCCAAAAGCGTCGCAAACGGCGACTTAATAATCCAATTTCATCTTGCCCTTCAATTAATACAGGCTCTGTTAAATGACCTTTAGCAACATGGGCGAGATCATCACTCAACTTATTTAATCTAGCAATCAGTCGCCTATCTATTAAGATTTTCATGACAATAATGCTGAGCAATAGTGAAGCAACGACAATTAAGATAATGACAATTTTTCCCGTTGCCATCAGTTGTCGCGTATTATCATTGAGCTTATTCAATGCTTCACTGGTGGCAAGCACATTACTTCTTACTGCATTATCAAACTGAGATAATTTTTCATTTAATTTAGGGGTAAGTGCTTTAAGTTTTTTTTCGGTTTCGACATCATCAATCAATGTTTGATAGATATCACCGTCAAAACGAGTGATCGCAATAATTTCTTGCAATACTTGGCGATGAGCAATGGTAGAAGGATAGCTTTTTAGTTTTTGATTTAAAGCGATAATTTCATCAATTTTGACACTTATATAGTGAAAGGCGACATCAATATCACGGCTATAGCGTTGATGTGCAATTTCTTCCACTAAGCTAATTAATTCATTTTCTGTAGTGAATAACTCTTGAAGTAACGTTGATTCTAAAAGCAGTTGTAAGCTATTTTCCTGTACATTTTTTTCATTAAGCATTTGGCTGACATGCCACTCAATTTCATTAAGTAGAGGCTTAATATCTTCACCTACCGCATCATGCATCCAAGCCAATTGACCTAAAAGCTGTGCTAACCTATTTTCGAGTTCACGACGTTTATCTAATAAAATATCTTGCTGCTCGATTAAGTTTGATAAGTCATCCACTAATTGATTATAAAAAGTGCGTTGTGATTGTTGCTCAATCGGAAACTCGCGCAGATTATCTAATAGTTGATAAATCTGCTGTTTTTGTTGTTCTGAAACTGATTTACGTTGTGTTTGTTCACGCTCTTTTAATAGCATCTGTAAATTAGTGCTGTAACGCTCCATATTATAGCTGGTGGTTAACATAGGTAAGGAGTCACCAACAGACGCATTGATTTGAGTGGCTAATTTTCCCCACATAAAAAATATCACCCCACCAATCAATAAAGTGAGTAACGAACTAAAGATAAACGCCAAATAAAGGCGTCTACCGAGTTTGCCCGATTGCTTAGGCATTAATATCTGCATCCATCATACCTTTCAAAAAAACAGTATTTTCAACTGTATATCTGAACCACAAGGCGGTTAGGGAGATTTAGTTTCTTTCAATAAAACTAATGCTTGTTCAAGTTTTTCCGCTTCTAATGTACGCCATTGGTACAATACGGCTAACGCTTGATCTGAATATTCCCGCTGATCGGCTTCTTTCATAAATAAGGCTTGTAATGTCGGTGAATTGGCTTCTTTTTCGCTAATTAGCACTGAACTGGCTATTTTTCGGGCTTGACTGGTTGCCGCGATCCGTTCTGGTGATCGATTTTGTTGTTTTTCTGCCTCGTGGATCTCATTCCAAACTTGGCGCATTAATGGAAAATTATGGGTGATCATTTGATCAAAAAGAACATTGACCACTTCGCTACGGCGATAGGCTTCATTACTGTTTAAAATAAACTCAGTATTATTAGCAAGTTCATCATTATTACGTAAAATTTCTTTGCTGAGGGGGATCTTCGCCATGTCACTTTTATAGATAATCTCTTGTCCTTCATCCGATAAAAGAAAGGCGATAAATTTGGCCGCAGTATCTCTTTTACTGCTTTCAGCCACAATAGCGACATAAGCAGGTAAAATAATTGATTTATCAAAATAACTAAAATCAACAAAATCAAAGCGTTTTTGGTGGTTAAAAGCGTAATTATCAATAATAGGCCCCGCCCCCACAATACCTCTGGCAATAGCGTCACTCACTCGTGAACTACGTGCCGATATCGAAGAAAGGTTACCACTGGTTTCTAGTAAAATTTGCCATCCGCGCTCCCAACCATATTCTTGCAGCACATTTTCAACCATCAGTTGCATCGTGCCAGAGTTGGCTGGTGTCGTCATAGTTAAGTGCCCTTGGTAAATCGGATCACTTAAATCAATCCAACTTTTAGGTGCCGGAATACCTAACTTTTGCAAGTATTGTCTGTTACTCATGATCCCAATACCTGAATAACCCACCGTGGTTATTTTGTCATTTAAGATATCACTATGACGAGTTAGCCATTTTGGTGTTTCATAGTTAATCGGTAAGCGCGCGAGTAGTCCTTCTCTATCTAAATGATGAAAAAAATTAGCCGAAGAGGACATCACTATATCAACAGGTTGCGTAGGATACTGCTTCATCATCCGTGTAGCGATCGCAACACGCCGATAAACCACTTGTACCTTAGTTTCAGGATAACGAGCACTAAAAGCTTCGGTAAGTGGTCGCATGGGTGTATCTGAAAGTGTCGTCAGTATAACCAATGGCTGCTCATCACTTTTTGCTGGAGTGATAAACAGCCAACTAAATAATAGTATGAGGCTAAAGATTATTTTTATTCTCATGACATACCCCCTGATTTTGTGTTGAATAAACCTAAAAATGTGTTGAGCATCAAATTTCTGATATTTAGCAATATTTATTATTTTCAGTGAATGAGTCCTTAATGACCCATTTTCGATGATGATACGACGATATATTCACTCATTTTTAGTCCAACACCTAATAGCAATGTTACAAATTTGACTCACCGATTCAGCAGAATGTGTCAGCTCTGACTCAAATTAGCGCTTTTGCCCTCTGATGGCCTAAATGAATAGCATCTGCCCTGAAAAACAAAATCAGCTTCAGGCATGAATAATATTCGGAGTCATCTCTATGTTAAGTTTCTTTAAAACCAGAAAGGATCTGCCGCTAATCGAAGCGTCCAATGAAAAGATCCGCTCAATATATAAAAAATATCAGTGGCAGGTTTTTCTTGGGCTAGTACTAGGTTATGCCATGTTCTATGTGGTACGTATGGCACTTGGTGTCGTTAAAAAGCCGATGCTAGATGCCGGTATTGTGACCACTGCAGAACTGGGTTTAATGGGGTCGGCGTTCTTCTTTACCTATGCCTTTGGTAAGTTTTCCAATGGCTTCTTGTCGGATTATGCCAATATTGGCCGCTTTATGTCCATCTCGCTGATTGCGTCCTCTTTTGTTTGTATCTTTATGGGAATGTCGACTGCGAGCCTATTCTTCATCTTATTGTGGGGAATTAATGGTTGGTTCCAATCGGTAGGATCTGCCCCTTCTTGTGTGTCTATTTTCCAATGGTTTTCTCCGAAACAGCGCGGTACAGTCTATTCTATCTGGGGTGGCTCACGTAATATCGGTGAAGCAATCACTTGGATATTAACTGCGACCATAGTGAGTTTCTTTGGCTGGCGTGCCGGTTTTATCGGTGCAGGTATCGCGGGTATTGCAGCAGGTATCATCTTACTGATGATCTTAAAAGATCGTCCTCGTACTTATGGTCTACCTGATCCTGCTAGTGCGTATGGTGAAGAGTCAGAAGCCGTTAAATCAAGTGATCCAAAAGAAACTCGCCGTGCTCAATTATTTGTCCTAAAACAACCTACCGTATGGATCATCGCTGCAGCTTGCGCTGCTATGTATATCTCACGCTACGCAATCAGTTCATGGGCGGTACTTTATCTGCAAGGCTCAAAAGGCTATTCACTGATTGATGCTGGCTTTGCTATGTCAACTTACCCTATTGCGGGCTTCTTTGGCGCCATCTTAGCCGGTATGGCCTCTGACAAACTATTTAATGCCAATCGTCATATCCCAACACTTATTTATGGTATCGCCAATATTGCCGGTTTCGCCCTCATGTTCTGGGGACCACAAAGCCGTGTTATGGATGCCATTGCATTAAGTATGATTGGCTTTGCTATGGGCGGACTGGTGGTGTTCTTAGCGGGCTTAACGGCTTGCGATCTGATGCCAAAAAACGCAGTAGGTGCAGTAAAAGGCTTTATCGGACTTTTTGCTTATATTGCCGCATCTGCTCAAGAGCTTGTTTCTGCCTCGCTGATTAAAGTCACGCAAGTCGGTGATATCACTCACTATGATTTCACAACGGTACAGTATTTCTGGATTGGTTCTGCCATCGTGTCCATGATCTTAGCTACGCTGGTCTGGAATGCGAAAAAAGTCACCATGGATTAATAAATTAAGTTGTTATCAAGGGATACTTTTCAGTATCCCTCTTTAAAAAAGAGAATGTCACTATGCGTAAGACAAAAATTGTTGCGACTCTTGGCCCTGCTAGTTGCTCAGAACAGATGATTGAAAAACTGATTTTAGCTGGCGCTAATGTATTTCGTTTAAATTTTTCACATGGTACTCGCGAACAGCATCAGTCCACAGCCGCAACTATCCGTCAGGTCGCAAAAAAACATCGTGTATTTATCGGCATTTTAGCTGATCTGCAAGGCCCTAAGATCCGTATAGCGAGTTTTAAAAATAATGCTATTCAATTAACACAAGGAGATAGTTTTATCCTCAATGCAGATTTAGACAGCACACAAGGCGATGAACAACAAGTGGGGTTAGATTACCCACAACTTGTACAAGAAGTCACACCAGGGAATATTCTGTTACTTGACGACGGTAATATCCAATTAAAAGTCCGTGCAGTAAATAATAATAATATTGAGACAGTGGTCACTGTCGGTGGAAAATTATCTAACCGTAAGGGAATTAATTTACTCGGCGGCGGTTTATCCGCACCAGCCTTAACGGACAAAGATAAGCAAGACATACACACAGCAGCCGCTATTCAAGCAGATTATATAGCCGTTTCTTTCCCTCGTAACGGTGCTGATATTGAGTATGCCCGTCGTTTAATTGTTGCTGCTGGCAGTCAGGCAAAAATTGTTGCCAAAGTAGAGCGTGCAGAAGTCGTTTCATGTCAAGCCAATATGGATGACATTATTAAAGCATCGGATGTCATTATGGTAGCGCGAGGGGACTTGGCGGTTGAAATTGGCGATGCCTGTCTTCCTGGTGCACAAAAACAGTTAATTGCTCGTTGTCGTGCTCTAGGCTGCCCGGTTATTACAGCCACCCAAATGATGGAGTCCATGATTGAAAATCCCATGCCTACCCGTGCGGAGGTGATGGATATCGCTAATGCAGTAGGTGATGGCACAGATGCGGTGATGCTTTCTGCAGAAACAGCTGCAGGTAAATATCCTGAAGAAGCCGTTCGTGCAATGGCTCGTGTTGCAGAAGGTGCAGAGCGCTCTTTTGCCGCCAATGCCGAAAACCCATGGCAATCCCCTTCTTACTATTCACAAACAGGCCGTTGGATTGCTTTAGCGGCGACCACAGCAGCTTTTCATAATGATAAACATCTGAGCGTTGCTGCTTTAACTGACAATGGTCAATCAGTCACGCTTCTATCGCGCTTTATGCCAAATAACAATATCTATGCATTAACAGATAACCCCGCACTTGCTGGTCAGTTGACTGTATTACGTGGTGTAACGCCTGTCACTTATCAACGTCAAAATAATAATGATGGTGATGAAAACATCATGCAAAAACTGCAAACAGAAGGATTATTAACAGATATTCATTCACTCTTAATCACCCGTTTATCGACCTTTGAAAAAACCGGTGAAAGTGACTGTTGTCATCTGGTTCCGGTAAAACAAGTTACAACAGCTTTAACTTAATTGTCTGTTATCAAATAGCTTATGAGAGAGGCAACCTGAAGAGGCCAATAACAAGAAAAACAGTATAGCCAATTATTTTAGCCACATGGAACGTGGCTATTTTTCTTTTTAATGTACCTAACCATCATTATCTATCAAAAAATAGTGCTCCTAGCTGTTGCTTTTTTCGACAGCATCCCAATATTAATTCCTATATTCACTGTATTAATAGGAGAATATGATGGCAAGTGGATGGGCAAATGATAGTGCTGTTCAAGAACAAATTGATGCCACTATTGATGATGCCATTGCAAGAGCGCGTAACCAAATGACTCAGGGAGAAAGTGCTGAGTTTTGTGATGAGTGTGGTGAAGCAATTCCATTAGCTCGGCAAAAAGCGATTCGAGGGGTTCGCTATTGTATTAACTGCCAAGAGGCGATAGATAAAAAATATAATACCTTTAGTGGCTATAATCGCCGTGGTAGTAAAGATAGCCAACTCAGATAATGAGCACACTTCTTATACAAAAAACTGTACCTTATGTAAGCTTACTCAATCAAGGTACAGTTTATTTTATTCAATCAACTCACGAGTTAAATCTTGCTAACTTTCTTAGCACTTAAACTATGGCTCATTTCAGTAATTATTTTTAAGAAATTATCAATATGGGAACGTTCCGTATTCGGGTTCATAAAGACAGCTTTTTCCCCCGGAATATAAACATAGCGATTATTTTTTGCATACTTAGAGCAAGCAATAGAGTCAACCCAGTTGGTAAATAATCCTTTTTTACCCCGTTGTAAGAATAATTTTCTATGCCATTGTGCATTATGTACCATAAAGTCATAGGCTTCTTTATCTGTCGCACAGGTTGATTCTAGATCAAAGGCAACATTAGGATCAGAGACTAAGTTTGGATCATATAATTTAAACCCAACACTTGGGCCTTGGTTTTGAGGCACTATGACTTTGGCATTCCCCATAGCAAGTAATTGATGGCGCATATAGTTCGCGTTTTGTAGGCAATGGGCAATGATAGTTTGATAGCCTTCAATCCCCATATAATGCATCGCAGAATAAGCACCAAAAATACCAACCCCACTACGTGTACATTCAATAGTTGATTGTAAATGGGTTTGACCTTCTAATTCATGTTCAAAGTAAGTGAAGTTTTCCGGATCATTTTCAAGGGCAACAAAGTCATTGCCATTTTTCACTAACACTAAACTTGAGGTATAAGGTACATATCCCCACTTATGGAAATCGATAGTAATTGAATCAGCATATTTTAGATGTTTAAATTTCGCCACATTTTGGCGTAAACCTTCTAAAGTAATATCGTTGATAGCCAGAGGGTTGCTATTAAAATCATAATCTAAGAAGAAAATAATTGGCCAACCTACTGCTGCATCGACGTGAATATGTGGTTTAACCGCGATTTCAAATTCTTCACACAGACGATCTCTTAATTCGCAAACGCCTTTAACATCATCAACGCCAAAGGTGTCCGTCGTCCCTGTCGTCAGCATAATAGTTGGTACTTTACACTTAACAGTAAAACAAGCTCTTAATTCACGCTCTAAGTGTTCTAAATTAATCGTGTTATCTTCAGACACCTTAATGCGGATAGTCTTGTTATTAACATCAACCCCTAATAGCGCCAAGTTGGTCATATTAGAATAATGGCCCCCTTGAGAGTTAATAATACGATAATCCTGATCGGCTGCCATGCCTAAATGTTTAGAATTAGGCATTGATTTACGTAAACCAAACAGATAACCATATAAGTTACACATGGTGCCACCTTGGGTGAAAACCCCAGAGGCGACTTCGGGATCGTACCCTACTAATTTAGCTACTTTTTTAATGGTGACTTTTTCTAAAACGTCAGCAACACCTGAGTATTCACAATAAACCATATTAGGATTGCCCATTAATCCTAATATTGAGCCATAAACACCCGGATCGCTTGGCATCGCAATGACATTCTCAACCGCTAATGGATTTTCCCAGTTTTTGCATAACGTCGACACTAACATGAGTAACTCGTTAGGGTCATTCTCTGGATAATTAATATGTTGCTGGATCTGCCCATCAGCCATTAAACGGTCAAATAACGCCTGTCCATTCTCATAACGCTGTAATTGATCCTTATCATTCGTCATGGTCTTTCTAAACTGTGTAATAGACTGAATGGTTTTATCCTGAAATATCGGCCAATACTGCGGATCACGGCTGAAAAAGTGAGTAATAACATCACGGTACTTCTTCTCAAATTCAGCATTTAGAATGTTAGCAGAAGATAAACCCAACAAATCTTGACTTTTCACTATATTCTCCAAATAAAAACCGACAATAGCTTAAATAAACTGAATAGCAATACTATACATTTTCTTATTAAAATAGTTAGTGATCTATATATAACAGTTGTTATTTAAATAGTTAACTAATAATTTATTTTATTTAAAAAATATCAATAAGATAGGGATAAATGGCAAGCTATATTGACAGTCATTGCACTCCTACCCTTGCTTTTATGTGACTGACATCACAATAAAAATAGTCTCACTATTAGCATTATCGCCGGAATTAACTGTAATAATTTGATATATAATGAAAAAATATTAAAACCAAATAACTTATTGAAATTATTAGAATAGATATTTAATTAAATTAATTAATCTATTTTTAATGAAATTAATGCAATTAAAATTGCATTTAATGTAACTACAATACTCAAAATAAGAATAAAAAACCATATTATTCTTTATTGATAGATAATTTATTTTTTACTTAACTTTTACGTGACATTAAATATTAAAATAATAGTTAATGATGCTAAAGCAGCTTAATAAAAACAATCAAGTTAATAACATTAGTTATTTATACTAAAAATAATTAAAAAATTAGCATAAGTTAAAAACTTAATATATTAAACTGTTAGGGCAAATAGTATTGGTAAGCAATGATAACGAACTTTACTAATAAACTGATAATAGTGATGAAACAGCTGAAATAGCTGATAGAAGATTGAGTAGGAAAATCAAATTGAGATGGGGATTAATACATAAAGCGGGAACAGTATTTCTTCCCGCTTTATTAATTAGAATTCGACCTTAATGTACAAAAATTAAAACAGTCCCAATAATGTGCCAACACCTAGGGTAAAGAAGCTAAATAGCCAAATCCAACCAAATGAGTAACGTAAATGTTTACCCATATCAGTGCCTGCAAGCCCCATAGCAAGCCAAGCAGCTGGTGAGAATGGACTTACAAAGGTTCCGGCATTATTACCTATGGCCATAGCATACACAACATCAGCAACATGGACACCACCACTAGCAGTGACCTCCTGCACAATAGGCAATAGCGCAAAATAATAAGCATCAGTGCTGGTAAAGATATCCATGGGAACGCCTAATATACCCACAACAATATGCAAATTATCGACCCAATGAGAAGGTAATACTGCTGCTAAATCGAGGGCAATAGCTTCCAGCATCTTCCCATTAGACATGATGCCTAAAAAAGCACCTGCCGCTAAAATAATTGCTACCATAGAGAGTGCTTGAGGAGCATGATGATTAATTATCGCTATTTGATCTTTCGGCTTAGGATAGTTGATCACTAGGGCGGCTGATAATGCAACCATAAAAATATAAGGCGCCGAAAATAATCCTAAGGCTAAACACGTGATTGAGCCGATAATTAACAGAAGGTTGATCAAAAATTTTTGTGGTTTTTCTGTTCCTGTTTCTGGCTGATCTTCATCAAATTGTCTTAATAAAGAATCTTGCTCATAAGGCGTAGTCCCTTTTAGTTTTGCTTTAGCAATACGTTTGGTTTCTCGCACTCCCATAACCGCAGCAAAGAGCATCGAGCCAAAAATACCAATTATCTGTACTGGGATGATCTTTTGCCACAATTCCGCAGCCGAAATACCGGTTACAGCCGAGGCTCTACCTAAAGGCCCTCCCCAAGGTACCATATTCATCACCCCCATACTGGTGCACATAATTAGCAACATAAGATAAGGGCTCATACCTAAACGGCGATATAGCGGTAAAAAAGCAGGAATAATAATTAAGAATGTCGCCGCACCCGAACCATCTAAATGTACAACAGCCGCGACTAACGCTGTGACAATACACACTATAATGACATTGCCACGGGTGATACTGATCATCATACGGATCAGAGGATTAAAAATATGCAGATCTTTCATTATGCTAAAAAAAAGTATCGCAAATAAAAACATCGTTGCGACACTACTCACCTTTTTAATACCTAATTCAAAAAAAGTAGATATTTCAGTAAATGAATAACCTGCGACAAGCGCACCAATTAATGGTATGACCGACATTGCAATAATTGGGCTTGTTTTCCCCATCATTAGTAATGTCACAATAGAAATAATAATGAGTAATCCGATAATCGTTAGCACATGAGGATCCTTGTAGTCGTTATTATATTTGCACTTTATGTTACAAAAATGCTAACCACTCATGTAAAAACAGTTTCAATGATGTGAAGTTAATCACCGATTATTTTCTATATAAATATACTTAGTAAAAATCCTAATTATATTAAATAAAGTTAAAAATCAAATGAATAAAAAGAAAAATAGACATAAAAAAACCCAATGCAACATTGGGTTTCAATTCAATTTAAGCAACGAAATGTATCAATTAGTCTTCTAATAACAGAACAGATTCTAATGCAATTTCAATCATTTCATTAAAGGTAGTTTGGCGCTCTTCTGAGGTTGTTTGTGTACCTTTCTTAATATGATCAGAAACAGTACAAATTGTCAGGGCACGTGCACCATATTCCGCAGCTACACCATAAATACCTGCAGCTTCCATTTCAACACCTAAGATGCCGTATTTTTCCATCACATCAAACATTTCTGGATCAGGCGAGTAGAAAAGATCCGCTGAGAAAATATTACCCACACGAACTTTAATATCTTTTGCTTTCGCAGCAGATACAGCATTTTGTACTAATTCAAAATCAGCAATAGCCGCAAAATCTTGGTCTTTAAAGCGTAAGCGGTTAACTTTAGAATCTGTACATGCTCCCATACCGATCACAACATCACGTAATTCAACATCTGGTAATACCGCACCACATGAACCCACGCGAATAATCACTTTTACACCAAAATCAGTAATTAGCTCTTTAGCATAAATTGAGCAGGAAGGAATACCCATACCGTGGCCCATTACAGAAATTTTACGGCCTTTATACGTACCAGTAAAACCTAACATGCCACGAACATTATTTACTTGACGTACGTCTTGTAAAAAAGTTTCAGCAATGTATTTAGCACGAAGCGGGTCGCCCGGCATTAAAACGACATCAGCAAAATCGCCCATTTCTGCGTTAATATGAGGGGTAGCCATAATTCTTCCTTTTAATATTGATCTTTCACTATTCAAATATAATTCGGTAGACATATTGCTATGCCTACCGAAGTAAAATTAAAACATTGCTTTACCGTATTCTACTGGTGATAAACCGAAGTATTTCACAACAGTTTGTCCGATATCAGCAAAAGTTTCACGGTGACCTAATGAACCTGGTTTAACTTTTGGCCCATAAACCAGAACAGGAATGTGTTCACGGGTGTGATCTGAACCTTGCCAAGTTGGGTCACAACCATGGTCTGCGGTTAAGATCAAAATATCATCTTCTTTCACTAATTCCATCAGCTCAGGTAAGCGACGGTCGAATAATTCGAGTGCTTCACCATAACCGACAACATCACGACGGTGACCATAAGATGAGTCGAAATCAACAAAGTTAGTGAAAACGATAGTGTTATCACCCGCTAATTTCATCTCTTCAATCGTTGCATCGAACAGAGCATCAATACCTGTTGCTTTCACTTTCTTAGTAATACCTACATTTGCATAGATATCAGCAATTTTACCGATAGAGACAACGTGGCCTTGTTTTTCATCAACCAGTTTTTTCAACATAGTTGGTGCTGGTGGCTCAACAGCTAAATCATGACGATTACCTGTACGTGAGAAATTACCTGGTTTGTCGCCAATAAATGGACGAGCAATGACACGACCGATGTTGTAATCACCTTTGTTTAGTTCATCACGAGCAATTTCACATAGCTCATATAATTTATCTAAACCGAAGGTCTCTTCATGACAAGCAATTTGGAAAACGGAGTCAGCAGAAGTATAGAAAATAGGTTTCCCAGTTTTCATATGCTCTTCACCCAGTTCATCCAGAATAACTGTACCAGAAGCGTGACAGTTACCTAAATAACCCGGCAAATTGGCACGTTTAACAATGTTGTCTAGCAACTCTTGAGGGAAAGAGTTTTTCAAATCTTTAAAGTATCCCCAATCAAATAATACAGGGACACCCGCGATTTCCCAGTGGCCTGACGGTGTATCTTTACCAGAAGAGATCTCACTCGCGTAGCCATAAGCACCAATAATTTCCGCATCTTTGTCTAAACCAACAGGGAATTTACCTGTTGATTCTTCAGCCGCTTTACCTAAACCTAAACGGCAAAGATTAGGTAGGTGAAGAGGACCTTTACGACCATCTTTATCCGCTTTACCTTCTGCAAATGCTTGTGCGATATGTCCTAAAGTGTCTGCGCCTTGGTCACCGAATTTCTCCGCATCACCAGCAGCACCGATACCAAAGGAATCTAATACCATGATATGTACACGTTTCATAATTCTCTCTCCTGTGTCATTTTCCGTAGACCACGGATATGTCACTTATAAATCATCATTGAGTTCTTATTCGCTGACTTGGCGATACACCATTGGTGACGTTTCACGTTTTGTCTCACCAATTACCATCGCTTTACGGACTTCTGCCGCAGCTTCTTGCCATGATTTTTCACTATTGGCATGGATCATCGCGAGTGGTGTATCTGTATTGATTTCTGTTCCTAGTGCCGCGATTTCACTTAATCCAACACTGTAATCAATAGCATCAGTTGCTTTACGGCGACCACCGCCTAAAGTCACAACTGACATACCTAAAGCACGGGTATCCATTTCTGTGACAAAACCGGTTTTCTCAGCAAATACAGGCTTACTTAATACCGCCGTTGGCAGGTATTTATTGTAGTTTTCAACAAAATCTGTAGGACCATTTTGGGCTGCAACCATACGAGCAAAGACTTCCGCTGCTTTACCGTTATCCAGCACATCTTGCAGTTTTTGGCGAGCTTGTTGACGTGAGTCAGCTAAACGACCTGACACTAACATTTCTACACACAGTGCCATCGTAACTTCAAATAAGCGTGGATTACGGTATTCACCCGTTAAGAATTGTACTGCTTCACGGACTTCCACTGCATTACCTGCACTTGATGCTAATACTTCATTCATATCAGTCAGTAGTGCTGTAGTTTGGCATCCTGCACCATTTGCTACTTGTACAATTGATTCTGCTAGCTCTTCCGATTTCTGATATGTTGGCATAAAGGCACCTGAGCCAACTTTAACGTCCATCACTAATGCATCTAAACCTTCAGCTAATTTTTTACCTAAAATAGATGCAGTGATAAGCGGGATTGAATCAACAGTAGCAGTAATATCACGTGTAGCGTAAAAGCGTTTATCAGCAGGTGCTAATGAATTGGTTTGCCCAATAATTGCTACACCAACATGACGAATAATATCGCGGAATTTTTCATCATCAGGGAAAATATCAAAGCCGGGAATAGCCTCAAGCTTATCAAGAGTTCCACCAGTATGACCTAATCCACGACCAGAAATCATCGGAACATAACCACCACAAGCAGCGACCATTGGCCCTAACATCAGTGATGTAACATCGCCAACACCGCCTGTTGAGTGTTTATCAACAATAGGACCATTTAAGTTTAGACTTTTCCAGTTTAGTACAGTACCGGAATCACGCATGGCTAATGTCAAAGCCACACGTTCAGGCATGGTCATATCATGAAAATAAATTGTCATTGCAAGTGCTGCAATTTGACCTTCAGAAACAGTATTATCTCTGACGCCATTAATGAAAAAACGGATCTCTTCTTCAGTTAAAGGATGACCATCACGCTTTTTACGAATAATTTCTTGGGCAAGAAACACTGCAACCTCCTGGTATTATAGCATTGATAACGCCCACCCATTGTAGGGTAGGCATACTTCATAAATGAATTAATAACCACTAGACGATTTTTGTTCGCCATGACCGAGTGTGGCTAATAAATTACCTAACAGACTTGATGCACCAAAACGGAAGTGGCGAGCATCAACCCAGTTATCACCCATAATACGGTTTGCTAATGCAAGGTATTGCGCAGCTTCTTCAGCTGTACGTACCCCACCCGCTGGTTTAAAACCAACTTCTTTGCCAACTCCCATATCGTGGATCACTTGAAGCATTAATTCAGCGCTTTCCAGTGTTGCATTAACAGGCACTTTACCTGTGGATGTTTTGATAAAATCAGCACCTGCTTTAATTGAGATTTCAGATGCTTTACGAATGAGCGCAGCATCTTTCAACTCACCCGTTTCAATAATAACTTTCAGTAAAGCACCCGCTTTAGCGCAAGCGTCTTTACATGCTTTAACGATATCAAAACCGATCTGTTCATTACCTGCCATTAATGCGCGGTAAGGAAAAACAACATCAACCTCATCAGCACCATAAGCTAATGCTGCATTAGTTTCAGCTAATGCGATATCTAAATCATCATTACCATGAGGGAAGTTAGTTACGGTTGCAATACGAATTTCTGGTGTTCCCTGTTCACGTAATACTTTACGAGCCAGTGGAATAAAGCGTGGGTAGATACAGATTGCGGCTGTATTACCTTCTGGGCTTTTCGCCTGATGACATAGTTTTGTCACTTTTTCATCAGTGTCGTCATCATTTAAGGTGGTTAAATCCATCAAAGACAGCGCAAGGCGCGCTGCAGCGGTTAAATCTGTCATAAAACTCTCCAACGATGTTTCTCAAGCCCTCTATGGGCATACGCTTTAAGGTTAGCGATTAATTTTGTTGGCGAGCGGACTTGGTTCCTTGAAGATGTGGTTGTAACAAGTGCTACAACGACAGCTGAGCTCCCTCTCACCGCGCTATGCTCACTTCGGCGACCCGTCATTGAGCTTTCGCCATTCCATGAAGTTTCAGCACATCTTATTTGAACACGCTAGAGAACAATTAGATGTGCCTTCTGTCACAATAATAAAATGAAACTTGCAACTAAAGACATTAAATTGTGATTAGAATCACAAAAATTTTATTTTCTGGTTTAATGTTACTCGAATAAAGTCAGTAAGTCGTCTTTATAACGTAAAAACTTTTACTTTTAATGAAATGACTCATTAATTGGCTAACTTCTCTACAAGTTGCGAAGTAACTCACATATATATAAAGGTAGTTAACATTACAACAGAAAACAAACAAAAAGAGCAGATAAGCAATTACCTATCTGCTCTGTAAATACTTTCTTATTTAAGCAGCAACCACAGCCATTGCGGTTAATGCAAAAAAGAAGCCGGCGATGGTTGCACTCATTAAGTTAGAGAGTGTACCAGCCAAAACGGCTTTCATACCTAAGCGTGCGACATCTTTACGACGGTTTGGTGCCATTCCCCCTAAACCACCCAGTAATACCGCAACAGAGGAAAGGTTAGCAAATCCACACAGCGCAAAAGAGATAATCACTTTTGTTTGTTCAGACAAGGCCATTAAGCCTGCTGCTGCTAATTGTGATTCATCTTGCAGATATTTACTAAACTCCGAGTAAGCATAGAATTCGTTGATCACCAGTTTTTGACCAATAAAAGAGCCAGCAATGGTTGCCTCACTCCAAGGCACACCAATTAAGAAGGCGATTGGTGCAAATACCCAGCCTAAGATTAATTCTAGCGAGAAATCTTCATAACCGAACCAGCCACCAATTCCGCCAAGAATACCATTAATTAAGGCAATTAATGCGACAAAAGCGAGCAGCATTGCACCTACGTTTAACGCAAGCTGTAATCCTGAAGAAGCCCCTGATGCCGCAGCATCAATAATATTAGCGGGTTTTTCTTCATCACTTAAGTTATCAAAAGCATCTTTTTGATCATCCGGTGTTTCTGTTTCAGGAACCAAGAGTTTTGCGAAGAGTAAACCACCGGGTGCTGCCATAAATGAAGCGGTGATCAAATACTCCAATGGCACCCCCATACTTGCATAACCAGCCAGTACCGAACCTGCCACTGATGCTAATCCACCACACATCACCGCAAAAAGTTCTGAGGTTGTCATTCTAGCAATATAGGGGCGAACCACCAGTGGTGCTTCTGTTTGTCCAACGAAGATATTGGCTGTTGCAGACATTGATTCAGTACGAGAAGTGCCTAATACTTTTTGTAATCCGCCACCTAAAATCTTAATGACAAATTGCATGATACCTAAGTAATAAAGTACTGCTATCAATGAAGAGAAGAACACAATAACAGGTAAAACACGCAAAGCAAAAACGAAGCCACCGCTGCCAAATAGCTCAAACATTTTGTCAGAAACTAAGCCAGCAAAAAGGAAGCTCATGCCGTTTTCACCATAATCGATGACATTTTTAACGGCATCAGAAATAGCCAATAACACTTTACGGCCACTTTCTGAATAAAGTACAAATGCGCCTAAACCAATTTGAATAAGGAATGCGCCACCGACCGTGCGTAATTTAATTGCACGTCGGTTGCTGGAGAAAAGAATGGCTATCAATATCAATGTGGCCATTCCGACCAAGCTCATAATGAGGTGCATTGAAGGATCCCTGTTCATATAAAAATTTAATGGATTATCAATAAGCTTGTTACTAAGTTTATTGACTCTTTTTTTGCCAGATAATTATACCTAGTCCCAGAAAAGAACCCTCTATATCCATCACAATTAGCATCTTAAAAAAGTAACATAAAAGTCACAAATGAGATCTAAATCACACTAAAAAGCAAAAAACGCACTTAATGGATAAAGTTTATTTGGAAAAGTGGTTAGCAGTTTAATAAAAAACGGTAATACGAATGGCAGAATAATTACTAATTTACTTAAAACCAGGCATCATCTGTTAACTGAAATAATTGTAGACTATTCAGGTAAAGTTGGTTTGCAATAACCTCTGCTGACTCTTGACGCAATTCACAAAGAGAAGAAAAAACAGCGAGAATTCGCTCAGGGCGGTTAGGCTCGCCTTGAAAACCACTTACAGGCATATCAGGCGCATCCGTTTCTAATAACAAGCGCTCTAAAGGTAGAGAGGCAATTGCACGACGTGTTTTTTGTGCGCGTGGATAAGTGATAGTGCCCCCTACCCCAATAAAATAGCCTTGTTGAACAAAACGTTCTGCTTGTTGCAGACTGCCGGAAAAACCATGGATCACACCTTTACGAGGAACTGAATAACGGCGCAAAATAGCACTTAGATTATCATGAGTTTTACGTGAATGAAGGATCACTGGTAAATCAAATTCTATCGCCAATTTAAGTTGTGCTATTAAAAATTGTTGCTGTTTTTCCGGATGTGGATTTGTCATATAGTTATCCAAACCCATCTCCCCCATTGCAACACAACGTGGCGTCGTTTTTAGGCGTGTTTTAAGTTCAATCAAGTGCTGCTCTGTATGCGCTTCAATATATAAAGGATGCAAACCTAGTGCACAATATAGTGCATTGTTATAACGAGACAATTCCGTTACCGCGTCCCAATTCCACTGAGCAACCGCAGGAATAATAATTTTTTTTACCTGAGCCTGTTGTGCTAAAGCAAGGCTATTCTCAAGGTCGTGATAAAAGACGGGAAAATCAAAATGACAATGCGTATCAATAAATCGACTCATTCTTGAACACTCCTTACTTCAGGGTGCACACTCCGAGTTCCTTTTTGAATGATTTCGGCATCTTCAGCTTTATCTGCTTTTGCTTCATTTTCAAATAGGCTAAATATTTTTTTATCGTGTTGCTGAAATTTTTTCTTAGAGAAGTGTTGACCAATAGTGGCTAGAAAATAGCGCCCACAGCGTCTACCAACATGATAATCATGATTTAATGCACTTAAACGGCTTCCTAATGCACTAGATTGTAGTGTTGTTGGTGGATATATTTCAATGATAACGGCATCTTCAGGTGGAGATTGGATAAATCTTAGTGTGTCAGTATAAGTTTCAATATGGACTTGAGCCATATTGAGAAAGCGTTGAAAACGGCCATTCTCAAACCATTTTCCCATTTTATCCACCCACTCGGTGGTATATTGATATTCAGACGGTACGGTTCGTATAACGACAATTGTACGACAACCACGACGATAAGCCTCTTTTACCGGGATCGCATCACTAATACCGCCATCATGGTAAACAACATCTTGAAATAAAACACCATTGCGATAAAACGCGGGGATCGCACTGGAGGCTTTCACAATATCAAGCCATGTGCTTTTTTCTGGTTGAAAATAATTTGCCTTAAAATTGTCGGAGCGACTTGCCACCATATAAAACTCGCGGCCACTATCGAAACGACGTAATGCTTTAGGCATATTTAAAGGCATTTCTTTCGAAGTGGTTTCTATATACCAGTCAAGATCGAGTAAATTCCCCCCACGAACAAAGCGAATCGGATTAAAGAATTGGTTATTGGTGGTATAACGGTTAATGACTCTGCGGGCGTACCCCCTTTGTCCACAAGCAAAAGCAGATAAGTTTTGCGCCCCCGCGGATACCCCTAGGAGTAGATCAAAAGGATCAAATTGAGAGCGCATAAATTCATCAAGAACACCGGCAGTAAAGATGCCTCGCTGTCCACCGCCTTCGCAAACTAATGCAACTTTGCCTTGTGGTAAGGATGATTGAAATTCAAGTGCAGTAATATTATTTAATGTAACCGGTATATACTTCCCCATAGAGTCTCCTTAATACAACCTTATAAGGATACTCGCACCTGTTTTCAAGGTCATTCTTTTTAATCACTAATTAAAATAAATTAAGTCGCTATTAAGTTAGCCTTGAATATTCACTGATGATTCAACGCTTTTTACACCATCAATTTTTTCAATGATCTGAATGATCTGTTTTTCCTGCTCTGCATTTTTAACAAAGCCGGCAACTGTGACATGACCAAATTCAGTACGAATTGAAAGTGATCCACTGTCAATGGAGGGGTTAGGTAATAGTGTTTCTTCGATTTTTTTCGATATTGCCGTATCGCTTAATTCATTGTTAACATTACTGGTAGTTTTATCAATTTCGTTATACCACGATGTCTCCGCAATAGTTGCTGTACTTATCATTGTCACCGTCATACCCGTGACTAGCGCTAATACAAATTTTATTTTTTGTTGATTCATTGCTTCCCCCTGCTCATAAATTAATCATGACAGGAAATGTGTGTATTTTTTATCAAATTATTAACAAGTACTTCAGTTACACTACTAAGTTATGAGTAGCAAATAAAGTAATAAATAGTAAATAAAGATAACTTTTTGTAATTTTAATCTGAAAAATAGCCATTTATATGTAAAAAGTTTTTATTTTATTTATACAATGAGTATAAAAATATCATTATTAGGATAGCAGAGAATAGAAAGAGTAATAGCTGATTAAAGGGTAGTTTTTATTAGAATATCGACGGAATATAAATAGTATAGATAAGATTATTGAGTAAATCTAAACAGATACTGGGGTTGATTTTACAATACATCATTGTGAAAAAAGCCATAAAAAATATGGCTTTTTATATGATTTATAAAAGAAAATTAGTGTTCACGCGTTTGATGGAACTCAATATCAGGATAGCGTTCACGGGTTAAATTTAAGTTAACCATCGTTGGTGCAATATAAGTTAAGTTATCACCACCATCTAATGCCAGATGTTGCTCATTTTTACGCTTAAATTCTTCGAGTTTCTTTTCGTTACTACATTCAACCCAACGAGCCGTCGATACATTCACTGATTCATAAATGGCTTCAACGTTATACTCACCTTTTAAGCGTGCAACCACGACATCAAACTGTAGCACCCCAACTGCGCCAACAATTAAATCATTATTAGCTAGGGGTCTAAACACCTGTACCGCACCTTCTTCAGATAATTGCACCAGACCTTTTAACAATTGTTTTTGTTTTAGTGGATCACGCAGACGAATACGGCGGAATAATTCCGGAGCGAAGTTAGGAATACCGGTGAATTTTAACATTTCACCTTGAGTAAAAGTATCACCAATTTGAATGGTACCGTGATTATGCAGGCCAATAATATCACCAGGATAAGCATGCTCAACATGAGAACGATCCCCTGCCATAAAGGTCAATGCATCTGAAATCACCACATCTTTTTTCGTGCGTACTTGGTGCAGTTTCATCCCTTTATCATACATGCCTGACACCACCCGTAAAAAAGCAACACGGTCGCGGTGTTTGGGATCCATATTAGCTTGAATTTTAAAGACAAAACCCGTGAATGTCTCTTCAGCCGCTGTCACTTCTCGCATATCAGTTTGACGAGGCATTGGCGCTGGCGCCCACTTCACCAAACCATCAAGCATGTGATTAACACCAAAGTTACCTAATGCGGTACCAAAGAAAACCGGGGTCAATTCACCCGCTAAGAAAGCTTCATGATCAAACTCATGTGATGCACCTAACACCAACTCTAGCTCATCACGTAATTGAACGGCTAAATCATCACCAATCGCTTCATCTAACTCAGGATTATCCAACCCTTTGATTACTCGTGAGTTTTGGATAGTATGACCTTGGCCTGTTTGATAAAGATAGGTTTCATCTCTTAAGATATGGTAAACCCCTTTAAACAGTTTTCCACAACCAATCGGCCAAGTAACAGGGCTACAGGCAATTTTTAGCTCAGTTTCAACTTCGTCCATTAATTCCATCGGATCACGAATATCACGATCCAATTTATTCATAAAGGTCAAAATTGGCGTATCACGTAATCGAGTCACTTCCATTAATTTACGGGTACGATCTTCGACCCCTTTTGAAGAGTCAATGACCATTAAACAACAGTCAACGGCAGTTAAAGTACGATACGTATCTTCAGAGAAGTCTTCGTGCCCTGGGGTATCAAGTAAGTTAACTAGACAATCAGCGTAAGGAAACTGCATAACAGAAGTGGTAATGGAGATACCACGTTGTTTTTCCATTTCCATCCAGTCTGATTTAGCATGCTGATTTGAGCCACGCCCTTTTACTGTTCCTGCACGTTGGATAGCTTGTCCGAATAACAACACTTTTTCAGTGATGGTTGTTTTACCCGCATCGGGGTGGGAAATAATGGCAAAAGTTCTACGACGAGCAACTTCTTGCTGAAAAATAGGATTAGACATCAATAGTGATCTTCTAGTTGATAAACAAGTGAATGCACTGCACTGAGATATTTCTATAACGACTTATTAAGTGACTATAAAGCACATTCACCCGTAAGTTAATCTTAGTTGGCGCTTATTTTCGCCTATCTTGGCTTTATAAACAATCAATGGTTATCTATTTATTCTCAGCATTGTGCCAATGCTCTGTTGTCGTTGTTTGCAATCGTTGTTTTTTTAGCTGATGAACAACCGAGGCTAGGCCACAAATTTCTTTGCTACAAAAAATCGATAATAGCTTATCGTGCTACACCAATGATGGTGCCGTTATCGTTGCTCGCTGTTGCTGAATATTGGGAGTCCAGAGGCTTTAGGTATTTCTGTTCATCGTCAATGACCAACTGCTTAAAGGTTGCTTCTTTCGAATCATCCAAACGCGCAACAACCAATAAATCTGAAGAATAAGATAACTCAGGATCAACAACGATCACAGCCCCCTCGGGTATGATTTTTTTCCGCTTGGATTTTCCATACTGTCGCCTTTTACGCGAAGTGCGAAACCACCCTCATGCTTTCCCTGTGACTTCACGCCACTCTTCAGCATCTTCATAGGCAAATTCCTTCGCTATTTCAGTCCAATCACCGGCCTGAACCCAGTTAATGAGAGGAATTCTTCCCTTGATATCAGGCACGACTTCTACATTACCGACTCCCAAGTCAATCTCGACGTCAAAGCAATGACATTTCGTTGATCAATGGCCTTTTTCCACAAAAAAACGTCACCGATTAAGAACCTTAGAATAAAGGGCATCAATGAAAATGCTACACTGCTCTTTCATTTTCCTATTAAAATCAATATAAGTATCTTCAGGGATTTTTAGAAAAAGCACATGGAACGGTATCTCTTGCCCTTGCTGGTGAATAATATCTGAAATCACCCCCTGTGTTTTTTCAAGGTTAAGTGAAGCCCATCGTTCTTCTGATATAGGGTAAATAAACCCACACCCCTTGATTGCGGCAATATTTCCATACTGACCTATGTAAGTATGTAGCTGAAAAAGATCTTCACGCTTCACCCCAAATTGTGAATCAAATGCTTTATACTTCACATCAAATACGAATAATCTCTCATCGATTTCTATAACAAGATCAGGTTCAAGTTTTCTCATATAACCGCTGAGCGCACCAGATGCTATTTCCTGACATAGCTCGAACTTACCTAGCAGGCGTAACCCATCTCGCTTGATGAGCTTACGAATGAAATATTCAAACAACATCGAAATATCGAAAAAGAAAGCACTCGAATCCTGCTGCGAATCAAAATCAGAGCCCTTCCGGCCAATAACTTGCTTAGATAAGTCAATGAGCACGTTATAATCATTGTAGAAAGGATTGGTGAAATGAGAAGTCCTCAAAATTTCTTGCTGTGACCTTTTTATCCCCTGATTGGCAGTCAGAAATGCACTATAGATATTTCGTGTTTGGTGACAAAATGAGTAATGTGCAACTGCTTCATAAGCTTTTATAAAAAGTGAAGTTGCAGGGCTATCGTAGCTGTGCTCTCGGTACGAGCATAAATATTTTCCAGATGATTTATTCTGGAAATAATCTGTAGCATTTATAGTTCCCCTTACGCGGGAAATACGATCATTTCTTGTAATATAAGTCTTTGGCAAGCCCAAGCGGTAGGCTCTCTTAAACTTAATGTTCCATAGATATGCTAAAAGCCATTCGTAACCGTCTGCGTGACTTTCTCCTCCAATGTTTTCTAATTCGAGAAATCCATCGGCATCTGCAATGATGTATTGAAGGAAAGCATCACCAAAACGTGAGCTGATCTTCAGAGAGTAATCTCCTCGCTTAACAAATCCGATTAAATTGCCCGTGTCGAGATTAAAATTTCTGGCATCCGTACCAGAGACATCGATGAAACCGCCATCTGTATTGTGTTCGTAATCTTCATCATTGAAGAGTATTAAAGCATCGGAAATATTATCATTCAGCGTTTTTTCGACATCACGAGATACCGAATTCAAAAAGTGCCAAATTGCAGACTCGTCGTTATGAGGATAGGTCCACTGCCCTTTTGATTTGGTTCTAAGGGTTATCGACTTTCCTAAACGTCTATTTTTCAAAATGCCTTCGCTGACAAAATAGGACTGGTTATCGACCAGTGTGCCGTTCTTAATGATATCGAAAAGCCACACTGTTTAAACCCCAAACGCCTTTCCGAAGGAGCTAATCAGTTCAGTCTCCTTACCCGTTCCACGAAGATACTCCTGTAATAACGGACGAATACAATCATCCCATACACGCTCTCGTACCTCCGAAACTGTAAGGCTGGTTGCATACTTCAAGTCCATCAAATAGGCATGACCAATTTGGTAATCATTACCAAGCAAAGGCTCTTTAGCTATCAATTCATTCAAGCGTTCAAGGTTATCCACCAGGGGCAGCCAAGCTTTGCAAAATTGGTTCAAATGGTATTTCAATAGCGCCATATCAGGCACCACTTCTTCCCAACGGAATCTTCGACGTAAAGCGAAGTCAAAACTTTCGACACTTCTGTCTATCGTGTTCATCGTTCCAATAAGATAGATGTTTGTTGGAATGAAGAACAAATACCCTTTAGCGTCCTTAAGCATACCAGTATGTTCATTGTTCAGATTGGCATATTGGGTTTTAACGCAACCTCTAGTGCCTCGGTATTCCAGACAGTACATTAACTCACCAAAAACGCGAGACAACTCAGCCCGGTTTACCTCATCAATTATAAAGAAAAATGGTGGTACTGCTTCCGATACAAGCTTGGATGTATCTGATATTTCGAAAATATCCCGCCAATGCTCACCTGATAACTTTTCTCTAAACGGGAGAAGTTCCTTGATAGTAAGAGACTCCCACTTCTGAGCAAGTCCAAGCCCATATACATCGATTTCCCACTTACCAGCGCTTCGACAAAACTCTTTAAAAACACCATTTTGCAACCTTAATTGGGATTTCCCATCACTGCCCAAAACCGGACGTAGCCCTTCCATAAAGTCTTCATAGCTGAAAGAAGGATGAAATTGAACCAACTCAATCTGACTTGCATGTGTGAGACGGCTATTGGAAGCAAATTCCTCTTTCCAGATGTCAAACATGAGCGAAGTTTGCAGGCGTGCTTGATAAGTTTTCCCTGTCCCCGGTGCCCCGTATTTAATAATCTGCTTCTTTAAACTGAATGGGTTTGACAAATTCTCATAAAGCACCCAAACAAACTGACTAAGATAAAACTCATCAGTTTTACCTTCCCGAAGCTCATTATCAAACTCGCTTTTGATGCTTTTTAATAGAAAAATGTTTTTAGCAAACCAACTTTGATTTTCTTCTGTTGGGTATACTGGAATTATTCCTTCGCGTATAAGCCAACTAAAAACCTGATTGAATTTACCGGAGTCAACCGTTGTGGAGACTTCGAGTGTACAAGCTGCAGCCACTCGATTAACGAGAACAGGATTGTTGGATTTACCTTGGTTAGACCACGCATCAGAAAAAATCGTGAAGTTTTCACTGTTTGGAATCAATATAAATTTTTCTAATGCGGATATGAAATTCTTGTTTTTAATGAATGACTGGAAATTGTCATTGCTCAACACAGACTGTCCGCGAGAAGCGATACCGTTGCTCTTCTCATAGATTAACTGCTTCAGAAAAGCTTCATCATTTTGAGACAAGCCTTCTCCAGATGTGATTCGCTCACGAATTTGAGCGACCTGACTGTAAAAGTCACGATAGGCTTTGTGCCATCCATTGACTTCATGTTTCCTGTTCTCAATAAGATATTTATATAGGTTTTTCAGTCTACTTTTCATTTATTCCCTTGTTACTGGATTATCGGACACACATCTTGATTTCATTTTGAGATTTTTTGAGAGACTTATTTAGTCTGAAAACAGTAACCAAAGTCTTCATTGCTCCTGACTGAACGACTACAAAATGCAAATCACTGTTACTGTGCAGCCAAATATCAGCTTTGTTACTATATTTTTGGTTCTTATGAAGAGCTACCTTTTCAGGCAAAATTGCTTTTGTCAATGATGAGCTAAATAACCTTGAAGCCAAAGCCTTCCAAGGATGCTTGGGCACTCTGTCAGAAAACCATTCAACAAACCTTTCCTGTTCATGACTAGTCACCACGACAGGTCCAATATTTGGCACATTGATGACTTCATCGATTTCTCTCACGGTAGCATTATCGACACTGTATTCCTCGAAGGGATATGAGAGCCAATCGTCACGCTTTTCTACTGAGAGTTGTGCTTCCTTGTGTCAATGATCTTCAAAAATCCACCGCGATGATTATTGACACCATAAGGTAAAAGAGTTTTAAGAGACTGCTTATATGACTCTTTCACTGTTTCGCGCTGGGAATGACTAACCATTGCGTTCCTCCTTTCTCTAGTTTATCTTTTTAGGATTTTACGGCGAAATTCGCCGTGTAATTGATATTTTTTAAACTAATTCAACTAAAACTGAGAAGGCTTACCTAATTCGATATGCGAGTAACATCTGTGATACTTTGGTGCGTTTTTTTGTTAGAACCAATCCAGCTATTAACTCAGTAATAAAATATCAAGCCCCATCCGCAGAGGTACTTGTTAGCTCAACTTGATGGGATTCACTTATAGATACCAGTAGCGATTTTCTAGTTTATAAACAAATAAATGTACAATACTAATGTATTTTCCTATCTTAATAGGCTTTTTATAAACTAACGATAAATTTAAGAACTAAAGTAAACATGCGTTTTACTTATTTTAACGCCCTTCATATTGTCTTTATTATTCTCACAATATGTTTTACTAAATACCCCCTGTAACTAAAGTAAAATTATTTACCAAAATATCCATTAGGTAAAATTTAAATAAAAGAATAAAAGTCTACTCACTTCACATAAAATAAAAAAAGACGCCTAATAGAAGACGTCTTTAATTTAACTTAAATAAGTATTTAATTAGAATTTAATTGGATAAGCCATGATTATCGCATCTTCTTTTCCCGTTGCTGTTGGATAATAATTCTTACGTACAGATACTGAATTAAATCCTATAGATTCATAGAGATTAGATGCTTTTTGATTGGATTCTCTTACCTCAAGCCATAATGTAGCAATATCTTTTCTTTCAATATTATCAATAAGTTCTAATAACAATGCTTTTCCATAGCCTTTACCTTGATAATCAGGATGTATTGCGATATTAAAAAGCGTTGCTTCATCTAATATTAATTGCGTAATAGCAAAACCTACCATAATATTATCAATGCAAATTTTTAGATTAAAATAATGATCACCTTGGTTACTATAGAATGTTTCTTCGCTCCAAGGGAATGAATGACTTAGTTTTTCAATTTCCCATGCTAAAGGTAAATCAGCAGGGGTTAATGGGGAAATGGTCTTCATGTTGATAGATTTGTTTCCAAAGATCGCGTTTTGCATTGGCATCAAAATATAATTGATGTAATGAAGGGCTTCTCAGAGAAGTATATTGAGCAGGTAGAGTGATATCAGTACCTAATAGCCAACAGGCTGGTGTAAATGATCCTGTGAGCAGGCTCACATCCTCTGAGGTAATACAATAGATTTCACTTTTATCTATTCCCATAGTGCTAAAAATATCAGAGAAAAGCCCGTTATTTAGATCAACAACATCATCAGTAATGATAAGTAAACGAGTGGTATCCGGAAATTGCACAGAATGTTCGCCTTTTAATACAGCAGGCTTACGAAGTACCCATTGACGAATTCCAAGTTGGGCTAACATTTTGTCTTTACGGCTCATGATATTTACCTATCAAGTGTAGAACAACGGTACATAGTATCAGAGGGCATAAACTACGCCAATAAATAGCGTCAGTTTCTTTATATCTGATATCATGCGTTTTATGTTTTTTAAGGAGTAATAATCATAATGTCCTCATTGTCCCCTGCCAGCGAAGTTATTCTTCGTCATCTAGATCATTTCGCAGACAGGCACGTACTCATAGCAGGTGATCTTCAAGACACGCTAGCATCACAAATTCAGGCCAAAAGTGTTAGAGCCTATACAAATCAATATCACCAGTGGCTACCGCTACTCAAATCCATGGGTGATAATGCATTTTTTGGTTTAGCGGCAGATCAATCATTCGTAAAATATTGCGACACTTTGATTTATTTTTGGCCTAAGAATAAGAATGAAGCAACTTTTCAGTTACGTAGCTTATGCGCAAGTTTATCTGTCGGGACTGAAATCTTCATCGTCGGCGAAAACCGTAGTGGTGTAAAAAGTGCTACGGAATTAATGAATGGTATAGCAAAGCTAAAAAAAATAGATTCAGCACGTCGTTGTAGCCTCTTTTTTGGTTCACTAACCTATCAAACACTCTTTGATCGAAATAACTGGTGGCAAACTTATCGTTATGACGATTTAACGGTGATGGCATTACCCGGTGTTTTTAGTCAAACCGCATTAGATGAAGGCAGCCGATTATTACTCTCTACATTTGATGATACAATGGTAGGTGATTTACTGGATATGGCCTGTGGTTGTGGGGTGATTGCCACTGTATTAGGCAAGAAAAACCCGATGTTAAAACTCACACTCTGTGACGTCAATGCAGCCGCTATTTCATCCAGTATTGCCACGTTAAACGTTAATGAATTAGAAGGACGGGTTATTGCAAGCAATGTCTATTCTGCGGTAGAAGAAACTTATGATTGGATAGTCTCTAATCCTCCTTTCCATGATGGCTTAGGTACCAGCTATCAAGCTGCAGAAGACATTATTCGTCTCGCGCCTAACTTTTTGAAAAAAGGCGGTAAACTGCGTATTGTTGCCAATGCTTTCTTACCTTATCAAGATATTCTTGATCACGTGTTTGGCTCTCATGAAGTGCTTGCATCAACAGGTAAGTTCAAAGTTTACCAAGCAACCAAGAAATAGTAATCACCAGCACTATTATAAAGATCGCCAGTAATTGATTTTCCAACTACTGGCAATCTTCTGTTTATAGCTGAAAACAGTCATCTAATAGCAGACACTTTTATTTTCAAACGAAATTATCATTTTTTTGAACCAATAACCTGACCACTTTTATCTCTGTAGATGGTAGTACCATTACTGTCTATACGGGCTGAACCTGTGACTTGACCACTTTTATTGAGATAGATGGTCTCACCGTTACTATTTGTACGGGTAGAGCCTGTGACTTGACCACTTTTATTTAGGTAGATGATATTACCATTACTACTTCTACGGGCGTAACCAATAACTTGACCACTTTTATTTAAATAGGTGATCTGACCGTTACTACCTGTACGGGTTGAACCAATAACCTGACCACTTTTATTTAAATAGGTGATCTGACCGTTACTACCTGTACGGGTTGAACCAATAACCTGACCACTTTTATCTTTGTAGATTTCCGCATATACATTACTTGATATAATCACAAACAAGATAACAATCAATATATTGATTTTTTTCATAAAAAACCTCATAAACCTACTGCATAATCGGTTTTTGTCATAATTATTTATCTTAGTTCTAAAAATAGAATCTATCTATTTTATATTATAACTCTCGCTGTTTTATTTTATCTCCAAGATAATTTATTGATAAAAATAATTGACGCCAAAATTAAAAAGCATAAAATTCGCCGCCTATCTATTAAGATATTGTGTTTTGCGAGAGTGGCGGAATTGGTAGACGCGCTAGCTTCAGGTGTTAGTGTTCTTACGGACGTGGGGGTTCAAGTCCCCCCTTTCGCACCAAAACAGACTGATGAGTTCAACCCTACTTTATTTACTTCCTTCCTTTTTATTATCAGCAGGTTATCGTGCCTTTATTTTCGGTTATCTACCCATGATAGGTTAAAAAAAAGGTCATTAAGCTATAGGTGATCACAACGCCGGCGGGGATCATCACCCACATTTGTAATTTCTTATGAAATAACATAATGGTAGATAGCAACATAGAAATAACAAGAACCAATGTAAATGCTGCTGCTCCTGCAATAGAGTGGGTGATCACAGTAAATAACGAAGCAACGGCCAACATTTCCCATAAACTAATACGAGATGTCCAAGAAGAGACAGAGGAGATACGTGTTGATTTAGCCATGAGAGTCACCATTCGTTAATGATAATGATTTTCATTATTATATAACACATTGGTTAACTCAATGTCTATCAAGAAAAAAAAGTAGCCATACCCTTAATTTTAAAGAGGTTAAACAAAAAACGCTTTACCGCTGCCAACGATAAAGCGTTTTAGAGTCATCAAATGATGATGTAAAATAAGTGATTAATCTTCTTTATTAAAATTAAGCACTAAATGAATATCTTCAGGCTCTCTTTCATAAAGCTCAGTATCAGGCACATCAATTAAACGACAGCCCATATGCTGATAAAAATTAACACTATTTTCAGAAGGCGTTGAGGATATATATAATCCGCTAGCCCCTTTTTGCTTCGCATATTCCACACAATAATCAAACAATATACGGGCTAATCCTTGCCCACGCTGCTGGTGGCTAATATGTAAGAAAGAGAGCTGTAATAAGGTGTTATCTTGGCCTCGCCACTGTGGATCAACACTGGCAGCAGCGACTAACTTGTCATCTTCAAAGACTCCCCAAAAAGGGGCACCGCGCTCAGCGCTTTCAAGTAAAACAGGGGTATAATGTTCTGCCTCACCTTCAGGCCAGCCTTTCATATCAAAACGCTGTTCAGATAACACCAGTTGCCCTTGTTGTAAAACATATAGCCTTTCAATCAGTTCTGTTCTATCAATTTCCCAAACTCGAGGGATTTCATTATATGTTAATAAACGAATATTTTTTTTCATTGTTGAAGATTAACCTGTTCTGAAGAAGATCCGCTCCGCTCTAATGCGTGGTAAGCCACTGCACAGAATAAGGAGTTCAACCGTTTCATATCACCCAACAAACTGGTATGCAGCGAACTGGTTTCAATACTTTGCATATTATGCAAATGAAGACGTTCTACATGAGCAAACGAGTAACGTTGGTTGAGTAAACGGAATCGATGTTTTGCTCGGCGTAATTTACGCGCATGCTCCATATTGCCGGAAACAAACACCGACATCGCCAGATTCAGATTACTTTGCAGACGCTCAAGGAGTGTCTGTAATTCACGACGTCCTTCCTCCGATAAATTTAAGTGATGATCTAAACTTTTATTCACCACCTCACCAGACATACGCGCTATGATAGCGGAAGATTGTTGCAAATTCATCGCGGTATCAATAATTTCTGCCCAGCGACGAGAGTCTTCAGTACCAAGATCATGCTGCTGAATTTGTGCCATATACAATTTAATACTGCTATGGAGCAATTCCACTTCCTCTTCTAGCTGGCTAATCTCCCTTTTTTGCAGACGATCCCCTTCCATTAAGGCTTGAAAACGTTGCAACATCTGTTCAACCACATCCCCTAACCGTAATGTCTCTCTGACTGCATTAGCAATAGCTAAAGAGGGAGTATCAACGGCGGATGGATCTAAATAACGAGGTGCAACTTCTGTCCCAGTAACCGGTAATTCCGGCACTAATTTTTGACATAATTTCGCCATTGGCCCCACAAACGGCAACATCAACACACAGCGCACTAAGTTATAAATCACATGAAAATAGATAATCACTTCCGCAGGGGAAAAATCATATTGTTGGATTTTTGTCGCAATGATGGTGATCCACGGCAATACCAGCAAGGCGCCAATTAATTTAAAAAACAGACTTCCTATGACGACTTGACGTGAACTAATACTTTGACCACGGCTACTGATTAATGCCAACAATCCACTACCAATATTAGAACCAATAACAATACATAAACTAATATATAAAGGCATAAAGCCTGTTGCACTTAATGTTGCGGTAAGTAATACCGCCGCTAAGCTTGAATAACTAACCATCGCAAAAATAGCGCCGACCAGCAGTGCTAAAATCGTATCCCCACTCAAAGAGGTAAAAATAGCTTGTACTGCACTGGCATGGGTTATCGGCTCAGCAGAAGTCACAATCAATTGTAATGCTAAGATAATTAAACCAAGGCCTATTCCCACTCTACCCAGTTGCCCGATACGCTCTTTTTTACGACTTAAAAAAGTCATGACACCCAATAAAATCAGTAACGGTGATAACCACGAAAGATCGAATGTCAGCACCCGCGCCATTAGCGCTGTACCCACATCAGCCCCTAGCATAATCACCAAAGCGGGTGTAATAGAAATAAGACCTTGAGTGACGAACGAAATCACTAGCAATGCCGTAGCATTACTACTTTGTACTAAGGCAGTAACACCGACACCGGCAAGAAAAGCATTCGATTTTTTATTAATACTTTTACCTAAAATTCGGCGTAAATCAGAGCCGAACACACGCATAATACCGGTGCGAACAATATGTGTTCCCCAGACTAAAAGTGCCACGGATGAGAGTAAATGAAGCAGTGTTAGCATAGAAATTAGTCACCTTATTTTTTATCGTTGTTTATTGGCTCATATCTCCTTCAATGCCATAAAAAAGAGAGAGATCCTACGCAGATAACCATATCTGAAAAATGATTTTTATAGATAACGCCCTAATCAAAACGACGTTATTAGGCAAAAAGATATTGCGACTTAAGTGCAATAATCAATGGAGAAGTTAAGAATAGTATAAGAATATCATTGTAAATTCTGTTAATTATAGCAAACAAAAAGTAACTTTCAAAATTAGACTGTAAATAACGTCTTGATTTATTATCGTTTTCTTATTTTTTGTAAAGAAATCATAGAAAAAAACGCGACTTGAGGGTATCTCTCTAAGTCGCGTGAAAATACAACAATTTTAGTAAGACAATTCAACTACATTTCAGACAGACTACAATTCAGTCACCTTATCAAGGTTATTTCAATCCCATCGCATCGCGCATAGTAAAGAAAAGATCTGTTTGGTCTGTTAACCCTACGACATTAGCAGCATGTGGACCATAAGCGGCAACGCGTAATTGCGCGCCAGTATGCTCTTGTGAATCCGTTTCTGAGTTACCATAATTCACCACCATGACAGCGCCATCTTTGGTAATCAATGCTTGTGTTAAGCCACTTGATTTCACATCAGCTTCAATAATTTGACTAGAGTGAGCGTGATCTGCGGTCACTATAATAAGCGTATCACCATTTTGTTTAGCGAAATCTAAACCAATTTGTACCGCTTCATCTAATGCCACCGTTTCACCAATTTGACCACAAGGATTAGCATTATGATCTTGTTTATCAATGGAGGCGCTTTCGACTTGTAAGAAGAAACCATTTTCATTCGTTTTCAGCAAATCAATCGCTTTTTTGGTCATTTGCGCTAATGTTGGTGCATTCGGGTCTAATTTTGAATTCGGTTTACACTCTAAAGGAGGATTCTTTAAATTACCTTGATAAGTGGCTTTTGGCCCTTCCCAAGCGACGGCCATATTACCGTCATGAAATAGACCTAACACAGGTTTATCTTGATTTGCTAGCGTAATCGCCTCTAACGATTTAGCATCTTTCACAATTTGATAGCCACGCTCTATCGCTTGTTGCTCAAGCGTTTTCCCTTTATATTCACCGGCCGTTGCTGTTTGAGCAAAACTTTTCGCGCCTCCTCCCAGTGTAATATCTGCACGAGTCACTAACAATTGCTCAGAGATTGAACCTCTACCGCCATTTTCTAGCGCATTCGTTGAGCATTTTGCTAACGTTTCTACAGGCCCATAACACTTACGCCCAGTAACATGTGAAAATAGCGCAGCCGGTGTTGCATCTTGGATTTCAGAGGTAGTGACATTCCCCGTCGCTTTACCATTCGCTTTTGCTAATTCCAAAATCGTTTGGTGATCTTTACCAAATACATCAATCCCTAATGCCCCATTATAGGTTTTAACCCCTGAAGCCCATGCTGTTGCTGATGCGGCCGAATCTGTTACATAATTAGGTTTTTGTGTTTTTCTATCTAAAGAATAATGAGTATATTGGCCGGTCATCGGTAACGCATCAATCCCTTTAAAGAAGCCACCAGCCCCTTCGGCATAGTTACGTGCTACCGTTATCTCAGAATCCCCCATCCCATCACCGATAAATAGGATCACATTTTTAGCTTGATGATTATTAAGTGCTGCTTTTAATGCTTCAGTTTGATCTGAGGTTATACGGCGAGCACCACCAAATTCCGTAATATTACCTTTTGCTGCGCGATCTTGCGCCAAAATAGTATCGGCAGTGACGGGTGCTGCAAAAGAAGAGAAACTCACGCTTGTAAAGAGTGTTGCGACGACTACAGATAACGCAGAACGTTGATAACGTAGAGACATAGCTTTTTCCTTGCACGCAAAAAAATAAAGAATTTTGGGATTTATGTTTTAAGTCACAAAGAGCTTACGAGAGTAAAATGACAAACAGATGAAAGAAAAAAGCGATTTAGATGACAGCTTTATGGCAAATAAATGACAAATTAACCTAAAGAAAAAGGATGTGTAGTTCACCACCACTCACATCCCTTTAAGATAAAAAAGATGAATAATTAATCGTTAGTTAACGCTTTTGTGCCAATATAAAGCGCCTCACACCAAGAGATATAATCATGCCCGCTCGCCATCTCTAGCGATTGCACAGGATAGCCCCTTTGCTGTAAAACCTGCTTTAATTGGCAATTATTATTTAATATTCCTCCAGCGCCTTCGCGAGACTCAAATAACCCAGCCTCTAAGAAAAACTGTAATGGTTTTTTATCCGCCTGTTGATATTGGCGAATTAACCATTCTGGGGCTTCGTTTTCTGGCGCCCACCAATAAGAGCCTGACATACTAAGCACTTTCCCAAAGCGATCAGGACGGTTAAATGCCACCCATGCAGAGGCTAATCCCCCATAGCTTGAGCCTGAGACTATAGTTTCCTTAGCGGCTACTCGCAGGCCTTTCTCTTGCTCTAACCAAACCAAAAGTTCATCCGCTAAAAAGCGGTGAAAATCAGGATTAGGAGGTAATTCAACACTACGACGATCACTATCAATACTATCGACAAATAAGATAGCAATAGGAGGTAATTTCCCCTCTTCAATCAACTTATCAAAAAACCGGTCTATGCCATATTGTTGGCGATAAATTTGTCCATCAAATAGCACCAATAGTCGCGGTGTTGTCATTTTCTGTGCGGGTAAATAAAGCGCAACCTCTCGATCATTATTTAAAATTTCACTATGAAAACGACTGATTGATGTATTGCCATTCATTGCCCTATCTAAGATATCTGGCAACTGGCATTCACGGGGATAATCAAGTGACAGCAATGAAAAGTAATTATAGCGATCGTCCGCTTTACTTGGTGAAGGGTGAAGATTAAAAGGATCGGCCTGTGCCGTCGTTAAAATAGCACGGCGCTGCTGTGCAGCTGTCGCATTTTCAATGACTGGCACATCTGGTGCTAATTTATATTGCATTAATGTATCGTTAGGCACGATATAGCTACGATACCAAATATCACTATTGGCTAAACGTGTTAACGGATCATGATCACCTGCAGGCGATCCCAATAGATATACATTAGATTGCGCACCTTGCCATAAAAAAGTTACGCGCTTGTTATGATTATCGTAAGGTTCAACAAGGGGAGTTCCCTCTTGCTGTATCTGTTGCCAGAATAACTGTATATTGCTGGCGGTGAGATCTTGTGCCAGCATTTGCAATCTAGGGCTAGTTAATGCTATACCCGCATCTTTATCTAAAGGCTGATAAGGGTATGTTTTCAGTGTGATATGCCACTGTACCCCAACTTCTCCTTGGGCAATAAACTGATAATTTGCCGTTTCAGGTAATAGGAAGCGTATCTTTTGTTGTTGTCCATCAACGGGCACATCTTTTAATAAGCGACGAATATGAGTGCCATCTTGGTTTGCTAATTGCAGATTTTGTATACCTTTAACATCTAACTCAGCATAACGCTGGCTCTGTAAATGTGTAGTAAAACAGAGTGCCTTATCGTGATTAAACTGGCCTGATATTTCTTTATTTTCTGTTATTGATAAGCAATTGGCGAAACTAGAAAAAGAGGCCATCAATGCGCAGATCATTAGAGGAGTTCTCACTGTATTTTCTCATTATAATTTAGGTAAGAACTTATAGTAATGATAATTGTTATCAATTCAATAAGGATTTATTAGTGTATGAATTTGATCACTTAGAATAATAAAAAAACTCCACAATCTTTTAGTTTTCTTGTGGAGTTTTAGTAGCAAAATAATATTCAAAAGGTCTATCAACGTTCTTCTAATGGATAACTACGGAAGCTCCATAATCCCAATGCTTTTAAGCCATCGCGATAAATACCTTGTAAATCAGATTTTGATGTTTTTTGTAATTCAGCTAATGGCTTATCGGGGGCTACAACCGTTAAATAGGTGATATCACTGGGGCCACTTTGCCAACTCGCAACCGTAAAAATAGCATCAGCACGACGAACATGACTACCAGAGCTAATAATAACCGCTGTTTTAATTCGGTGTTTAGTTAATGCATAACGGCTAAATAACGCATTCTCCACCGTTGAGCGCGCATAATTGTCTTGGAAAATTCGCTCTGCGGGAATACCTTGTTTAACTAGCCAATCCGCCATTAATTTACCTTCGGTTTGATGTGCTTTCGGCACACCACCTGTCACAACAATCATTGCATCAGGTAACTGTTTTGCGACTTCAAGGGTTTTATTTAAACGATCAATCAAGATCTGATTCATCGTACCATCTGGATTAAGAGCATAACCCAATGTCACAATGGCATTATTTCCTTTGGTTTTATTTAGCGTTGCCAAATCTGCTGGCGTTAACTTATCACTTAATGGCATTTTGCTTACACGATCAATTTGAGCAAAAAAGCGGCTTAGCTCTTCAGCTTTTGCCGGATTAAGGGATTTTAACTTGTTAAAATAGGCTTCACTTTCTTTATCTTTACCTTCAAAACGCGTCCAAGAAGTCACATAAATTAATGCATCAATATCATCCGGTGCGGCTTCTAAAATTTGTTTATAAATCGTTACCGCACGCTCTATTTGATTGTTATAGACATAAGCACTGGCGGCACTAAATAGTAAATCTAAGCGATAAGGCTCTAATTTATAAGCTTGTTGTAGCTTTTGTGCTACGACTTCCATATTAGAAGGTAGTTTTCCCGTAAATCCAGCGTCAGAAACACGCGCTGGCGATTTAAATGCCTCTAATGCATCTTGGATCAATATATCCACCGTTTGGCGCTGAGAAATATATTGCTGATAGCTATTATCGGGTTGATGGACTTTTTGATAAGCCAATGCAGAAGAGGAAGCCGTAAAGCCTAAAGCAGCAATGGCTAATGAAATAACTGTTTTTTTGATCTGAAGTGAAATACGGGAAGGTTGCGCCATTATCTTGTCCTTTTGCGAAAATAAATCTGTTTCTTCAATTGGTTAAGCTTATGAAGACAAAGTGTGTGACTCCTCACACTTAAGAGAAAAAGAAATACACACCGATATATCTATACCTAACTTTTATCATAGAGATCTACCATTAATTTGCAGTAATCATTTTCACTAATTTGAAAAAAATAGCATTATTATGCTAATCGCTTAATGAACAGCCGTTTTTATCCATACTTTAGGTTTAAACAAAAATTTCATTCTTATTGTGACTATATAGCTAGCTATAAATAAAAAACGCCAATTAATGGCGTTTTTAAAAATACTTATTCGATATGCTTTGATTGCATCATCAGCAATTCCCTGACTAATTCGACACAACGAAGAAAGCGCTCATCATAATCAGGAGGATCTACTTTGACATATTCAATATTGTTTTTATCTAACATCTCTATCAACAATGTTTGAAAACGACGGCGCTCTTTATCACTCCCTAAACTACGTAAACCATCGGCAACCCATGGCGTATTGTTCTCTAGCAGAATAACTAAATCAAAACGATATTCATCAATCAATGCCTGTACAAAAGGATGTTCTTTTCCTTCATAACGTAAACAAAAAGCCTGTGTTGTTACAAAATCAGTATCGATAAATGCAACTTTATTAGCATATTTAACTGCAAAATCAATATATTGGGCATGACCTAAAGCGATTTTATCATAATCAGAATACTGCAATGCCATTTCGTCTCCTCCTAAATGAGAGAAGACATAATCACGGCCATATTCCCACGCACTGGTTGTATTAAAAATATTAGCAAGCTTATTTACTAAGGTCGATTTTCCACTCGATTCACCACCTAATATAGCCACTGTACGCACGAAAAAAGGTTTTACTTCGGTAGGAATATATTCCCAATATTTAAATGGCGCTTGACGGATTTGACTACCGCTAATATTCATAAACGAGCGCTCAGGATCGACCAGTACCGTTTCAATACCTAAAAATGCTTCATATTGACTGGCGTCCTCTCGTTCACTGGTATAGATAAAATCCGGCGCGATCTGTTTTTCTTGTAGAAAAGCTTTGATACCCTCACTCCACATTTCCCAACCATGAGGTTGAGGCTCTATACCATGTTCATTAAACTCATGAATACGAATATTTTTCTGATACTTAAAAGTTTGTAATAACCAGCGCAACCTATCACTTACCGTCGGCTGTTGTGACATCGCACTATTGATAAATAGCTCTTTATCACGAGGTTCGTCATGACATAAAATGACATGCAATTCATCGACTTGACTACAAGCTCGTTGAATTAAATAAATATGCCCAGTATGAAGAGGATAGAATTTACCAAAAATCACCCCAATGGTTTTCTGTTGTAATGGATATTCTAATCCCAAAAATTGGTGTAATGCGGACATTTTTTGTGCACTGGGGCTTTTGATTTTGTTATTAATAAGCTGGCTAAGATAGCCCTTTGTCATCTGACTTTCATCGGCAACTTGCTGTAAGGTATAGCCATTCTTTTTTATTGCCTGTTTGATATAATCAAAAGATCCCATGATTTACTCCTTTAGAAGTCGTCCAAATCATCAAGTACAGATAACGCATCTGATAGTTTTTTCACACCATACACTTTCATATCAGGTGGATTTTTCTTTGGCATATTCGCATTAGGCACAATAGCACGTTTAAAACCGTGTTTTGCTGCTTCTGCTATTCGCTCTTGTCCACTTGGTACAGGACGAATTTCTCCCGCGAGTCCTACCTCACCAAAAATAACTAAATCACGCGGTAAAGGACGATTACGAAAACTCGATACTAATGATAGTAATAAAGCTAAATCTGCACTGGTTTCGGTTACTTTGACACCGCCAACGACATTAACAAAGACATCTTGATCAGACATCTGTAAACCACCATGACGATGCAAAACGGCTAATAATATTGCTAAGCGGTTTTGCTCTAATCCCACCGCAACACGGCGAGGATTTGATAACATAGAGTGGTCGACCAATGCTTGGATCTCCACCAGTAATGGCCGCGTTCCTTCCCACACCACCATAACAGAACTGCCTGAAGTCACCTCATCACCACGACTTAAAAAGATAGCCGATGGATTACTCACTTCGCGTAAACCTTGTTCGGTCATGGCAAAAACACCTAACTCATTCACCGCACCAAAGCGGTTTTTATGACTACGCAATGTTCTAAAACGTGAGTCCGTTTCACCATCAAGCATCACTGAGCAGTCAATACAGTGTTCTAATACTTTAGGTCCCGCTAATGTGCCATCTTTGGTGACATGACCCACCATAATAATGGCAATATCATTCGTTTTAGCAAAACGAGTCAGATAAGCGGCTGTCTCTCGTACCTGTGCCACACTGCCTGGGGAAGATTGAATATCGGCCATATGCATTACTTGGATCGAGTCAATGACCATTAATTTAGGTTGCTCTTGAGCGGCAATTAAACAAATTTGTTCAATACTGGTTTCTGACAACATATTCAATTCGGTTGTCGGTAAACCTAAGCGGTGCGCCCGCATAGCAACCTGCTGTAATGACTCTTCTCCCGTGACATACAAGGTTTTCATTTCAGCGGCTAAACGACACATGGTCTGCAGTAATAGTGTACTTTTACCTGCCCCCGGATTTCCGCCAATTAAAATGGCACTTCCCGGCACAACCCCTCCGCCTAACACACGATCAAATTCTTTAAATCCAGTAGAAAAGCGAGGTAATGCTTCAAGGCTAATTTCAGAGAGCTTTTGAACACGACTTATTCCTTTCGCATCTCCGGCAAAACCGCTAAAACGATCGTTACGGGCAGAAGGTACCGCCGCAAGGCGCACTTCCGTAATGGTATTCCACGCATGACACGCAGAACATTGTCCTTGCCAACGCGGGTAATCGGCACCACATTCATTACATACAAAGGCTCTTTTGGCTGCTTTTGCCACACTGCTCTCCCCGTTATTTTCTTGACTGAAAACTTATCGTTCTTCGTGCTTTAATCCTGCACTTAAAATACACATCACACCCATTAAATCAGCATGACGAATAGCTACTTTGGCTTGTGCATATACTTTAGGTTTGGCATGGTAGGCAATACCTAAACCCGCCTTTCTAAGCATTTTAAGATCGTTTGCGCCATCACCTATCGCAATGGTTTGTTCCAGCGGTATATCTAAATCTTTAGCTAAGCGTGTAAGCACTTGCGCTTTATATTTAGCATCAACAATAGGGCCTTTGACTTTGCCCGTTAATTTACCATCTTTAATTTCTAGCTGATTAGCAACCGCTGCAACTAAACGTAATCGCTGTTTTAGGTTATCAGCAAAATAAGTAAATCCCCCTGATGCAATCGCAATTTGCCAATCCATTGCCTGAAGCTTACGCACTAAACTTGTTAACCCGGGCATCAGAGGTAAATTATCCATTACTTTTTGTAAAATATTCGCATCAGCTCCCGCTAATTGTGCAACACGCAATTTTAGGCTTTCACTAAAATCCATTTCACCTTGCATCGCTTGCTCCGTTATCTCGGCCACTTTATCACCGACACCGGCCAGTTTAGCGATTTCATCTATACACTCAATTTGAATAGCCGTGGAATCCATATCCATCACTAAAAGTCCCGGAGAGCGTAAACGTGGGATCTGCCCAAAGGGTACAACATCTAAACCACATTCATCAGATAACCGACGAATACGACGGGTTAAACTTCCCGCAATACGTACCACTTGGTAATCATCAATACGCCATGAAGAAACCACCACAATAGCCACACCTAATTTATGCTGGAACTCACTTATTCTTTTTTTATCAAGTTCTCGTCCATAAAGTAACCATCCGCTATCGCCTGCACGATAATCCAGTGGCATCACTTCTTCACCACTGAGTGATAGCGGTAGACCTGGCCATTTACGGATCTCATCCGGTAAATAGCAATAGGTCAGACTATTTGACATACTTATTCTCCTGTTTTCCCCTGTCTGAACAAAATAATTGTTATTCAGCCTATTCTATCTGTGATTCATCTGGCAACATGCACATACTTGCTTACGCAAAAGGTTGAATATGCTTAAAGATAAACTAAAATTCAAACTACAAAAAACCGCGATTATCCTGATTTGTATCGCATTATTGGCTTTTTTGATGCAAGGCGCCTCTTATTTTAGCCGTGCAAATCAGCACGCCCGTATCACCCAGTTTGAAGAGCTTGCCAAAACACTGGCAGAACAAGTTGCCTTCTCATTATCCAATTATATGGATGACAGTAGCAAAGATAACGTAAATCCACACATTATAGCTAATTTAAATCATCTAACTCACGATAGTCGGGTACTGGATGCAAGTCTTTATTGGCAAGATGGCACACAAATAGCGCATAGTGGTGAAAATGTGACGGTAAAAGAGCGATTGGCCTTAGAAGGACAAAAAAGTGGCGGTTCTTTTAATCATCAGCTGGTGGTGCCTATCCCTGGTCAAGATCAGCCAAAGGGTTTTCTAAGATTGACGTTAGATACACACCAACTTGTCACAGAATCTGGCCAAGTCGATAACACCACCAATTTATTGCGTGTGATGCTATTGGTTGCTCTGGCGATTGGTTTTTTACTGTCCCACAGCTTATTGCAATTAACACCAGTGCATTGGCAGCAATCGCCCTATTTATTAACCGCAAGTTTACCCACTCGTCATGAAAAAGAAGATGATGAACAAAAAAGTGATCAGCAAGAAGAAACAGAAAATAGATCTGAAGTTAAATAACACTGCCACAAATTAACATAAAGGTGAGTCATTAGTACTCACCTTCATTTCTTTATTTCTATCTAAAATAGGTCAAATTATTTTAGATATATCTAATTTATACGTATTTTCGTGCTATTCCCTTAAACTTTGAATGGGCTTTGTTTAAAATCACAGTAAATCTCAGTCAATTTATTAACCTAATGCGATAAATAAATCTTACATCTTTCTTTTGCTCTTGAGTTGCTGAGGTGGTTATGACTGAACAATCTGTTATCCAACGTTGTCAACAAATCGTAGAAAATCCAACCCTTTCTCCCGAACAAAAACGTCATTTTCTAGCATTAGAAGCGGAAAATATGTTGCCATACCCGACGTTATCTAACGAGGCGAGCCTTGCGCTAAATGAACGGGTTATCTGCGATATGTATGAAGGTCATGCCCCTTATAAACCACGTTATGTATTACCTGATTACGCGAAATTCTTAGCACAAGGCTCGCGCTATTTAGAGCTTGAACCTGCCCAAGATTTTGATGATGCGCTAAATATGCTGACTATCCTTTATCATCATGTTCCTTCTGTCACTTCAATGCCGGTTTATTTAGGTCGTATTGATAAAATCTTACTACCTTATGTGGGGAATTTGACGCAAGAGCAACTCTATCCAAAATTAAAGCGTTTCTGGCGCTATCTTGATAGAACCCTTCCTGATGCCTTTATGCATGCTAATATTGGCCCTGAAGACTCTATCATTACACGTTTAATTCTTAAGGTAGATGTTGAACTTCAACAAGTAGCCCCGAATCTCACCTTTATTTATGACGCGGCACTAACACCTTCTGATTTATTGCACCAAGCAATCACCAATATTTGTCATAGTAGTAAACCCCATATTGCTAACGGTACATTGCAAGATGCTATATTTGGTAAAGATGAATACGGTATTGTTAGTTGTTATAACTCTCTACCGCAAAGTGGTGGCGGTAGCACTTTAGTTCGTATCAATCTCAAAGAAGTAGCAAAGCGTAGCCAAAATAGTGACGACTTTCTAGAGAATGTATTGCCGTTTTATATGCAAAAACAAATCGAGATCATCAATGCTCGTTGCGAATTCCTCTATGAAAAATCACACTTTTTTCAACAAAGCTTTTTAGTAGAAGAAGGTTTGATCTCTCCAGATCGTTTTGCCCCGATGTTTGGCATTTATGGTATGGCAGAAGCAGTTTCTCTATTACTTGAAAAAGAAGGTCATACAGCAAACTATGGTCATAGCGAAGCGGCCAATAAACTTAGCTATATTATTAGTGAAAAACTAGCCCAATTTGTTGCACAGACTCCTGTAAAATATGGTTGGAAACAGCGTGCCATGTTACATGCTCAATCAGGCATAAGTTCTGATATTGGTACTACACCGGCTACCCGTATTCCTTATGGAACAGAGCCTGATCCTGTTACTCATTTAATGACCGTTGCCCCCCACCATCAATTTTATACTTCAGGTATTAGTGATATTTTAACCGTGGATGAAACTATCAAACAAAATCCTGACGCTTTAATGCAACTATGCTTAGGGGCATTTTCTTGCGGATTACGTGAGTTTACCGCTAATGTGGGTGGCAATGATTTAGTCCGTGTCACTGGGTATATGGTGCGGTTATCTGATTTAAAAAAATATAAAGAAGAAGGCTCTCGCCTAAATACAACTTGGTTAGGAGATGAAGCAACAACCAATTGCCATATTGCTGAACGAAAACCACGAGTGATTAGCCATGAACAGCAGATGCGCTTCGATAAATAAAATACTGCCTTTTTCTTGTGTTGATGGCCCAGGCAATCGCCTCGCCATCTTCCTACAAGGATGTAATTTACGCTGTAAGAACTGTCACAATCCCTACACTATGGGGATTTGTGATAACTGCGGGGATTGCATTGCCACTTGCCCACAGCAAGCGCTTTCATTACAAAACGGTGTAATAAATTGGAACGCTGACAGCTGTGAGCAATGCGACACTTGTATTCAGCAATGTCCTCGCCAATCAAGCCCTATGACATTGACCTATACGGTTGATGAACTAATTGCAATTACGCGTAAATATGCCGCTTTTATCAATGGGGTAACCGTAAGTGGCGGGGAATCTACGTTACAACTTCCATTTTTAATTGATTATTTTAAAGCAATCAAAGCAGCCCCTGATCTTCGACATCTTACCTGTTTAATTGACAGTAATGGCACTCTTTCACTTAATGGTTGGCAAAAAATCGCCCCCTTTATGGATGGAGCGATGATTGATTTAAAAAGTTGGAGTGAAGAAACACATATTTATTTAACCGGACGTAGTAATCAACGTATTAAAAAATCAATCAAATGGTTAAGTGAGCATAATTTACTTACAGAAATACGTCTTTTATATATTCCAGAAAAGACTGATTATTTAGAGAATATAGAACCGCTTTCTCATTTTATTAATTCACTTGGTGAATCAATTACAATTCGTATTAATGCGTTTCATCAGCATGGCGTATATGGTGAAGCGAAGAATTGGCGTTCCGCAAATAAAGAACAAATCATAAATCTACAAAATGAATTAATACTTAGAAAAGTAAATTTAATTAAAACACCAAATATATATACATAATAATAATTCCTTACTCATTATTATATATTAAATTCATTTCATTTTATCCAATTGACTTTAATTAATACAGAGGTTAACCTCCAGTTAAAATCTTATTTTTGGTATATAAAATGAAAATGAAAAATAAATCAATATTATATATATTGTGTCCTCTCTATATATGGCCTATTAATTGCTACAGCAATTATAATATAAATGATATGGGAGACTCAATTTATAACCCTTTTAGCATTGCAAATAATGCAAGTCAATATTATGAATTCAATCATAATAGATATGAATACATTAAACATCTCCACGGCCGTGTCTTAGATAAGCATAGTTACAACCAACAGTTAATGACGCCGTTTGGAAGCACTTACATATATGCAACAATAAGTGATGATACACTTTCATTATATAATCGTATAGCTGATGAAGGTGAACGTAATATTCAAAAAAAGATACCTAATTATAATGTTAGAGAAACCGTTTATTTCTCAGAAGAACTCTTACCAAATGAATTATTTATTAGTATAGATGGCGGAAAAACCATAAAAAAAATAAATAAAGAAAATGATCCGCAATTAGATCTTCTTTACCTTTCCCATATTTCAAAAAATAGTAAAACTGTTGTTGGGTATGCCTTTGCAGGTGCTAGAGCCAGATTAGAGCAGATGGTTAAAAAGAATAGTATTTTTGAAGATACTATCGGTTGTGGTACATACAATGGATGTTATGTATTTGCCTATAACGTATATAACAATACATTTTCTATTTTAAATAGAAACATGGAGATTAGATATTTAACGAAAGATGGTAATTTTATTTTATATGAATACAAAGGTGATGAGAGAAAGAAGCTATATATTTATGATATCTATAAAAAAGAAGACTTCGAATTAACATTCGATAACGTTAATAAGTATTTAGCTAATCATCCAGAAAAAGAAATTTTACTTTCACCAATTACTGAATATCCTTTCTTAAAGGGAATAAAAAGAAGAGGTGTTGATATTCAAAAAATCAGTGATAATGGTAAAGTCTTTATTGGTCAGCTAAACCGAGATTTGCCTAAAAAGAAATTACTGGATAGAGAATATCCTAAAGTTGCCTTTATCACAACAGCATCAGGCCCTATACGAGAACTTAGTCTCTCTGAATTTGGATCGACAAAACTTGCAGATACCTCAGCAGATGGGAACTATAGTGTTGGCTGGGGAGATGTTTGGCATCATAATTATGCAATTAGGTTACCTACTAGAACAAAAACTTCTTCAGCAATTTTTAGTCAAGCACTACTCTATGACTTCTCTAATGATAAGCTCATCAATATTGGTAATCTTTCTAAAAAAGGAGAAGAAGCAAGATTTAGAAATGCCAGAGCACTTGATATTACTGCTGATGGTAAATATGTTGTAGGGTGGTCTGAAACTGATGAGTATAACTTAAATACCATTCCAAAAGATCTAACAGGCACTGGTCCTAATGCCTTTATCATGTTTCATCGTCATGGTTTTATTTATTTCAATAATCATATGTATGACTTAGGAACACTTGACGGGGGAAAAGATTCAGAAGCACATGCCATCTCAGATGATGGAAGAATCATTTATGGTGTAGCCACTAATGAACGTAATAACTGGCGTCAAGTTATTTGGAGAAATGATGAAATCGATGATAACTATTTCAATACTGAACAACAAGAAATTGCAGATGAAAAAGATAAGCAAGCTGAGCAAGAAAAAGCGGAACAAGAAAAAGCAGAACAAGAGCGCTTAGCCAAACTGCAAGCTGAGCAAGAAAAAGCGGAACAAGAAAAAGCAGAACAAGAGCGCCTAGCCAAACTGCAAGCTGAGCAAGAAAAAGCGGAACAAGAAAAAGCGGAGCAAGAGCGCCTAGCCAAACTGCAAGCTGAGCAAGAAAAAGCGGAACAAGAAAAAGCGGAGCAAGAGCGCCTAGCCAAACTGCAAGCTGAGCAAGAAAAAGCGGAACAAGAAAAAGCGGAGCAAGAGCGCCTAGCCAAACTGCAAGCTGAGCAAGAAAAAGCAGAGCAAGAGCGCCTAGCCAAACTGCAAGCTGAGCAAGAAAAAACGGAGCAAGAAAAAGCGGAGCAAGAGCGCCTAGCCAGACTGCAAGCTGATAAAGAACTTCCCCCTGTAGAAGATGAACAAGTACAACAGGCTAAAGAAAAGGTAAAAGAGAAAGAAACAGCAAAATCATCGACAGCTATCAGCAAACCAATCGATGTAGAAAACAGTTATAAATCCATGCAATTAATGGCTGAAAACAGCTATAAACTTATCGATATGCAACAAGGGCAATTGCGCTATATCGCTTCCGCCACCTGTTCTGTCGGTACTGAAAAAGCATGTCTTAGTGGCTTCACACACTATCAAAATATTGATAAAGCCAACGCTATACAAACGGGCATTAGTGGAGCTTATCGTTTTGATATCAATCAAACACCATTAGTGGTTGGTCTTGCTATTGATAGCGATAGCTACTCTTCTTTACCAACAGGCTATGAATATCAAGGATACCCTTTACCGTTAATTGGTTTTAGCGTTGATTTAATCCCGTCACTAAACCCAACCTCGAATGGCAATGCATTACATCTTTCATTAAAAGGGGCATATGTAAACCGCAAAGTCACGATTAAAAGACCAATATTAGATAATATCGAAGCGGGTAAAGGCCAAGCAAGGATCTCCGGTTATTATATTGATTTTCAAGGGTATTATCCTTACACACTCAATAACCTTATCACTGTAACGCCTTTTGCAGGACTTACTTTTAATCAAACATCACGCTCTGCTTATAGCGAAACACAGGGGGCTAAACTTGCAGTCCATTACCAAGAACTTAATGCACATTCATTGCTTGCAAAAATAGGATTAGGAATAGAGTATACGGTCAATACCAAACTCAAACTGGATAGCAAAGCGGGTTTATTATGGCATTTATCACATCACCAAGGTGACTTCCAAAGTGATATTGATTATCTAGGTCAGCAAAAAATTAACTATAACGACAACAAAAAACAGTTAGCACAGCGTCCATTTGCTAGTGTAGGGCTAACTTACCAACTAGATAAACAGTCATCTGTTAATACGACAACAAATTGGCAAATGACCCCTTATCGTCATCAAGATATTCATATGGGTATTGGTTATACATATCGTTTTTAATTCCTTATTATTATTATAATTAGTAGTAATAATTTGCTTCCTATATTTCAAAATACAGGAAGCTTTTTTTTATTAAAATCGCTCTAGTATCCTTTTTACTATCAACATATTTTTTCCTTATCTACCCACCATATTCTGGTAGATACTTTTTCTAGTAAGGCTTTATTGTGGCTAAAGATAATTAAACTTAAAGGACGTTTTTGACTTTCATCGATTAATACTTGCCAAATTTTGGCTTGGATCTGTGCATCTAATTGTGCAGTCACTTCATCAGCAATTAATAATTGTGTTCGAGGATCAAGTGCTCGTAGTAATGCAATACGTGCCAATTCTCCTCCTGATAACTCATTAGGCCTACGGGTTAACCACTCTGGCTCTATCATCAATTTTTCAAGACACAGGCTATCAGGCTCCCATGCATCACGTACACTCTCTCCGGTTGTTCTAAATGGATTAAAACATTTATCAGGATGTTGCGGAACCAATTGAATGGGACAATAACCTTTCTTAGGCAGAGGTTGCTGATTAAAAAGAATTTGCCCACTAGTCGGCATTTGCCATTGTGCTAATACGCGACCTAACGTTGTTTTTCCTCTACCACTTGGCGCAGAAATACCTAAGCGCTCTCCCGCCTCTAATGAAAAAGAGAGATCATGCCATAACATCTTACCGGCTTGTTGCACAGAGAGTTGTTGTAGCGCTAAAAGTGGCATAAAAATAACCTCAAAAATAGAGTGTTAGAAGAGAAAAGAGCATAAAAAAGATAATCTATCACTACTCAATATGGGTATGGGTTGCAAGCACCCTCTTGTCGATCTAAAAACTGCTGTTCAGGCAGTGCATTCCACAATGTTTTTAGCCACTCACTCCCACCATGATGATAAAGCGCTTTAGCAGCGACTATCTCATTTAGCTCCCCTTGCCTCAACACAGCAATGGTATCGGCATAGCGAGCCGCCAAAGCTAAATCATGGGTGACCCATAGGACTGATTTACCTTGGTGACATAACTCTTTTAAATGCTCTAGCAATAAACAAGCGTGTTCATCATCAAGCCATGATGTTATCTCATCAGCCAATATATATTGTGCATTAGATAATGTTGCATTGCAGGCGAGTACTCGCTTAGCCATTCCCCCCGATAATTTTGCGGGGTAAGTTTTCACTAACGAGCTAGAGAGGTGATATAAACCAAATTGGTGTTTAATATCTTCATAGGTGATATCAGCACCACTTAACCGCGCTGAACGACCCAGTTGTTCACCAATGCTAATTAACGGATTAAGCGCTGTTACACCTTGAGGAATATAGCAAAAAGTATTACCACGATAAGCAATAAGCTCTCGCTCGGTTAACGGATGCCCATTAAGTTTAATTGTGCCTCGGGTTCGCATATTAGCAGGTAATAGTCCCAATGCACTTTGCAGGAGTAAACTTTTACCTTCACCGCTGCCCCCCACTAAAGCCAGCATTTTGCCAGGTTTAATATCAAGAGAAATAGATTTTAATAAAGGCTGCCAAGTGCGCTTTCCTAACCAACGAAACTGCGCAATATCAATGGAAAGCTGTTCAAAACTTAACATCCTGCCCCTCTTAACCATAGTTGCTGCATGGCTTTAGCAAATTGATCAAATATCAATACCAAGCACATTAAAATTAATCCGGGAAAAAACACCATCCACCAAGCACCGGTGCTTAAATAACGTAAGGCATCCGCTAATAGCAATCCAAGAGAAGGCTCATGCGCTGCTTGTCCAAAACCTAAAAAGCTCAACGCAGCACTATGTAATACCGCATGTGGAAACATAAGCAACGTTCCTACAATCCATTGCGGTAATAACATTGGGATATAGTGTTTTTTCACACACTCAAAAGGTGTATTGCCAATACGGCGAGATAGCATCACATAATCTGCTTCACGAATACGTTGAATTTCACCACGTAGAATTAGGGCTAATTTGGGCCAATGGGTTAATGCAACAGCCCAGATAACACCTTGCTGTCCCCCACCTAAAGTAAAACAGATCAAGATCAACAACAGTAAATGAGGTAATGCTAACAAGGCATCAACCACCCCTCTGACCAATAAATCACAATGGCGATTAATGGAGGAGATCCCAGCAAATATCAAAGCAATCGCACCACTGACAACGGCACTAGTGACACCGATATTTAAGCTACTTAACATACCTTGAAAACAGCGTAACCACAGTGAACGGCCTAAATTATCCGTGCCAAACCAGTACTGAGTAGATGGCGCTTGGTTTCTAGCTAAAAAATCCATCACAATATCAGTATGAGAAACAGATAAGCCATAAATAACCAGTCCCACTAATACGATTGAGACAAATAGCAGTCTAAATAAAGGCTTATTGGGATCGTAAATCATAAGTCGCGCAAAATTCCTTTATTAATTCGTCGTAACAAGTAGTTAGAGATACTGTTTCCAAAGAAAATGAGAATTGTGCTAAATACAACAATCCCCATTAATAGGGGGATATCCCCACGCAATCCGGCATCTACTGTCGCTTGCCCTAATCCCGGATAAGCAAAAACCTTCTCCGCCAATAATGAACCACCTAACAATTCACCAATTGATGCAAACTGTAAGCAAAGTGCGGGAGTAATGGCATGACGTAGAACATGAAAAAGCATCATAGCCCAACCTTTATCACCTTGGGCTTTAGCAAAATGAATAAATTCACTGCCCATCACTTCAGCAACTTTTGCGCGAGTATGCAGTGCGATATTACCTGTACCTAATAATCCTAACGCTATCATAGGTAAAATAAGATGCGAAAAACGTTGGCCCAATGTGGCTGCTTCAGCACTACTGCCCATCGGCCATGCACAGCAAATAGGTGCCCAGTGTAACGTTACCGAAAACAGCGATAACAACAGCAATCCAACCCAAAAAGTCGGTAATGAGGCCAGCAAATAAGAGAGGGTTGAGATGATCCTATCAGGCCAACGATTAAGATATCGTCCTGCCACTAATCCCATTAACACTCCTATTACACCTGAAAATAGCCATGCAGAAAAAAGCAGGATAAACGAAGGCCCTGCCCGTTGGCGAATAACATCAATAACCGGCATGTTATAGAGCATGGAATAACCAAAATCACCTTGGATTATCTGGCTAAACCAGAGCCAAAAACGCATCCATAGTGGCTGATCCATTCCCCAACGAGCCGCTATCAGCGGATACTGCTCAGGCGGAACGTTTAGCAAATCACTACCGATATAGGCCTTAATCGGATCAATCGGCGAAAAACTTAATAAAATAAAAACACCTGCTGTTGTTACCAGCAGCAGGCATAATAATCGCAGGAAAAATCCTACTGTTTGACGTATTACTGACAAGTCCACTTCCAAGTATCTACGCTATTTAATAATGACCATGAACCGTGAATTTCCGGAGCGCCAGTGCCTAAATCAACACAAGGATCGGTTAAGTAAGTATGCTGAATATTCATTAACCAAGCCCAAGCAGCATCACCTTTAATACCGACGCCATTTTTACCATCCCACTCTACCGCTTGCCAATGTGGAACCGCTTGTTGCCATGTCGGTGCATCTAATGCTGCTTGTAAATGTTTTTCAACGGCAGGATTTTTATAATACCCAGGATTATAGTAACCCACACCTGCGGCATTCATACTATAGTGATGATAGAGCTCCATCGGATCAAGACTTCCCCAACCAAACAAAGTCGGGTTTGAGTGCATATAACGCTCTACGGTATCCCAACTTCCTGACTTAAGATCCATTTGAATGCCAAGAGGTTGCACTAACGCACGAATTGATTCGGCTAAATCGCGACGAGTTGCGTCACCACTGGTGTACCAGAGTGTTAATTTCGCTTCTAGACCGTCTTTTTCTCGAATGCCATTTTTATTGAGTTTCCAACCCGCATCATCAAGAATTTGTTTAGCTTTTTCAATATCACCGTCTTTAAATGCGGCCTCGGTTTGATCCCAAGGTAATCCTTTTACGCCGGTATAAGCAGGAACTGCATATCCATCTAATACTTGCTCTGCCAGTAATTGGCGGTTAAGGGCATAGTTAATCGCTTTACGGATGGCGATATCTGCAGTGATATCATTACCGATATCATACCCTTGTGCATTTTTCTCACCTGATTTCACCATAGGAAAGACAATACCACGATTTTCAACACTGGCTCTTTCCCACAATTTTACATTAGGCAAATTTTTAGCAATGGCTGCGGTGGCAGGAGGAATACGAACAACCCCTAGTTGTCCACTTTGAGCGGCAGCAAAAGCAGCATCTTCATCAAGAAAAACAAAGATAAGCTTTTCGAAATCATTTTTCTTACCCGCATAATAAGGGTTTGCCTCAACGATGAGTTGCTGACCGGGTTGAAAACTGACCATACGATAAGGACCGGCACCAATCGGCTTTTGTGCATAGGTTTTTTCATCATATTTATCAGCCGAAACAATGCCTAGCGAGCCTAATACATTAACAAAAGTACTTTGAGGCGCTTTTAAAGTAATAGTGACATGTAAATCATCATCTGCCGTTGCAGAAAGAAAGTTTCCCATATCCACTTTACCGCCACTTGCCGCGGCATTGTTATAGGTAAAGGCAACATCTTTTGCGGTTAAAGGGGAACCATCAGAAAATTTCAAATCTGGTTTTAACGTCAGCTTCCATGTTGTGCCCTCTGCACTAGGCTGATAATCACTGAGCATATTGCTATGCCAAGTCAGATCCGCATTTTGCTTTAATAATGGGCTGTGTAGCAGTAAGTAGCTACCATGGCTCCACCCTAACATGGGATCAAAACCTTCTGTCGGCTCTTCACCAATGGCTAATTTTAAGGTTTGTGCTGAAGTAGTAACAGGAACACTAAGTGCGGCTAAGCAGGATAAAGCAATAAACGATTTTCGCCAACTAAACCGAATAGACATAAATATTCTCCGATTTTTTAGATACGACTTATCATCAGTCTCAATCTGTTTGAAAGAGGCAGAAAAGAAATAAGTTAACTGTTGTTATTATGATGTTCTGCACATTGATGCAGACAAAAGGATTAATTGCTTGGCATCATAAAAGCTTTTCTTGAATTACTCGAATAATATCCAACATTTTATTGATTTTACATAAACTTTCATCAAGCAATAGCATTCAATATGACAAAATTTTAAATAGAGCACAGTTTTTTTCTAATAAATCAGTTATATAGGTTATGCTCATTCTTAATAGTGAGCATATAACAAAATAAATTGCTATTTTTACGAAATAACCTAATTTTATGATAAGTATATTAATGAAAAAATAAAGGGTGCAAATTATTGCACCCATTTATATTTATTCTGCTAATATTTTTTTCAGTCGAAAATAACGCCGGCCTAAACGCCATTTTAATCTAAAATCTTTCGCATTTTTCCAAATTAATGCCCAAATTCCCCGCTCAAAAAATACCTTAACTATCTGTTTTTTGGTTTCTGGTGAACTAATCGCATCAATAGAATGAATAATACCTAAACCTTCTTTGGCTATTTGCCAATAACAAGCATTGATCGTTTTTGCTATCTCAGCATGGCGCTGATTAATAGCATCCAGCATCTCAAGTATTTTCATATAGTTATAAATTGTTCTTACATGAATACGATCATCAGGTGTCGTATGCGACACTGAGCCAGAATGAATAAAATAGTCGTAATAACGCTCATCGATATATTTTACCCGTTTCGCCGTTAATAACACTTCTGTCGTCCAAGGAATATCTTGGTGATGCAAACCCGGCTCAAAGTAATAACCATGCTCCAATAAAAACTGACGTCGATAAATATTTAGCCATGTAACATGTAAGAACTTTTTCGATTCAAGAGCACGTTCAAGCCATTGAGGCCCAGTTAATACCTCTGTGGTTGTTAAACGCGTTGAAGGAAAGATAGGGCGTGTTGGTCGGTTTTTATCATCATAAACATAATTCCCATTACAGGTTGCCACATCCAAATTATCGGCTTGGGCAATTTCAAGTAATCGGGGATACATGCGTTTATCTATCACATCATCAATATCAGGAAAAGCAACGTATTCCCCCTTTGCAACAGCAAATCCTGTATTCCGTGCAACGGAAACACCTTGGTTTTCTTGTGTTAAAATAGTGACATTGGGAAAGTGTTTTTCCCATTTATCTAAGATCTGACGAGAGTTATCAGTAGAGCCATCATCAACTAAAATAAGTTCCCAGTTTTCCAGTTGTTGTGCATGTAAACAATTAAAAAACTGTGGTAAAAATTTTTCACCATTAAAAACCGCCACCACAATACTTAATTGAGGAAAAGAAGAGGACATACCGAACCTTTTATTTTTTTAATAAGACAGAAATATTTTGTCGTGAACATTTTTGCTTAAGGGCATTAAGGGTAGCAAAGATAGTTAGCTTAATATGAAGCTAATCTTGCTATGTTACACTTAACATTAATCAAAAAGTGCGCTTTTTGAGCCAATTAGGCCTCTAAAATCCACTAGTTAGGCTAAGTATAAGTAATTTTGTCTTGATACTGATGAAGAAAGGGTTAAGGATGTGCGTTTTTTAAAAAAGATAGGCTCAAGATGACTGTTTACCAATGAGTGATATAAGTTACAAAACTGTCTTTTTTGGCGATTATGACACTTATATCACTCATTAATATAAAACATCCGCAAAACGGATGTTTTTTTACTTATGGATACTTATTTATACTTTATGTTTTTTATACTTTAATTTTTCTATTCTTCGATATCATCTTCATCACAGACTTCAAGTTCAGGAAAGTAATCAACTCGCCAAGACTTAATGCCTTGATAAACTTTATCAACAGCGTTTCTTACCGCTTCGGTCATTGGGTAATAGAATCCCACCAGATCGGGCTGGATCCCCAAGAAAGTAATATCGGGGATATCGTCCTTTAATTGATCTATCAGAAAGTTTAACGGCATGTTATGGGTGCTCATAATAAACATTTCTGCAATATAATCAGGATCTATTACCCTTATTTCACCAGGTTTTAAACCAATATCAGCCACATCAACAATGACAACACATTGCGGTTGTAATGCTCTTATTTGATAAGAAACATTCTCTGGCGCACTTCCCCCATTGATAACCATCCAACCATCAATCGGGTTTGCTTCCATTAAATCCGCTAACAGAGGACCGGCTCCATCATCCCCCATCATGCTATTTCCTACCGTTAATACGACCTTAGGTGCTGTCATTGTTTCACTCATGGTTTTCTCTTTACTATCAAATAAATCGCTGGCTCTATAACAATTTCACCTAATAAATTAATCAGCGTTTGGCTCCACTCACTAAAAAGTAGATCATCACTTTTGGCAATAGGGTCGAAAGCTAAAGCTAACATGTGAGTATGTTCAGAATTGATATTGATCTCACCGAAAGTTAGCAATCCTTGCATTTTTCGTTTTGCTTCCCCCTCAGGTAATAAATCAATCCATGCTTGATATTTTTCTAAAGGACAAACCAACTCCGTTTTTAAGCAGTCAATCATGCCGACGTGATGACCAATCGCCAGCGAGTAGTACATCACTTGTTGCGCCTGCTCAGGTATATCATCATCGCTATCAACAAACTTTTGTCTTAATGACCAAAAGTAAACTTTAGCGTCATCAGACATGAACGCCTCCTTGGTTTAATGAATGCACCAGTCGTTTTACAATTTCTGCTAAACGAGGATCATTCGCTTGGCGTAACCATTCATCAACACGCCCACTGACTTCTTGTACTGTGGCACCATCAAGTAAAGTGAGGAAATGATCACTAATTTGTCGCCCTTGATAATAACCAGCAAGACGACGAGCTTCACGCTCTATCATTACGCGAGTATCAAGAGGGATCGACGGCAGTAACAGTGACGCTTGCTCATTATCCACTTCAGTGTGATTTTGACCTTTTAGTTTTTGATCTAATAATCCTAATGCCACAGCAAAACCATAAATAGTTGCTGCAGGTGTCGGAGGACAACCAGGGATCCACACATCAATAGGAACGATGGTTTCACTCCCACCCCATACACAATAGAGATCGTGGAATATCCCACCACCACAACCACAAGCCCCATAAGAGATACAAATTTTGGGATCTGGTGCTGATTCATAAGCACGTAATGCCGGTACACGCATTTGGCGTGTTACGGCACCAGTAAATAACAAAATATCAGCATGGCGAGGTGAAGCAACCACCTTGATACCAAATCGCTCGGCATCAAAAACAGGTGTAATTGCAGAGAAAATTTCAATCTCACAACCATTACAACCACCACAGTCAACACGATAAACATACGCGGAACGTTGAATATCTTTCAATAACGTTTTTTTCAGCTTTTTCACCTGATCACTTAATGTGATAGGTTGGCTGACATGATGATTGATGGGAATTTCTGGTAGACTCATTTTTTCACACTCCCGACATTGCCCATACTAATATTTTCTTGACCATCAGAGAGTAGGTTATGTTTACGTTTACACTCAGGGCAAGTTTCAAATTGTGGACGCATTGCCTCAACAGTTTGTGCATCCCAACCCGATTGCACCAGCAGTGCCATAGCGTAATCAACAGATTTTCTAGGTGTAAAGGGTTGATGACACTCACGGCAGCTTAATAATTTAAATGTACCTTTAATATAAAGATCTGATTTTTGTGTGACTGCCGTTTCAAACATATCTGATAATACAATTGCCCGAGTTGGGCAGACTTCTTCACAACGGCCGCAATAAATACAACGACCAATAAATAACTGCCAGTGACGTTCACCCGTTTCGAGGTTGGTTTCCATGGTCAGTGCATTCGCAGGACATGCAGAAGTACAAGCCCCACAAACAATACATTGCTCAGGTGAGTACTCAGGTTTTCCTCTAAAACCATCAGGGAGTTCTAATGGTTTAAAAGGATATTTTGTTGTTGCATCGCCTGTTTTGATAATGGTTTTAAACAATTTTAACATCGTTCAGTCCCTCACTTGAGCGGCGAATTTTTACGTTCGATGCTATAACGTTCAATTTCTTTATAAGAAACTGTTTTCGATTTACGTTTTTTCACATCGACAAGCGTTACCCTGTCAGTACAGGAGTAACAAGGATCGAGGCTACCGATAATTAATGGTGCGTCAGAAACCGTATTTCCTTGTAACATATAACGTAGTACTGGCCAGTTAGCGTAAGTGGCCGCACGACAACGCCAACGGAATAATTTTTGATTATCACCCAACATACTCCAGTGAATATCTTCACCTCGTGGAGCTTCGGTAAAACCAAGTGCAAATTTATAAGGTTGGTAGGTAAAGCCTTCAGTTAATAACGGTCCTTCTGGCAGATTATCTAAGGCATATTCAATCATTGCCATAGAATCAAGCACTTCCTTAATACGCACCATCACACGTGAGAAAACATCCCCACCTTCATAACTAAATAGGGTTAATGGTAAGTTGCCATAATCTGCAAATGGGTGATCAAAGCGTACATCACGTTTAAAACCACTGGCTCTGATCATCGGGCCTACCGGACTGAAATCACGCGCGACTTTCTTATCTAAAATCCCGACCCCAACGGTACGCTGTTCCATATTTGGCGCAGAAAGTAAGATGTCGACTAATTCAGTGACTTCTTTGCGCATTTCTCTGACTAATTGGATAGTTTTAATACGTTGATCTTTTAAAATATCGCGACGAATACCACCAATTAAGTTTAAGCCGTAGGTTTTACGTGCTCCCGTCAGCATTTCAGCAATCTGCATGGATTTTTCACGAATACGGAAGAATTGCATGAAACCGGTATCAAATCCGGTAAAGTGACTTGCTAAACCGATATTTAATAAATGACTATGTAGACGTTCAACTTCTAATAAAATAGAACGGATAGTATGAGCACGACGAGGCACTTCAATCCCTAACGCATTTTCAACAGAAGTGGTATATGCCACGCTATGTGTAAAGCCACAAATCCCACAGACACGGTCTGATAGGAAAGTCACTTCATTATAGCCCATACGGGTTTCTGCCAATTTTTCCATACCACGATGTACATAGAACATGCGATAGTCAGCATCAACAATATTTTCACCGTCAACAAATAAACGGAAATGTCCCGGTTCATCAGACGTAATATGCATAGGGCCGATAGGAACGACACGCGCATCTTGTTTGCCTTCGTTCACAAACGGATAAGTTTCTGTTTCTGTGGTTGGCGTTGGACGTTGGCGATAATCCATAGCATCTTTACGTAACGGATACATATCTTCAGGCCAATCATCTGGAAGCACTAAACGACGCTCATCCGGTAATCCCACAGGAATAAGACCATACATATCACGAATTTCACGCTCTCCCCATACTGCTGCAGGAACTCGCGGGGTAACTGAAGGAAATTCAAGTGTAATAGGACTAACGTGTGCTTTAACGACTATCCAGCACTTTTCACCCTCTTCCATCGATAAGGCGTAATAGACGGCATAATCACCATTTAAACTACGTTCATCGTTACCAAATAAAACAGGTAACCAGCCTCCTAAACCGTAATATAGATACTCCACCACTTCAGGCAGTGATCCCGTTTTAACTGTTATCATCAATTGATCAGCGGTTTGTCGCTCTTCATCAAGAATAGCTGATGGGAATTTTTCTCGAACTTTAGCAACATAACCCGCACCGAGTTCGTTTCCCTCTTTTCTACTGACATAATTTTGATAGCTCACGTTACTTCTCCTGAACCGATATTGATGGATTGCTGATTAACGTTGTTGGCCATGTATAATTTGGTGATCCACTCTCATCGATATTCATCACGATATTGGCTGCGTTCTCTAATAACTCACTGACTGGCTTAGGAATATGTGTTCCCATTAACAACATAAGCGCAATCAAAATGATCATCGGTAGTGTGGTTAACAGACCTAATTCACCTTTGGCAACCACATCCGGTTTTGGACCAAATACCGTTTTAGCTACCATACGAACTAATCCACCTAATACTACGGTTAATAACAATAATAATAGAATTGTTAATCCCATATGCTTAGCTGCTAAGCCTGCAACAACAATCATAAATTCACTGATAAAGACATTAAATGGTGGCATGCCCCCTAATGCCAAAGCACCGCCAGCAAATAATGCAGCACTTAATGGCATGACTTTAAACATGCCTTTCACGACATTTAGATCCCGTGTACCGTATTTCAGTAACACGTTACCAGAGCCGCAGAACAGCAATGCTTTTGCTAAGCTGTGGTTTAACGTGTGGAATAAAGCCGCCAAAATCCCAATCGGGCCACCAATACCCAGAGCCACTGCAATTAACCCCATGTTTTCCACACTGGAGTACGCTAATAAGCGTTTCATATCGCGCTGGATCAGAATAAAGAACGCGGCGATAGCAACAGAGAGGAAGCCAAAGATTAACAATAGGTTACGAGTGAATTCAGTGCCTATTGCTGCATCAATAATAATGTAGTAACGAATAATGATTAACAGCGCACAGTTTAATAACACCGCAGATAACAGCGCACTAACAGGGCTTGGCGCTTCACTGTGAGCATCTGGTAACCATGCATGCATTGGGAATAACCCGGTTTTGGTACCGAAACCGATCAAAATAAATACAAAAGCTAAATGCATCAGTGTTGGATCTAACTGATGTGTATATTTCAACACTTCTGTCCAGAAGATGGCCTGATCAGGATCAGGCATAAAGCTTGCTGCATTGGCATAAACTAAAATTGTGCCAAAAAGACCAAATGCGACACCGACACTACAGATAATAATGTACTTCCATGCAGCTTCTAATGAAGAGCGTTGACCATAAATCCCTACTAAGAAAGCAGAGCTTAATGTTGTGGCTTCAATCGCGGCCCACATCAAGATCAAGTTATTACTGGTGATCGCTAATAACATGGTGAAAAGGAAGAGGTGGAAGAAACCATAGTAGTTACATAAAGTACGAACAGAAATTTCGCCCTCATCCACTTCATGATTCATATAACCAATAGAATACAGGCCGGTTAAAAAACCAATGATGCCTAAAATGGCTAGAAATAGTGCCCCTAAACTATCAACATGAACCCATTTCGCTGCTGCCAGTATTTCGCCATGGGACATCACATCAGCAACAGTGCCTAACGCGGCAATGACTAAGACAAAAATACCTATAGTATGAATGCCTGTAACGATAGGACGTGCTGCTGCTTTCAATAATGGGCTTAAAAATGCCAATATCGAAAATACCAGCGGTGCAAACATTAAGATTGTTAACATGGTTGTTTGATTCATCTCCTCACCCCTTCAGCGCGGTCAGTTGATCCACGTTCAGTGTGTTGAGCGTGCGGTAAATCTTACGCGCCAATACTGCCATGACAATCACAGCAAAAATGGCATCCGTTGCTATACCAATTTCTACCAACTCTGGGGCCCTCCACGCTAATAAAGCGAGTGTTAAGTGAGAGCCGTTTTCCATTAAGCAGTAACCAAATGCTTGTTTTAGAATATTTCGTTGAGTCACAATACACAGTAGACCTAGCATAAAATGGCCTAAAGAGACCGCTAATGCAGGTTTCAATTCCGCCACCATAGGTATTTGAATTGGCTCAACCACAAACCAACATAAAATCACAATCACGGCGGCTAATAACATCAATAATGCCGGTTTAATGACACTGATATTGGCGCTCGGATCGGATAATTTGCGGAAGGCAAATCCTAAGATAAGTGGAACGAGTAGAACTTTGGTAAAGAAGGCGGTTATCGCCCAAAGTGTCAGTTGATGTGCATCTAGCGTATTTGCTAAAGTGACAAAAATCATCACCAAAACAAAGGATTGCAGAGCATAAAACCAACAGGAAGCAATAGGCTTTCTTGCGCCTATCACCAGTAGCGAGGTGATCATCATTAACCCCGCTAAATTATTAACAATAAGTGCTCCAGTCATGATTTATCCCCTTATCCTAGCCAAGTCACAGCAATAACACTGGATGCGAAAGACATAATAATCAGTATTCCAATCACAATTTGCATTGCCATAGGAACCGGTTGTCCTTGCGCAACTTCTTTACTTGGTTCTCCTGGCACCACACGGCCAAACCAGTAGATAAACCAAGTGAAACTTGCAACAGATTCAATCAGTACCAGAACCATAATAGGCGTCATTACCCAGAACACACTCGATAATTCAAAGCCTGCTGCAAAGATAGGGAATTTACTAAAGAAACCATTGAGTGGAGGTACACCTGCAATCGCTAACGCAGCAACACAAAAGCCCACACCTAGCAATGGATATTTATTAATTAACCCTTTTAAGCGCGGTAACATACGAGTACCACAGCTATAACTTAGAGCACCTGCGACTAAGAAGAACAAACTTTTAGCAAAAGCGTGGTTAAAGATATAAGCTACACCACCATTAAAGGCTTCACGAGGTCCAAAGATTGAGATAGATAACGCGAGGAAGATATAAGAAAGCTGTGTAATGGTTGACCATGCTAACAGACGTTTCATATCTTTTTGTGGCAGATACATCATAAAGCCATAAATCAGAGTGATAACCGCCATGGCGATCCCCACCCAACCAATGATATGAGGGACATCACCGGCTGAAATAATGGCACGAGCAAAGATATATACCCCCACTTTAACCATTGACGCAGCGTGTAAGTAAGCACTTACAGGTGTTGGTGCTTCCATTGCATCAGGTAACCAAGCTTGTAAAGGAAGCTGTGCTGATTTACCCCAAGCAGCAAACAGAATACCGCCAAAGACAATCAGTTTTGTTGGCTCATCTAATGTTGCTATCGCAGTTAGTTCAAACGAACCCGTACTTACAAACAAGGTTGCTGCTGCAAGATACAGACCGATTGACGCAACATGAGTAATTAACAATGCCTTCATTGCCGAACGCAATGACTTCTCTGATTGGTAATAACCAATTAATGCCCAAGAACAACCACCGGTAATTTCGAAAAACAGCAGTTGCCCTAAAATGGTAGATGACAGTACTAAACCTGCCATAGCACCAATAAAGATCAACAGGAAAGCATAATAACGACGAGTCCCATCATGAGGATGCTCACGGTTACCGTTAGTGAGATAACCCGTTGAATAAAAACTAACGAGTAATCCTAAGAACACAACGGCAAAAGCAATTAAGGTACTGACGCGATCAATGGTAAAACCAAATAGCGCAACATCACCATATTGTACTAGCGTAATTGTGGTATCGACTTTACCTTCAGCGAGGAACTGCCAACCTAAAACAACAGTACCTAATGTGGCTAATAAAGCGAACAGTGTACATAACCACTTCGCCATCCGATTTGGCAGTATGGACGTAATTAACGCCCCTGCAAATGGGATGAGTAAGGTCGCAAGAGCTATATTTTCCATTGCAATCATCGCTCCTTATAGACCAGTTAAATAGAAAACAAAAGCCAGTGCCGCAACACCGAACCCTAACCATGTCACATGCTGAGTCAGTAAGAAGCGACCACGCGCTAAACTGTTTTCAACTAATGACGCTAATACAAACACGACCAGCAATTTCACGGCCATTAACACTAAGGCGACAAGAAGCGCGACAAAGGTAAATTCAGTCGCTTTGCCAAAAGGAATAAATACGGCAAGGAACAGCTCAGCAATCACTACTTGTTTTAAACCAATACCCAGTTTAACCATGGCAAAACCAGAGCCAGAGTACTCAGTTAGTGGTCCTTCTTGTAATTCTTGCTCTGCTTCCGCGACGTCAAAAGGCATTTTGCCCATTTCAATAAATGCCGCAAAAGCACAAGCCAATAAGGCTAAAAGTGTAGCTGTGGGTGATACCCAACCTTGGGCGAGCGTCGCACTGATAGTGCCGACATTGGTTGAACCCACAATCAATGCCACCACAATCAACGAAAGCACTAAGATAGGCTCAACTAATACACCCAATGTCAGTTCACGGCTTGCCCCAATACCTGCAAATGGACTACCTGAATCCAAACCGGATAAAGAGAAAAAGAAACGAAATAGTGCAAACAGATAAATTAATGCAATTAAGTCAGCTGCACCGCCAAACAAAGAGGTTGCCGTAAAGACAGGCAATGCCATTGCCACTAATAACATGCTGCCTAATAACACATAAGGCATCACTTGGAAGATCACGCCGGATTGCTCAGGGGCAACGGATTGACGTTTAAGTAATTTAAAAATATCTCGGTAATCCTGCCAAATACCAGGACCTTGACGCGAATGCATCTTGGCACGAATTTGGCGAGAAATACCTGTACATAATGGGGTTATCGCCAGCAGAAAGAGTGCTTGAATAACCGCGAATATTCCCATCATAAACGAAGGTGTTTCTTGGAAAGTCATCATTCCCTCTCCTTACGCTGCGATAACTAAAAGCAAGATGACCAGCGCTGCCACCACGTATAGACAATAGAGTCTGAAATCGCCGCCTTGTAGGCATTGGATACGTTTAGCAAAACGTTGGATACCACGAACCAATGGATAAATAATGCTTTCATCCCAGAATGGTTCGACCTTTTCAGCACCGCGCTGTGTTTTATTAAAGCCACGTGAAAGCCAAGGTGATGGATCAAGCTGTTTACGCATACGATAAAGTGGTGCAAACATACTACGTAGTGCTTGAGTAAAGCCCCCAGCAGACACCGCCATGTCTTTTTCCCAGACATAACCACAGGCCCATGGATTACCTTTACGGCGAAATGCAGGTTGACCACCTTTTAAGCCGAGATAAATTAAGAATGGAATTAGTGGTAAGGCGATTAATAAAATAAATGTTAAGGCAGGAGAGAACATCGCTTGTGATGCACTATCAGGGACTAATATCGCACCTTGCGTCACTGTTAATGCACTGGTTTCGCTAAGTGACATTGCAATATTGGCAATAATTGGCGCAACGAAAGCCGCACCCACACCTAATACAACACAGAAAAGTGCTAATAACCCCATAGCAATGGTCATTGGCAACGGTACTTCTTTAGCTTTAGTCGCTTGCTCACTACGTGGGCCACCGCAAAAACTGACGCCATAAACTTTGACGAAACACATTGCCGCTAATGCCCCAGTAATTGCCAACATAATAATGGCAATAGGACCACTTAAGCGCATGACAAAGTTACCATCGTAACTCATCGTAAATAGTGATTGATAAGTATACCACTCACTCACAAAACCATTTAATGGCGGTAATGCTGAAATTGCCATACAACCAATTAAGAATGCCGTTGCAGTGTAAGGCATTAGTTTGGCTAATCCACCCATCTTATCCATATCACGAGTGTGAATTTGATTAATAATGGCTCCGGCACCTAAGAACAATAATCCTTTAAATACCGCGTGGTTTAATAAGTGGTATAACGCACCAAGCAGACCGAGAGCGGCAATCACTGGATGATCGGTTGCCATACCTACCATGCCAACTCCCACGCCCATCAAGATGATGCCGATATTTTCAACGGTGTGCCATGCAAGGAGACGTTTTAAATCGTGCTCTGCTAATGCGTACATAACCCCTAATACAGAAGAGACAGCACCGAATGCGAGAACGACAATTCCCCACCACATTTGTGAAGCACCTAATAAATCAATGCCTACTTTGATGATCCCAAAAATACCAATTTTCACCATCACTCCAGACATTAATGCTGAAGCGTGAGAGGGTGCTGCGGGGTGTGCTTTTGGCAACCAACTGTGTAATGGCAACATACCAGCTTTGGCACCAAATCCGAAGAAGCCCAATAAGAACACCACAGAAGCCATTGCAGGGGAAAGAGAAAGTTGACGGAATGAATCAAAATCAAGGCTACCGCTTTCACGCCACATTAAGAAGAAGGCTATCATGATTAGCACAGAGCCTGCGTGAGCGATAAAGAAGTAGAGTAAACCGGCGTGGATAGATTCGTCATCTTGGTCAGCGATGACTAAGAACCAAGATGCTAACGACATCATTTCAAATAGGATAATAAAGTAAAACGCATTATCCATAACAATCAGTCCTACCATGGAAGCAATAAAGAGATTCATAAAAAATCCCATACTCCATGCGCCGCGACCTTTGTATTCTTGAACATAAGAGAGTGAATACAACGCACAAACAGTGACGAGTAAAGAAATGACAAACACCATAAAGGCGCCAAGCATATCCATACGCACCACAAAAGCGGCGAAATCAAATGGCCCAGCCATAGCAAAACTAATTGTTTCACCATTTAAAATAACCGGTAATGCGCTCAAAACACCTAATACACCACCGATGATTGCGCTGATCCCCGATATTAGGATTGCCAATCCTTCCTGTTTCTTTAAAAACAGTGCAATAACGCCACCAACAACATACAGGATGATTGACCACATCAGTAACTGAAGAGGTTCCATATTACTTGCGCTCCTGTGTCAACGTAGATAGATCATCAAGACTTGTCATAGGTTCCATCACAGAGTCTAAACGACGCGCTTTCATCTGCTCTTCAAGGCTATCTTCTTCAACTAGATGTAAGGCATCTGTCGGACAGACTTTTACGCAAGCAGGCCCCTCATCTGAGAAAGCACACAAGTCACATTTCACTGCTATTGCGCGAATACCCGCATTCCATGCAAGGAATGGATTGGTAGTAGGAAGACTTGCGGGCACATCTGCCAGCATCTCTTCAGGCACAAAATGGTCAAACACAGCCGGTAAGTTAACGGGTTTACTGCCTGATGGTGTAATCGCACCAAAAGGACATACCAAACCGCATAACTTACAGCCAATACACAAGCTCTCATTAAGAAAGATCATATTATCTTCATGAGTAATGGCATTGACTGGGCACACACTAGCACAAGGAGCATCCTCACAATGCCGACAAAGCATCGGGGCGGTCTGATCCTCCACTTTTACCACTGTAAGACGCGGATGCGCCTGTAATCCCACAGCTTGGTGTACTTCCGAACAAGCTGCCATACAGGTATTACACCCTATGCATCGTTGTGGCTCTGCAATAACAAAGCGATTCATTCGCCACATCCTCCGAGAAAAACGTTTAACAGCTCACGACTGTCGTTAATTTTTCTCTAGATGAAGCATATTTCATGCCAAGCGCAGTAATATTTTATTTTTAATAAAAATCAATATGTTATAAATAAAAATTAATTTGCTTGATGACGTGTCGACAATTATGACGTTGACACTTAAGTGGTGGGAAAGAGTGATATGATTGAAAAAGCCTGCAAAAGCAGGCTTACAAAAAAGGGATTAGTCAGTATAAATGCGCTTTTCAACCTCTTTCATGGTCTGTAAGCCACATTGTAAATCATCTGGGGTCGCTTCAGAAAACCCTTGTGTAAAGGTTGCAGATAAATAAGCATCTACCATCATATTGGCTTTAAAGGGAGTAATCAGTAACCCCCCCATGGCTAGCATATTGCAATTATTAATCACTTTACAAAAACGCGCAGTGGTAACACTCTCACAAACCCCGCAATAAACATTTTTATGTTTATTAGCACTAATACTTACTCCCATCCCTGTGCCACAAAAAACAAAACCAATATATTCAGGATGTTCTGAAATAATAGCGCCTACTTTATCACCAACATCACAATAACCAATAGGCCCTGATTCGGTAACATCTTTTATTGTGTAATTTTTTGCTTGTAGATGAGATTTGACGGCATTTTTAAGCTCATAACCTGAAGGATCTGCCCCCATAACAATTATTTTCTGTTCCATATCGCCTCCTAAATAAATTGAGAGTCATGGTCAAAGAAAAGATATTTGATTGATAATCATTAAAACCAAATAAAAATATCTCACTCAATGAGTCGTTACTTATTAAAGTATAAACGATAAATATTTTATTTATATTCAAAAATTTTAAATTTCTCTGTAATCAATTTAGAGAATTTTAAATAACCATCATAATTATAAGGTTTTATTTTTGATGAAAATCAAAAAATTTAATGATAATAAAATTGTGTTTATAGGATAGGAAGAAATTTTTTTAAAATAATATACAATCTGATTATGAATTTACACTTAAGAGGATTTACGTATAGAAAAAGGACTAAAAAGTATCAATCTAGTATAAAAAGTGCTAATTATCAGATAAATAAGAACGAAACGTAAGAAAAGAAAAAATAAAAGAGATATTTTAGATATAGTATTATATTGGAAATAGTTTCCCTAGTACAAAAAATAAAAATAAATATCAATAATATTACAGGATTACAGTTTTTATCTATATTCTTCAATATCTCTAAAAGGAAAGGTCAAAATACATTAAATAAATATTGCTGTGGATTATCTTTACCAAAATAATCAACAACTACATTGTAAAAAAATGGCTATTTTTTACCAATTCCAATCTGGCATTGCTCATGCTGTTTTGGCATAAATAAAGAATGAAATAATATATTGATTTTATATTATATCACTTATCTATATAACGATTTTATAAAACACCGTATTAAAGTAAATTAATCAATTTTTTTAAAGATAATTTGTTATATTTATCAAATTTTTTGCGTATAAAATAAAATACCACAATCAAGAGAGCATATGTGGTATTTTATATTGGTATAAACGTTCGGTAAAATAATCGCGATGATTATTTTACGCGTGATACATATTCACCAGAACGCGTATCCACTTTAATCACTTCACCGATTTGTACGAACAGAGGTACTTTAACCACAGCGCCAGTGCTTAATGTTGCTGGTTTACCGCCTGTACCCGCAGTATCCCCTTTCAGACCCGGATCGGTATCAACGATTTCTAACTCAACAAAGTTTGGTGGAACAACAGCAATAGGACGATTATCCCACAGTGTAACGATACACTCTGCTTGGTCAATCAACCATTTAGCATTTTCGCCAACTGCTTTTTCGTCTGCAGCTAATTGTTCAAAGGTTTCGTTGTTCATGAAATGCCAGAACTCACCATCGTTGTACAGGTAAGTTAAGTTGATATCCATGACATCTGCACCCTCAGCAGAATCAGTAGATTTGAAGGTTTTTTCCAGTAATTTGTTAGAAATCAGTTTACGCAGACGCACACGAGCAAATGCCTGACCTTTACCTGGTTTCACAAATTCACATTCAGTAATGACGGCTGGCTCGCCATCTAACATGATTTTAAGACCTGAACGAAAATCGTTGGTATTATAAGAAGCCATGAATATCCTCTAACTTTTTTAATTTAAAATGGCATAGCCAAAAATGGCACACATTGTAACTCATAATCACACCACCAGAGAAGTCTGGTTAACACAACTCGCGCAGGCAATCAGTGATCCTGTTGAATTACTCCAACTTTTAGCGCTGGAACATCACGCTGAACTACAACGGGGTGCTCAGGCGAGACGACTTTTTCCTTTACGGGTTCCCCGTGAATTCGTCGCGCGTATGAAAAAAGGCGATCCTAACGATCCATTACTTTTACAAGTATTAACTGCACATGCTGAATTTACCCTAACGCCGGGATTCTCTACGGATCCATTAGATGAGCAACAAAATGCGGTGCCGGGTTTATTACATAAATATCAGAATCGTGCATTGCTTTTGGTCAAAGGTGGTTGCGCTGTCAATTGCCGTTACTGTTTCCGACGCCATTTTCCTTACGAAGATAACAAGGGAAACAAAGCTAACTGGCAAAAGGCAATAGAGTATATCAAAAATAACCCAAAACTCGATGAAATCATCTTTTCGGGTGGCGATCCGCTGATGGCCAAAGATGACGAGCTAGATTGGTTAATTACTCAGCTAGAAGCCATCCCCCACATTAAACGTTTACGTATTCACTCTCGTTTACCTGTGGTGATCCCTGCGCGTATTACTCATAGGTTATGTCAGCGCTTACAGCAGTCACGTTTACAAAATATTATGGTATTGCATATCAATCATGCAAATGAAATTGATGATGCGTTAAGAGAAGCTTGCTTAAAACTAAAAAATGCCCATGTTACGCTATTAAACCAAGGGGTATTACTGCGAGGGGTCAACGACAATGCCCAAACCCTTGCTGATTTAAGTCGTGCACTATTTGACGCAGGCATTATGCCTTATTACCTTCATGTGCTAGATAAAGTACAGGGAGCGGCTCATTTTATGGTACCAGACAGTGAAGCGCGCGAAATAATGAAATCATTAATGAGTCTTGTCTCTGGCTATATGGTTCCTAAACTCACGCGTGAAATTGGAGGAGAGCCAAGCAAAACCTTGCTTGATTTAGGCTTACGTCAGGAATGATCTACATATACAGTCATGATAAAAAAACCACTAACCTTAGTAATATTAGGGTTAGTGGTTAGATATTAGTGAAACACGGCGTAATAACGCATTACTGACATTTATAAACTTGTCCACTCATTTTGCTATCTAGTGGCGCAAAGCTATCGACAATGCTACCTGCACCTGTACCAACATTAAAAATAACATTACCACCCATAGCGGCTGCTTTGTTGCGTAAATCATTAGCAGCACCACGTAGTGATTGGCTTTCAGTACGAGAGCCTGATAACCAATTATTCTGAACGCCGGTTACTGTGCCTAATAATTGGCACTCGCTGCCTGGTTGCGTATCAGTGATTTGTACCTGTGAACCTGCACTGGTCAATGTATTTGTTGCAGAACAGCCTGCTAACAACAACGCTGCAGTGGCTCCCAATAACAATTTAATTCGCATGATCCCCTCATTTCTTTGAGTGTCCGTTTAGTCATGACAACAATATACCCTGTCACTCCTCTTAAGCGCAAAAATAAATCATCCCTATCTTACATTAGCCAATAGTTTTAAGATGTTATTTTCACTTGTTACTTATTTTGACTTAATGATTTAATTTTAGGATAGACAAAGCAATATTGATTTATTTTACACCGCTTTGTGGCTTTTAAAACATATTGTGTGCTTTTCAGATACCACAGTGCGAGACTGGGCACATTATTTGGTCGTCGTTCTTAGCCTAGTCCTCTGCTTTAATGGCATAATCAGGCAATAGGCCATTGATAGAAATTATTTTTTGATACTTAAATAATAGGGAACATTAAATCATTATGTACTGGCTCAATATTAAATTTAACATTATTGCTATCATCGTTGGTGTACTGAGTATTTTTACTATTTTGATTAATCAAAGTTTGGAGCGCGAATATGTTCAAATGAGCCCCAAACTAGAACAAATCGTCCATGAAAAAGTGAGTAGCTTAAAAAAATCAGTTGTTGATGCGATAAAAGGGAAAACTTATCAAGCTCCTGCTATAGATATCGTGGCAGAGCAGCGGCAACAATTGTTAAATCGGATGGAACAAATCAAACAAATTGGTGTAGTTCTGAGTGTATTAGGGATTATTTTTACTGCAATTTCATTTATTCGACATGAAAACAAATACTCTTGTCGGATAGCCTTAGCACTTAATGGAAGTATTCTGTCTATTTCTCTTTTAATGTATGTTGCAACAAGTATTGCTAGTATTGTTTCCATATTACTTCTTATATGGCTGCTAGGTAATATCTTCGGTTTCTGTTAAAGACAATAAAAATGATATAAACAGCCAGAACGACTTATTATGTAAAAAACCCGAGCCTAAGCTCGGGTTTTTGGTGTAAAACAGCTAGCTGATGAATTACATCATGCCGCCCATTCCACCCATGCCGCCCATTCCACCAGCAGCACCTAAATCCATTTTTTCGTCTTTAGGTAAATCTGTCACCATAGCTTCAGTGGTGATCATCAGACCTGCGATAGAAGCTGCGAATTGCAGAGCAGAACGAGTTACTTTAGTTGGATCTAAGATACCCATTTCAATCATATCGCCATAAGCTTCTGTTGCAGCGTTATAACCGTAGTTACCTTGGCCTGCTTTCACATCGTTAACTACCACAGAAGGCTCTTCACCTGCGTTAGCAACGATTTGACGCATTGGCGCTTCCATTGCACGTAGTGCAACACGGATACCAACTGTTTGTTCTTCGTTATCACCTGTCATTTCACGCAGCGCATTAGCAACGCGAACAAGTGCAGTACCACCACCAGCAACAACGCCTTCTTCAACTGCTGCGCGAGTTGCATGCAGAGCATCATCAACACGAGCACGTTTTTCTTTCATTTCAACTTCAGTAGCTGCACCGACTTTAATTACCGCAACACCGCCAGCTAATTTAGCCACACGCTCTTGCAGTTTTTCACGATCGTAATCTGAAGTTGCATCTTCGATTTGTTGACGGATTTGAGCAACACGGCCACTGATAGCCTCTTGTTCACCCAGACCATCGATGATGGTTGTCGTATCTTTGTTGATAACAACACGTTTCGCTTGGCCTAAATCTTCCAGCGTTGCTTTTTCTAACTCCATACCGATTTCTTCAGAAATCACAGTACCATTAGTTAGAATAGCGATATCTTGTAACATTGCTTTACGGCGATCACCAAAACCTGGTGCTTTAACCGCAGCAACTTTCACGATACCACGCATGTTGTTGACGACTAATGTTGCCAGTGCTTCACCTTCAACATCTTCTGCAATGATCAGCAGAGGTTTGTTTGCTTTAGCAACACCTTCTAAAACAGGAAGTAATTCACGGATATTAGAGACTTTTTTATCAACTAATAGGATGAATGGATTTTCTAACTCAGCTGTACCTGTTTCTGGTTTGTTGATGAAGTAAGGAGACAGGTAACCGCGGTCAAACTGCATACCTTCAACAACATCCAGCTCATCTTCTAAGCCAGTACCTTCTTCTACAGTGATGACACCTTCTTTACCCACTTTTTCCATTGCTTGAGCAATCAGAGTACCAACGGTTTCATCAGAGTTAGCAGAAATAGTACCTACTTGAGCAATAGCTTTAGTATCTGAACATGGAACAGACAGTTTTTTCAGTTCTTCTACTGCGCCCACAACGGCTTTATCGATACCGCGTTTCAGATCCATAGGGTTCATGCCAGCGGCAACTGCTTTTAAGCCTTCGGCGATAATTGCTTGTGCTAACACTGTTGCAGTTGTAGTACCGTCACCTGCCGCATCATTAGCTTTAGAAGCAACTTCTTTCACCATCTGAGCACCCATATTCTCGAATTTATCTTCTAATTCGATTTCACGGGCAACAGAAACACCGTCTTTAGTGATAACAGGTGCACCGAAAGATTTATCTAAAACAACGTTACGACCTTTAGGGCCTAAAGTTACTTTAACTGCATCTGCAAGAACATTAACACCACGTAACATTTTATTACGAGCGTCTATACCGAATTTGACGTCTTTAGCTGCCATCGTATATTTCCTTTGAATTCGTTCAGTTTAAGAAGATCTTAAAAGAGAAAAATTATGCTTCTACAATTGCTAAAATGTCGCTTTCAGACATGATAAGCACGTCTTCGTTATCAATTTTTTCTGATTTAACACCATAACCATCGTTAAAAATTACGATATCGCCAACTTTAACATCGAGTGGTTTGACTTCACCGTTTTCCATAATACGGCCGTTACCAACTGCTAAGATTTCGCCACGAGTTGATTTACCCGCTGCAGAGCCAGTCAGTACGATACCACCTGCTGATTTAGCTTCGACTTCTTTACGTTTAACAATAACACGGTCATGTAATGGACGAATCTTCATTAATAGATCTCCTATAAAAAAGTCCATATCAGGATTAAGGTTGATACCAGTGCCTAAGATGAACCAGTACCATGACGATACAAGTGGGGGCATCCAATAAAACTTCAAGGGGGAGAAAAGTGTTTTTTTTCAAAAAATCCCCTTTTTAGATGATTATGCTTATAGTTAATTATTTTTTATCAGAAAAATGGTCATTATCCTGATGTTCATCCTTATTATTCAGTTGCTTACTAGGTGAATCTTCTTTACGTTGATATTCACCTTCAAAAGTACTCCCACCTTGATGGGAAGAAAAGCCATTTCCACCCTGTCCGGGGGTATAAATTTTGATACGCGTAATCAGTTTTGTTACCAATAGCGCTTGTAATGGGGGTAACAATAAAAGTAAGCCGAGGAAATCAGTAAAGAAGCCAGGGATCAATAACAAAATCCCTGCCAACACCAATGAAACGCTTTTCACCATTTCAGCCGCAGGCACTTCTCCCATGGCTAATTTTTGTTGCATTGAAGCAATATTTTTCACACCTTGATTTTTGACCAAAGAGATCCCGACACAAGAAGTCAGTACCACTAGGAATAGGGTTGTAAGAACGCCAATTGAAGAGGCAACATGCACAAAAATCACAGCTTCTATATAAATAAGAAGGCAGATAACAATTAATGGGAGCCAACGCACTTGGTTCTCCTTTTATAAAAAAGATTCATATTATTAATAGAAAGGAGTGTGAACCACCTCTAAGCTAACAGCTTATACACTCGCTTTTTCTTAGTTTATCTACATAATAATGGGGAGCCTAATCCTCCTTTTCAAGGGAGCATAAAAAGAGAAGTAGAACTGTAAAATCCATGAGATAGATCACAAAAAGAAAATAATTCAGCGTTATTTACTTATAAAGTGATCCAGCTTAAAGGTATTTGCTTACAACCCGAATATGATCGTGTCAGTACCAAGCAAAACGGTAAGTTATATTACATTATTAACCGTTAACGATTTATTTTATTAACAAGCGCATAACTAGACAGTTAAAATTTTAATAAGAAGGTTCTCATGTCAAATAAAACTCGTATCGAAGAAGACCTGTTAGGTAAAAGAGAAGTTCCTGCTGATGCTTACTACGGCGTCCACACTTTACGTGCAATTGAAAACTTCTACATCAGTGATCGTACAATCAATGATGTTCCAGAATTCATCCGCGGTATGGTCATGGTGAAAAAAGCCGCTGCATTAGCAAACAAAGAGCTTCACACTATTCCTCGCGAAATCGCTGATACGATTATCAAAGCCTGTGATGTTGTTTTAGAAACAGGCAAACACATGGATCAATTCCCAGTTGATGTATTCCAAGGTGGTGCGGGTACTTCATTAAACATGAATACTAACGAAGTTATCGCAAACATCGGTTTGGAATTAATGGGTCATCAAAAAGGTGAATATCAATATCTGAACCCTAACGATCACGTGAATAAGAGCCAATCAACAAACGACGCTTATCCTTGTGGTTTCCGTATCGCAGTTTATAACTCTGTTATTAAATTAACTGAGTCTATTGAGCTACTGAAAGCAGGTTTTGATAGAAAAGCAACTGAATTTGAAGACATCCTGAAAATGGGTCGTACTCAATTACAAGATGCTGTACCAATGACTTTAGGCCAAGAATTCCACGCTTTCTCAGTATTAATGAAAGAAGAAATCAAAAACCTAAAACGTACTGCTGAATTACTGTTAGAAATGAACTTAGGTGCAACTGCTATCGGTACTGGTTTAAATACTGCACCTGGCTACCAAAAATTAGCTGTTGAAAAATTAGCAGAAGTAACTGGTTTACCTTGCGTTCCAGCTGAAGACTTAATCGAAGCAACCTCTGACTGTGGTGCTTACGTAATGGTTCACGCTGCATTAAAACGTCTAGCAGTGAAAATGTCTAAAATCTGTAATGACTTACGTTTACTTTCTTCTGGTCCTCGTGCCGGCCTGAAAGAAATTAACCTGCCAGAATTACAAGCAGGCTCTTCAATCATGCCAGCTAAAGTAAACCCAGTTATCCCAGAAGTTGTGAACCAAGCTTGCTTTAAAGTTATCGGTAATGATACTTGCGTCACCATGGCAGCTGAAGCAGGTCAATTACAATTAAACGTAATGGAACCGGCTATTGGTCAAGCAATGTTTGAATCAATTTCTCTATTAAGCAACGCTTGCCGTAACTTAGTTGAAAAATGTGTTGATGGTATCACTGCTAATAAAGAAATCTGTGAACACTTCGTATTTAGCTCAATCGGTATCGTAACTTATCTAAACCCATTCATCGGTCACCACAACGGCGACATCGTTGGTAAAATTTGTGCAGAAACAGGTAAGAGCGTACGTGAAGTGGTATTAGAACGTGGCTTATTAACTGAAGAACAACTGGATGATATCTTCTCTGTTGAGAACCTAAAACACCCGGCTTACAAAGCAAAACGCTTCGATGATTAATATTTATGTTTCATAACATAATCATGTTAAACATAAGAATGAGCTCTTAAAAATACAAGGCACGGACTCTTTAAGAGACGTGCCTTTTTACTTGATTGTAAAAACAAAAATTTAACTTATCTTTCTCATTTTTTTAATTATCTCAAGGAGTAAACGCTATGTTAGCCGTAGAATTGATTATCGTTCTGCTGGCCATTTTCCTCGGTGCGAGACTAGGAGGAATTGGTATCGGGTTTGCCGGTGGTTTAGGGGTGTTAGTATTAGCCGCTATCGGTGTTAAACCAGGTACTATCCCTTTTGATGTGATCTCCATCATTATGGCTGTTATTGCCGCAATCTCTGCGATGCAGGTTGCTGGTGGTTTAGATTATTTAGTTGATCAAACAGAAAAACTATTAAGACGTAATCCTAAATACATCACAATACTTGCGCCAATTGTGACTTATTTATTAACTCTCTTTGCAGGTACAGGTAATATCTCTTTAGCTACATTACCCGTTATTGCTGAAGTTGCTAAAGAGCAAGGCATCAAACCTTGTCGCCCATTATCAACAGGGGTAGTTGCTGCACAAATTGGTATTACAGCATCACCTATTTCTGCTGCAGTTGTTTATATGGCATCAGTCATGGAAAACCCTGCAATGGTCGGTGAAGGTAATACAGTAAGTTATATCACTCTGTTATCTATTTTATTACCAGCGACTTTCCTTGCTATTATTCTGATGTCATTCATCATCTCTTGGGTATTTAACTCAAAACTGTCTGATGATGCGATTTATCGTCAACGTTTAGAGCAAGGTCTAGTTGAATTACGTAATAGTAAAGAGCGTAGAGAAACATTACCGGGTGCTAAATCTTCTGTAATGCTATTCTTACTTGGTGTTATTTGTGTGGTCACTTATGCCATTATCAATAGCCCAAGTTTAGGCATTGTAAAAGAGCCGTTAATGAACACCACTAACGCTATCCTTATCATTATGCTGAGTGTGGCAACACTTATTACTGTTTTCTGTAAAGTTAAAACAGATAACATCTTAAACTCAAGTACATTTAAAGCAGGTATGAGTGCGTGTATTTGTATTCTGGGTGTTGCTTGGTTAGGTGATACTTTCGTTTCAAGTAATATCGATTGGATCAAACTGACTGCCGGTGATTTAATCACAGGTCATCCTTGGTTATTAGCGGTTATTTTCTTCTTCTGCTCTGCCTTATTATATTCACAAGCGGCAACAGCAAAAGCATTAATGCCAATGGCTTTAGCTTTAGGTGTTTCTCCATTAACAGCAATTGCATCATTCTCAGCCGTTTCTGGTCTATTTATTCTACCAACTTACCCAACACTGGTTGCTGCCGTTCAAATGGATGACACTGGTACAACTCGTATTGGTAAATTAGTCTTTAACCATCCATTCTTTATCCCTGGTACTATCGGTGTGATATTAGCGGTCGGATTTGGTTTCCTCTTCGGCGGTATGATTTTGTAGTTTAAAACCAATATTTAAAAAGACATTGCAAAAAGCTTTACTTTTTAACTAGATATAAAAATAAGTCCCCTCACCCAAATGGATGAGGGGATTTTATTTTGACGCTATCCCTCTAGCGTCTGTGACTTTCATTTCTGATTAAAATCTGTTAATTATGGTGCTCTTGCGACACTATGATTTAAGGAGATTTCCGTGCAACGTGAAGCATTATTAGACCACGTACTTATCCAATTAGAGCAACATGGGCTTGCCGCTACGTTGCCTGAGTTATTGCAGGGATTTGCTATTACTGAATCTGAACTCCAACCTTTTTGGCCTGATAAAGACGCGTTAATTTTTGATTGTCTACGCCATCATGGACAGCAAATTGATATTTGGCAACGTCAAGTGATGTTAGATGAAACGCTGACCACAGAGCAAAAATTACTAGCACGTTACGATCAGCTGGCTATGCGCTTAGAAAAAAATCGTTTCCCAGGCTGTTTGTTTGTCGCGGCTTGTAGTGCTTATCCTGATGAGCATTCACAAATCCATCAGTTAAGCCAGCGCCAAAAGCAAAGCTCATTTGAATACTCTAGAACGCTACTACGCAAGCTTGATCTTGAAGATAGTGAGTTAGTCGCTAAACAAATGGAACTCATCTTAGAAGGCTGTTTAAGTCGCTTAATGGTCAATCGTCGCGCTGACGATATCACTACAGCAAAACTATTAGCTCAAGATATTCTTAAAATCGCCCAATGTCGTAAAAATGGTGCGCTAAGCTGATTGCATATCAATATTGCAATTAGAGTAATTGCTCATTTCATTCTCTTATTCCATTACTCTCAATGAGAGGAAGAGAAAAGCGGTTAAGTGATAAGCAAAGGAAAAATATCTCTTTAAAAGATAAAAATGGACTATCTTTACTGATTGTTATTTAAGCGTTTTTTATTAGAAAATCGCTTATGCTGAAAAATCAGACTCAAATAGAATAAAAAGAGAGCAAACAAACTTATTTTTGCATTTTTTATTAAAAAGACGTTGACGCATCACGCTGAATACGGTTTAATGCGCCTCGTTGCCCGGATAGCTCAGTCGGTAGAGCAGGGGATTGAAAATCCCCGTGTCCTTGGTTCGATTCCGAGTCCGGGCACCACTTTAAAACTTGTTAATCAGCAATTTAAATAGCTGAGAGAACAACTAAGGGTTAGAAAAATATATTTTGATATTATCATCTTATATTGAAACTCTTAAATAAAACAGGCTTGTTTTGCAAGGCTGTTTTTTTTATTTTTACTACTCTCTACCGCATTTACTTATATCGTAGTCAAATACTACTTCTAATATTCTCGCCCCATCAATTCCGCTTCAAGTATATCTCGCAAGTTATCAACACTTTCATCAATGTATTCTAATATCGATGTAATACTGGCATGCCCTAATAGCCTTTTCACAACATGCAGATTACGCTCTGGTGATTGCATCATAAGATAAAAATAGCGACATATTCCTCTACCAACTCCCTGAAGCGCCCCCACCACCACTCGAACCACCGCCACCACCGCTAGAAGAACTAGAAGAGCTTGATGAACTGGATGAACTAGATGAATAAGACGAACTCGAATAACCACCAGAGCCTGAATAACCACTACGTCTACGAATACGTTTTGAATATGGCAGTTGATTAAACGGTGAACCGAACGGACTAGCGACACAAATCGCTTTCCATTCTTTTCGTTGTTGCCGATAAATTGGAAATAACAGGTTGATAATACCAAATAAAACCACTAATACGATAAAATTACATAATAATGACAATATGACTATTATCACTAAAACAAAATTATCAATAATACCATCAAGAAAGACTTGTGTATAAAACATCACCGCCGCAAAACAGAGTGTCATGGGGAAAAATAACGTTGAAAATGTAGGAAAATAGTACGAATATTGCAGATAATTTTTCAACTGTTTACGTTGTTTTATACTTAACTTACCTTTTTGGTCTGCTGGATTTTTCTTTTTTCTTCCTCTAGGCGCTAATAATTGATTAATTTTGGTTTTTATTTTTCGCGTCGAGAATATCAACTGAAACCAATAAACACTGCCTAATATTACCAAATAAATTAGGATGAAATGTGTGTGGAATATTTTAAGTGTATTAGTATTTATCTGTGAGTTAGTGAAACTTATTGGTTCATGATTAACGGCTTGAATAGCCTTTTTAACCCCTTGTTCGATGCCTGCATAATAATTATTTGAACGAAAAAATGGCAACATTTCATTGCGAATAATTCGTCCTGCCAGTACATCAGTTAATGCTCCCTCATAGCCATACCCGACTTCAAAACGAACATTACGATCATTAATTGCCACCACGAGCAATAATCCATTATCTTTCCCTTTTCTACCTATCTTCCATTGATTAAAAACACGAAAAGCAAAGGATTCGATAGTTTCTTTCCCTGTCGTTGGAACGATATAGACAACAAATTGTGATCCATCATTACGACTATTTTCGAAGTTAACCAATAAAGTATTTAACGCTTTGAATTGTTGTGCAGTCAATAAATTTGCACTATCAATCACCCTATCTGTTTTTAGTTGAGGAATATCATTCGCTGATGCACTCACTATCACGCTAAAGCTAAATAAGAACAATGAGAATAAGAATAAAACCTTACGTATCATGAGGCAAAGTCCACCACTGGTGTTACTTTTATTTCCTGTTCACTCTCAACAGTGAAATTGACTTTTTTATCATATCCCATAACGATAGCTATGAAGTTATAAGGAAACTGTCTAATCTGAGTATTATAATGACGAACTGCCTCGATATATCGCCCTCTAGCAACAGAGATACGATTTTCGGCTCCCTCTAATTGCACCATCAGATCTTGATATAATGTGTTAGCTTTCAAGTCAGGATATCTTTCTGAAATAGCTAAAAGACGTGATAAAGATTTGCCCAAATCATCCTGTGCTTTTTGATAACTCGTAGCAAGTGTAGAATTTTCAAATAAACGCGTATTGATATTAATTTGTCCAACAGACGCTCTTGCCTTTACAACATCTTGTAATACTTGGCTTTCATAATTTGAGTACCCTTTAACTGTATTGACTAGATTAGGGATCAAATCTAAACGACGTTGATATTGATTTAATAATTCTGATGCCGCCGCAGTAACTAACTCGTCATTCTTCTGGATTTTATTATAAGCATTAATCAATACAACAAAAATAATGATAAGAAGCAAAACCAAACCAACGACTAACTTACGCATAAAATATCCTTTTATTGGTGAGCTTTTAGTTCTATGACAGCAATAAATTTATCATTTTTATCAACTAAAAAAAATCATTTAATATTATTACCCATTTTTTATTGTGGTTACTATTTTTAGTCGATCTTTTCTTCAGTATTTTTCAATAATACTCCTATCTTCTTAATGAAATAGAATATTCACTCAATATATTTATTTTTTGCACAACAAAATAATTATTATCTTAAGATAAGGTATTGCCATCAGAGTAAAATCACCTTTATCTTTTTTAAAGAATGATCTGATTTTCTAATACAGAAGAATTAATACTATCTCATTGCTATCTCAGTCATTTATCTTAACTACCAATGAACATAAAAATAAATTAAGATAGACAAAATGTGTTCTCAACCACATGTTTTTGCAACCATTTAACATAGTATTATTAGTATTAACCTAAAAGAGACACGCTCATCTCGTTAATTTAAGAGAACGCTTTATGAACCTTTTTTTCCAAAATAGCTTAGCCTTTCCTAGCATTATCTTTAGTGCCTTACTTATTATTATCCTCTTTTATTGGCTATGTGCTGCTTTTGGACTATTAGATATCGATTTATTTAATATCGATAGCGAATTAGATGTCGATGCGACGGGCCTTGCGGGTTGGCTAACTAAATTAGGGCTTGCCGGTATTCCGGTAACCATTATATTAACCTTCTTCACTTTGTTCGGCTGGTTTATTAGTTACTTTTGCGTACATTGGTTTATTCGTTTTATTGAAACAGATTTATTGCGTTATGTTATCGGCTTTATTGCTTTTATTATCATCAGCTTTGTTTCTCTTAATTTAACAGCGCTATGCTTAAAACCAATCCGCAATAAGCTCATTTCTCGTAGCAAACCTAAATCAGTTCACCAACTAGTGGGAAAATTTGCTGTAGTACGCTCCGAATATGTCACAGAAAATAAAGGTGAAGCCCTATTAGAAGATGGTGGTGCCGGTTTAATTTTACAGATCAGAGCGCCAACAACAGAAAATATTAAACGAGGGGATAGCGTAATTATTATTAGTTATGACGCGCCTACTCATAGTTATCAAGTCGTAACGGAAGATGAATTTCACCGCTAATGATAAATTCGGTGAAAGGAAAATAAGTTAACAGACACATTAAGATTAAAAATGACGACATCGTCTGAACCTATGGAGAAAAATGTATGGATTTGGCTTTCGTTATGCCTTTCTTAACAATTATTGGCTGTGTGATCTTAGTTATTTTAGGACTCTTTGGTTTGTTCAAAGCGTTTTATATTAAGGTTCCACAAGGTACAGCATTAATTGTTAACGACATGACATCACAACCTAAAGTTCATTTTACTGGGGCTTTAGTTTATCCGGTTATCTACAAAAAAGAGTTTATGCGTATTTCGCTTTTAACCTTAGAAGTCGATCGCCGTGGTAAAGATGGATTAATTTGCCAAGATAATTTACGTGCAGATATTACTGTCGCCTTCTACCTGCGTGTTAATGAAACGACAGAAGATGTATTAAAAGTCGCTAAAGCGATTGGTGTAGATAGAGCATCAGATCATCAAGCCGTAAGTACATTATTTAGTGCTAAATTCTCTGAAGCCTTAAAAACCGTCGGCAAACAATTTGAGCTATCGAAATTATTTGAAGATAGACAAAATTTCCGTGATCGTATTGTTGATGTGATTGGTAAAGATCTCAATGGTTATGCGTTAGAAGATGTGGCCATCGACTATTTAGAGCAAACCCCTAAATCAGCCCTTGATCCAAATAATATTTTTGATTCAGAAGGTATTCGCAAAATTACCGAAATTACTGCAATACATAATATCGAAACGAATCAAAAAGAGCGTGACCAAGAGTTAGCGATTCAAAAGAAAAATGTTGAAACTCGCGAAGCAAGTCTGGCTTTAGAGCGCCAACAAGCAGATGCAGAAGCTCGCCAACAGCGTGAAATTGATAATATCCGTGCCCGTGAAAGTTCAGAAACCTTACGAGTACAAGAAGAAGAGCGTCTAAAAGCAGAGCAAGCTCGTATTCAAACTCAGCAAGAAATTGAAATACGAGAAGAAAACCGTATGCGTGAAGTCGAAGTCGCGCAACAAAATCGCACCAGAGCGGTAGCTATCGAGCAAGAGCGCGTTAATCGTGCCCGTGAATTAGAAATTGTCGCTCGTGAGCGAGAAGTTGAACTACAACGTATTGAAAAAGAAAAAGCGTTAGAAGAAGAACGCAAAAATATTTCAAATGTGATCCGCGAGCGTGTTGCTGTTGAAAAAACGGTCGCACAAGAAGAAGAGCGTATTAAAGAAGTACGTGAAGTCTCAGAAGCTGAGCGTATGCGCCAAGTGACGGTGATTAATGCGCAAGCTGAAGCCGAAGAATCTTTAGTACGCCAAGTGAAAAAAGCCGAAGCGGATGAATCAAGTGCGAAACATAAAGCTGAAGAAATCAGCACCATGGCAAAAGCAGAATTAGAAGCCTCTGTGAAACAAGCTGAAGCGAAAAAACGCTTAGCTGAAGGGATCGAGGCTGAACACGCAGCATTAGGCCTTGCCGAAGCACGTGTTCGTCAAGCGACTGCCGAAGCAGAAGAAAAAGAAGGTTTAGTACAAGCCAATATCACAGCGGAACAACTGTTAGCACAAGCGCGTGGCTTGAAAGAAAAAGGCTTAAGTGAAGCGCAAGTCATGGAAGCAAAAGCACAAGCGCAACAACAACAAGGTTTTGCTGAAGCGAAAATTCTTGAAGAGAAATTAGCAGCTCAAGCTCGCGGTGAAGAGCAACAAGCGAATGCCAAAGAAAAACTGGGTCTTGCTGATGCGAAAATTCTTGAAGAAAAACTGGCTGCTCAAGCGCGTGGTGAGGGTCAATTAGGTTCAGCACAAGCAGAAGTGATCCGCCAACGTCTGAAAGCAGAAGCTGACGGTTTAACAGATAAATTCAAGTCAATGGATCACCTCAGTGATACTGCTCGTGCTCATGAAGAGTTCCGTATGCGCCTTGAAAAACAATTTGAACAAGCCATGGCTTCTATTGAAGCAAATAAAGAGATTGCCCGTGAGCAAGCAGATGTATTAGCAGCTGCACTGAGCAAAACGAATATTGAAATTGTCGGTGGTGATGGCAACTTCTTTAATACCTTCTCTAAAGCACTGAGCTTAGGTAAAGCGGTTGATGGTTTTATGGATAAAAGTAGCTTTGCCAAAGAGAACGTTGAGAAATTGATTAATCGTACTCAACAAGATAAAAATTTAGATGTTGCTTCACTGCTAAAAAATCCAGAAGTTCAAGAATTAATTAATGGATTTATGGCGACTAAAGGTGCGGGTCAACTGATCAAAGAAGTCACAGCAAAATCAGACACCCCAAAAGAAGATTAATATCGCTCTAAAAGGAGAGGAAAAGACATAGAGAAATTCTCTATGTCTTTTCGATTGTTTCTATCGTTTAAGCCAAGGAAATCCGTTATACCATGTCTGATATTCATGATACGAATCGCGAACAGGAAATACTTGATAGCGCTGTTGCACAAGGTGGCGCATATGAAATATTGCGTAAACGCCTTACCGAGCAAGGTCAGCAGTTACATGTAAAAGCCACTGAACTCAATCAGCATCGATTAGCTGAATTTGGTCAAAGCCAAATGGATATCATTGGCCGTATTCGTATTCGAACAGAGAATAATTGCCAAGCAAGAGATATTGTTCGCGTTGGTGAATGGTTACTATTTGGTTATAACGTTTTCCTCGGTTTAAAACGAGAAACGCATCTTGAAGATGTTTTTTCACTTTATCGCTTAATTGATAATGATGGCGAGTTTGATGTTGAAGCGGTTGCTTATGAAGGCACTTTTTTAAATGATAATCGCTTTATCCAAGATTTTACCGAGTTATACACTTACTATAAAAATACGCAACTACTACAGCTAGTTGAGCGTGATGGTAAATTACTCGCTAGTTTTCAAATTGGTGATCGTATTACCGATGTACGCGTCTTCCGTTGGTCGATATCCAGTGACAAACAACGTATTGAATATATTGATAATCGTGGCGAACGCGATATAGCACTCCCCCCTGCTTACGATTTTGATTGGATAAAAACACAACGTGAAGATACGGTAAATGGGCGTTTTCCTCATATCAACATTTTAGATACAGTCTTTGTAGAAACCACCGGTGGCGATCTGACTGTCAAATGTGAAAACAATACCGAAGATGGTTTAGGTATTTATCGTGAAGCGGTATTAGATAAAAACCAGTCCCTTGATGATGCACAAATTGAATATGCACAAACTGGCAGTTTAATTTTATTAAAAGTGCTTCCTTACCGCGAAGAGAATTGGCGTTATTTAGTTTATAACACACTAACACAAAGTGTTCAGCGTATTGATGCCATTGGGCAAGCTTGTGTGCAACTTCCGGAAGATCACGGTATCATTTTTCCCGGCGGCTACTATCTACAAAATGGCGATTACAAAACCTTTGATCAACCAATGGAAGGTATGTATTTTCGTCGTTTACGTCGTTCACCTAACGGTGAAGATGTGCTGTATGTCTTCTATTCACCGACACAAGGTCGTCTCGCGCTATTTAATTACAATATGATTGAGCGTAAATTGGCGACACCATTGGTCGGTCATGGCTATGCCATGTTAGAAGATGGCAAAATGGTGCTATTTGAAGGAGAAGGCGAAGAAGCTACCCGTGTTCACCCGATGCAAGTTTGGCAAACGCCCTTCTATTCTGAAGAATTTGCCGATAAACAACCGCCACGAAACGGCTTTTATGGGCGTATTGGTAATGCCGATTTAGTTCGCGGGATCTCAGAAATTTTACATGTCGCCAAAGAAATTGAAGGTAGCCAAGTTTCCATCGCTCGTTATGAGCAACTTAGCCAACAACCAAAAAGCTTATTAGATCTCTATTACTGGTTTAATGATGAACACTGTCTAGGTATTGGCCCCTTACTAAAAGAGATCGCTCAAACAAGTGAATTAGTGCTTGATGAATATGAAAAAGTCGAAAGTATTCGTCAACAATCAGCGAAATCAATGCAAGAAGCGATCAACCGTCAGAAATCTCTGTTATCACTGACACTGCCTGATAGTTGGACCGATATTCAACAATTTGTTGATAGTTTAAATTCGCTCAATACACACCATGGACACCTTATTTCTTTGCGTGAATTCCGATATATGGATTTAACGCAATTAAATAAAATGGAAACGGAAATAACCGAGGCACAGCAACGTGTTTCGCAAGCCACAGCCCAATTTCTTGCCAGCGACAAAGCGCTACAGCCTTTTAAAACACAGCTTACTACTTTTGAACAACAGATAGAAAAAGCACAAAACAGTACTCAGCTTGATGTACCAATGAATGAGATGGCGCAGATGTCAGAAGATTTAGACATGCTGTCAAATCTGATGGCATCACTCACCTTTGAGGATGTGACGCAACAAACGCAGATTATTGATGCCATCTCCCAAATTTATGCACAACTCAATCAATCACGAGCTCGCTTACAGCAAAAAAGAAAATCACAAAGTAGCGTAGAAACCGTCGCTCAATTTGGTGCGCAATTCCGCCTATTTAGTCAGGGGATCACCAATGCTTTATCACTGGCAACAGATCCGGAACGTTGTGAAGAGCAGCTTTCACGACTGCTAGTACAGCTAGAAGAATTAGAAAGCCAATTTAGTCAGCATGATGAATTTCTTGATGATATCTTGTCAAAACGTGAAGAGTTATTAGAGACTTTTGAGGCGCATAAACAATCGTTACTTGATGATCGTCAACGTCGTTCACAAAGCTTATTAACTGCTGCTAATCGTCTCTTAGAAAATCTGCAACGTAGAACAACTCGGTTGCAATCACAAGATGAATTAAATGCTTTTTTTGCCTCTGATCCTTTAGCATTAAAAACACGTGAAATCATTGAAAAACTAAGAGAAATCAATGACAACGTTAAAGCAGATGATATTGATGCCCGTCTTAAATCGTCTCGTGATCAAGCCATCCGTATCTTACGTGATAAAACGGATATCTTTGAAGAGGGCGGCAATGTTATTAAATTAGGCCCTCGTCACCGTTTTAGCGTTAATACACAAGAGCTAGATCTTACTATTTTACCGAAAGAAGATAAGCTTTGGTTGTATCTAACTGGTACCGATTTCCAAGAGCCAATCGACCATCCAGAGCTTGAAACACTGCGCCCTTACTGGAATGCAACATTAAGTTCAGAATCTGAAACGGTGTATCGTGCGGAATATCTCGCCTATTCAATTATCTATGCTGCATCAAAACGTCAAGATGGATTAACCCTTGAAATCTTAAAAGAAGCACTGAGTGTACCTGAAAAATTAGAAAAGTTAGTACGTGATTTCGCAACACCTCGCTATAAAGAAGGCTATGAAAAAGGGATCCACGATCATGATGCTATCGCCATTCTAAAGAAACTCCTACCTGTAGGTGAAAGTGCCGATCTGCTTCGTTACAACCCAACAGCACGGGCAATTGCTGCGATTTTCTGGGAAAAAGTACAAACGAACGAATACCCAGCATTATGGCCAGAGCGCGCAAGAACGGCCGTGAATATTCAACAACTGTTTCATAATGATGATGCATTAATTGATTTACAGGCAGAAATAGAAGCGGATATTCGCCTATTCCTTACTGATAATCCGATTAAATGTGGATCTTATGTTCCGATCCAAGCCGCTGAATATTTAAGTTTTGCATTAGCAAGAACACCAATAGAATTGGTTTACAGTAAATATGCCAAAGAGCTCGTTCTTGCCCTACAAAACCGATTAGAAGCCGCTCATATGTGGATTGATTTTAATCGTTCACAACAAAATTTAGCCTCACGTTATGCACAACGTTGGGCATTGATCCAAAATTGGCTACAAGGATTGTGCTCTCAAGCCGATTATGCTCATCTAACCCCTTATATTCCGGGGGCAATTGCCATTATTATGTTAGATAAAATCGCCTCTGCACGTTATAGCGAGGTTGATTTATACTTTAAGGTAAACGGATTATTAGGTGAGCATCCTACTATTGAAAATCAAACACTTTCATTGAGTTTAGATGATTATTTCAGCCGTATGCGCGGACAGCGTAAAACCTTTATTCCCGCCTTTAATCATTATCTGACTTTACGACAAAAAATTGTTCTTGAAGAGCGCCAGCGTTTAAAACTGGATGAGTTTAAAGCAAAACCTCTCAGTTCATTTGTGCGTAATAAACTAATTAACGATGTCTATTTGCCAATTATTGGTGACAATATGGCAAAACAGATTGGTGCATTAGGTGAAGGGAAACGCACTGACTTGATGGGATTATTATTAATGATCTCCCCACCAGGTTACGGTAAAACGACCTTAATGGAATATGTAGCCGATCGTTTAGGACTGATCTTTATGAAAATAAATGGCCCTGCTTTAGGTCATAATGTTTTGTCATTAGATCCCGAACAAGCGCCAAACGCAACAGCAAAACAAGAGCTAGAAAAACTCAATCTTGCCCTTGAGATGGGCAATAATGTGATGTTGTATGTCGATGATATTCAACATACACACCCTGAATTCCTACAAAAATTTATCTCGCTATGTGATGGCACACGCCGTATTGAAGGGGTTTGGAAAGGGAAAACCCGAACCTATGATATGCGCGGTAAAAAATTCTGTGTGGTGATGGCGGGTAACCCTTATACCGAGTCTGGTGAACTATTTAAGATCCCCGATATGTTAGCTAACCGTGCTGATATCTATAATCTTGGTGAGGTATTAGGGGGAATGGATGACGCCTTTGCACTCAGTTATATTGAAAATAGCTTAACCTCTAACTCAGTTCTTGCTCCCCTTGCTTTACGTGATCTAAACGATCTCTATCTTTTTGTTGATAAAGCCATGGGTAAATCAGTTTCAACCAATTCCCTCAGTTATCCTTATTCGGATGCGGAAATTAATGAAATTGTGATGGTATTAAAACATCTAATTACTTTGCGTGATGTGATTTTAAAAGTAAATCAACAATATATAGCAAGTGCGGCACAATCCGATAAATATCGTACTGAGCCTGCATTCCGCTTACAAGGCAGTTATCGCAATATGAACAAATTAAGCGAAAAAGTCTCTGCGGTTATGAATGAGAAAGAAATTGAACGCTTACTCGACGATCACTATCTTGGCGAAGCCCAATTACTCACAACGGGTGCTGAAGAGAACTTATTAAAACTGGCGGAAATACGTGGCACATTAACCGAACAAGATGCTATTCGTTGGCAGCAAATCAAAAAAGATTTTATGCGCAACAAAGCATTAGGTGGTGATAATGCCGATATTGGCGATCGCGTAGTGTCACAGTTGGCGAATTTAGTAGAAAGTGTGCAGAGTTTACGCTAAAGAGATAAATTAACCTTATTTAGCTCACTTATTTTAGTGGGCTAAATAGGGCATAGATCATGTTTTATAAATTGAGCAACCCACTCCAAAAATCATTGATTAATTGGAATACTACAACCCATGTACAATCCTTACTAACAATCTTTCTCATGTTTCCATGTTCACGATATACATCTGTTCAAGATTAGTGAACAAGGGAATATCGTGAACAGAATATGGTTAAATATTTTTACAATTAAAGGTTTTATTTACCACGTCGCATAGGCATCGTTGATGTCTGCTTTAACGTTAATCCCTTCGTTTCTGGTGCAAACAGTACTGATACCATCATCCCAAACAGAGAAATAGCCGCCCCCACCAGCATTGTGGTATTGATCCCATAAGTGGCAATAAAAGCGGGAAGCGCACAGGTGGAAATAACCGTCCCAATACGACTTATCGACATAATAACCCCCACCGCCGATGCTCGGATATCGGTTGGAAATAATTCATTCGGATAAAGCCACTGTAAAATGCCAGGTCCTCCCGAGAAAAAAGCGTAGGTAGCAAACGCTAAGATAACGAATAAAATCGGTAAATTCGGGAATATCCCCAGCGTGAATAATGCTAAAGTCATCATCGCAAAACTACCAATTAACAGTGGGCGTCGCCCCGTTTGGTTTAACCAAAACATTGCAGGAATACAACCCAACATAAAAAATAGGCTGATCACGACATTGCCTAATGCCGCACTTCTTCCTGTATCCCATCCTAATAAACCGACAATTTGAGGGCCAAAGGTATAAATGGCAAACATCGGGATCACTTGGCAGGTCCAAATTACGGCAACAAAGAGCACAAATGAGAAGTGGCGTTTATTAAATAATTCGATAAAACGGGTCGTTTTAGCATCTTCTGCTTCAAAGACCACAGGCTCGCCAAAGAGTTTGATCATCATTTTATTACACTCTTTAATACGCCTTTGGCGTATTAACCAAAGCGGTGATTCAGGGAGATCAAAGCGACCAATTAGAATAATAACGCAAGGAATAAAAGCACTGCCTAACATCCAACGCCAGCCATCTTGGACATCATATAAAAGATAACCCACTAAATTGGCACATGTCGCACCGATATACCACATAGCAGCAATAAATCCGACGGCAAAGGCACGTTGCTTTTTATTGGAAAATTCGGTGATCATCGAAGTTGCAATAGGATAGTCAGCGCCAATCACAATCCCAATAAGGAAGCGCATCACTAACAACCCTATTGGTGTTGAAACAAACATGGTCGCAATAGAAATCACCGCAATAGCCACAATATCAACGAGGAACATTTTACGGCGCCCTACTTTGTCACAAATATAGCCAAAAAGTGAGGTACCAATAAAAAGCCCTGCTAATGTTGCCGCACCAAGCAAACCAATCCATCGCGTATCAAGCTGTAATATAGGTGTTAATTGTTCGAGCGCCACACCAATAATGACTAATACATAACCATCAAGAAAAGGGCCGCCACTTCCCCATAACATCACTCGACGATGTACTGAGGTAAAACGAATATCATCAAAGTTTCTGGGCTGCATGACTGCGTCCTAGTCTATTTTTTTAACCAAAGAAAGAAAAGCTCCCAGGCCGGAGACAGCGCTGGGAGAAAAGTAGCGATACATCATCCGTAACGATATTCCACGCCAAACGTTCCGCGTGGGTATTCCCATTTTTCAAGCGCACTGTCTAAACCGAGAATTCGACACGTTCCACACTCTAAGCACCCTGCATAATCAAAGCTGACGCTACCATCTTGTTGTTTTTTATAAAGACCCGCAGGACAAGCTTTTACCAGTGTGTCTAATACTTGCATATCAGGTTGCTGTTTAATGACGATATGTGGATTTTCTTCATCGACATTAAATTTATTGATGCCCAATTTGACATCGACATTTACAGGAGAACTCATATTGCTTTTACTCCTTTGATCCCATCTTTTATTAAATTCATCCACCCCACTTTTTTGCTATGACGCATGATGGTTTTACGCATCGGTACAGGGGCATCATCGGTGACAGTAAAGAGATCTTTTGCAATACCAACCACCATGTCAGGATAAGCAGTAAACATACGCGGATTATCTAGTAAATCAGGCATACGTTGATATGCTTTCATATCGCGCAAAGGCCCCTGTGCTAAATGATCGAGATACTCATTAAGGGTTTGTTTACTAAAATCATTTTTTGCCATTGCTGAAAGCACCGTTTTTGCAGCAGCTTCCCCTGAAGCCATGGCTAAATCCATCCCTCTAATGGTAAAACCTAGATTCATACACATGCCTGCCGCATCTCCTGCTATCAAAACACCATCGCGAACAAGTTCGTGTTGCATTCGCAAACCTGCCTCAGGTACCACATGGGCGCTATATTCCACCATTTTTCCATCAGCAATTAGCGGTGCTACAACGGGATGTTGTTTAAAATCTTCTAGCATTTGTGGAACCGATTTTTTGGCATCTTTAATATGGTGAAGCCCACAGACAAGCCCCAAAGAAAGCGTCGTTTTATTGGTATATAAAAAACCGCCCCCCATTAACCCATCGGTAGGAGAGCCGGCAAATAACCAAGCTACACCTTCGTTATCTTTTAGGTTAAAACGATCTTTAATGACACTTTCAGGCAGTTCGATGATCTCTTTTACGCCCACGGCAACATTTTCAGCTGCAACTCGTTTAGTCATGCCTAACTGTTCAGCCAAAAGTGAGTTCACACCATCAGCCAAAATCACTGCTTTGGCTTCTAATACATCACCATTTGCTTCTACACCGACAATTTTACCGTCACGCTCAACTAACTTATCAACAAGAATGCCCGTGATACACTGGGCGCCTGCATCTTCGGCTTGCGCCATTAGCCATTGATCAAATTCACCACGTAATACAGACCAAGAGGCATGATTAGGGTTATGCGTTTCAGCGTTTTGATAGTCGATAGTCATAGCCCCTGTTTGTGTCATAAATGACAGTTTTTCATGGGTGATCACCCGCTCAACCGGAGCCTGTTGCGCAAATTCAGGAATGATGCGCTCAAGGGTATGGGCGTATAGACGACCACCCGTTACATTTTTTCCGCCGGCGTAGTTCCCTCTTTCTATTAGCAATACCTGCGCACCTTCTCTGGCTAAAACAAGTGCAGCCACAGAGCCCGCTAATCCTGCGCCAACAATAATGGCATCGAAAATATCTTCGGAATCGGACATAACATCTCCAGAACTTGCAAATAAAGCAGAGAAGTTATCTTCTCTGCTGACTAAATCAGTTAGATAGTTGACGGGTAAGTGCAGGCAAAATCTTCATTAAATCACCGACAATGCCGTAGTCAGCAAATTGGAAGATAGGTGCATTTTTATCTTTGTTGATCGCCATAATGGTTTGTGATCCATTTGCACCAACCATATGTTGAATTTGTCCTGAAATACCTACCGCCAAATACAGATCTGGCTTAAGCATCAGGTTAGAAATGCCAACATAACGCTCATGCTCCATCCATTTTTCATTTTCAGCCACAGGGCGAGAGCAGGCGATTTCAGCCCCAATCTTTTTTGCTAACTCTTCTGCAATAGCAATATTTTCTTTACTGCCAATACCTCGACCAACACTGACCACAAAACGGGCTTTATCCAGATCGACGGCATTGATTTTTCTTGGCTGAATTGACTGGCAAATAATGCTTTGTGAAGGGGCAATCCATGCTACTTTTTGTGCCGTACCCGTAGCCTGTGTTTCTGATGCAACGTCAAAAGCACCAGTACTTGCGGTAACAACACAATAAGGTGTTGTTAATGTTTCATCACCAAAGGCAAGTCCACCGTAAACCATATGTTTTGCCACTAATGCATCATTTTGGGTACTTAATGATTGTGCATCATTTGATACTACCGCGGCTAAACGGTGACCTAAACGAGCGGCAAATAATTTGCCACGACGCGTATTCGGCAGTAAAACCAAGCCGGCATCGCTATGTGATTTAATGGTTTCAACGATACTTTGTGCATAATCTTCCATAATGCGATCATCAGGTTTACCTTCTAATTGGAAAACCGCTGTCGCCCCTAATTTAAAGGCAGCGATGCTTTGCTCATCATTAAAGGTAAAGACATTGATTGATTGACCTAATGAAGAAGCACCACCCATTAATTCTGGTAAAGGAGAAAGTACATCACTCAACACCCAAACAGTTGAAAACTGGCTCATAACTCCCCCTATTACTTAATAATTTTTCGTAAATATTCAGCAAATTCAGCAATTTGATCATCGCCATCACCTTCAATAATGATGCGCTGACGTACTTTTTGTTTCGGTGCTAACACGGTTTGCTCTGAACGTGGCGTTATGGGCTCTAAACCAAGATCGGCCAAACTCCATTGTTGAACCGGCTTTTTAGCGGCACCTAAAATGGCTTTCATGGATGGAATTTGCGGAGAGTTGATATCGGTAGAAACGGCAATCACCGCAGGTAAGGTGATAGTAAGCGTTTCAATTTCGTTTTCTAATTCGCGTTCAACGGTGATGGAATCAGTTGTAATAGAAACAATTTTATTAACCCCATTAATGGCAGGAATATTCAAGATCTCCCCCACTAACAAACTCACTTGTTGGGAACTTAGATCTGCCGAGCCATCACCACATAAGATAAGATCGTACCCCTGTTTAGTTGCAGCAGCAGCAAGCACTGTCGCCGTTTGATAAGGAAGAGAAGCTTCCAATTGCTCATCGACCACCACCACGAGATCATCAGCACCACGAGATAACACATCTTTACGTGCTTTAGCGTTAGTCAGCGCGTTACCACCTACGCTCATTGCCGTAATTTGAATACCATCAAGTTGTGTTTTTAACTGATTCGCCGCTTCAATCGCATTTAAATCATATTGGCTAATTTTGTTATTGGCGCGCGAAAAATCGAGTGAACCATCGGCATTATTGACCACAATATCCTGTTCATCGGGAACACTCTTGTAACATGTAATAATCTTCATTACATCTCCTGAAATTAATAAATATGTCATTTACTCTGGCAATGTAATATACAATTAGCACAATTAAATGATTAAGAAATTAAATCTAGATCACCAATATTGAAGATTATTAAATAAGAGATGGATAGCGTTCAATATTGCTAAATACATCACCAATATTGAAATTAAATTTAATTAAAGTGATTAACTTTCAATATTGTTATCTGGATCAACAATATTGAACATAATAAGAAATGAGTTATTTAATATTCAATATTGCCGCAAAGATCAACAATATTGAAAGAGCAAATATAACACATTTATCACAAACCCAAATATATTCTTATTTATCAATTAATTAAAATGAAAATAAAAGGTTATAAACCGTAACATAAAATCGACAAAAAGAATAGTGTGAAGTGAATAACAGAATGGAACATTAATAATATCCATTATTCTTCTTCATTAATAATTTTATAAATTAGCCAATCGGCTTGTTTTTTGATTATGATAAAAACCAATTAATGGAATATATAGGATCTAACTAAAAGAGTTTATTCGAAATTAGGAATTAACACTTATTAAACTTCTGCGCTAAATATATTTGGAAAATTTACCTATGAGCAAAGATAATAAAAAGGCAGGAATAGAACCGAAGGTTTTTTTTCCGCCATTAATCATTGTTGGTATTTTATGCTGGTTAACGGTACGCGATCTTGACGCTTCAAATGAAGTGATCAATGCCGTGTTCAGCTATGTTACCAATGTCTGGGGTTGGGCCTTCGAATGGTATATGGTGATCATGTTCGGGGGCTGGTTCTGGTTGGTTTTTGGACGTTATGCCAAAAAACGCCTGGGCGATGAGAAACCTGAATTTAGTACGGCAAGCTGGATCTTTATGATGTTTGCTTCTTGTACATCAGCGGCTGTGCTGTTTTGGGGCTCAATTGAAATATACTACTACATTTCAAGTCCTCCTTTCGGTATGGAAGGTTACTCCGCGCCAGCCAAAGAGATAGGGTTAGCTTACAGCTTATTCCACTGGGGCCCGCTACCTTGGGCAACCTATAGTTTCCTATCTGTCGCCTTCGCTTACTTCTTTTTTGTGCGCAAAATGGAAGTGATCCGCCCAAGTAGCACTTTAACGCCATTAGTGGGTGAAAAACACGTTAATGGTTTATTTGGTACTGTCGTCGACAATTTCTATTTGGTCGCTTTGATCCTAGCAATGGGCACCAGCCTTGGGCTTGCAACGCCTTTGGTAACTGAATGTATTCAATACTTATTTGGTATTCCTCACACTCTACAATTAGATGCCATTATTATCTCTTGCTGGATCTTACTCAACGCTATTTGTGTGGCATTTGGTCTACAAAAAGGGGTAAAAATCGCCAGTGATGTGCGTACTTACCTGAGCTTCTTAATGTTAGGTTGGGTATTTATCGTGGGTGGTGCCAGCTTTATTGTCAATTACTTCACAGATTCTGTGGGTACATTGCTGATGTATATGCCACGTATGTTGTTTTACACCGATCCTATTGGTAAAGGGGGTTTTCCTCAAGCTTGGACTGTCTTCTATTGGGCTTGGTGGGTTATTTACGCCATTCAAATGAGTATCTTCTTAGCGCGTATTTCTAAAGGTCGTACTGTTCGTGAATTATGTTTAGGAATGGTATCAGGTTTAACCGCGGGGACTTGGCTGATTTGGACTATTCTGGGGGGTAACACTTTACAACTGATTGACCAAAATATCCTTAATATTCCGCAACTGATTGATCAATATGGTGTGCCACGCGCCATTATCGAAACATGGGCCGCCTTACCCCTCAGTACAGCAACCATGTGGGGCTTCTTTATTCTCTGCTTTATCGCCACAGTCACTTTAATCAATGCCTGCTCTTACACACTAGCAATGTCAACTTGTCGCTCCATGAAAGAAGGGGCTGAACCACCATTATTGGTACGCATCGGCTGGTCTGTATTAGTCGGTATTATCGGCATTATTTTACTAGCATTAGGCGGCTTAAAACCGATCCAAACCGCCATTATTGCCGGAGGATGCCCACTATTTTTCGTCAATATCATGGTCACCTTGTCCTTTATAAAAGATGCCAAAGTGCACTGGAAAGATTGATCTCCCTATACGCAAAAAATGACACATTAAGAGGTTATTAACATGGATTTTAGATTGAATGATGAGCAGGAACTGTTTGTTGACGGTGTCCGCGAATTAATGGCCAGTGAAAACTGGGAAGCTTATTTCGCACAGTGTGATCGCGAAAGTAAATACCCTGAGCGTTTTGTTAAGGCCTTAGCGGATATGGAAATTGACAATCTGCTTATCCCTGAAGAGCACGGTGGTTTAAATGCCGGATTTGTTACTGTTGCCGCAATTTGGATGGAATTAGGTCGTTTAGGTGCGCCAACCTATGTGCTCTATCAATTACCGGGGGGATTTAACACCGTATTGCGTGAAGGGACTCAAGAACAAATCGACAAAATCATGGCGTTTCGTGGTACAGGCAAACAGATGTGGAATTCAGCGATCACTGAACCGGGAGCCGGCTCTGATGTGGGTAGCTTACAAACCACTTATACCCGTAAAAATGGCAAAGTTTATCTCAACGGTAGCAAATGCTTTATCACCAGTAGTGCTTATACCCCTTATATCGTCGTGATGAGTCGTGATGCGGCTTCCCCTGATAAACCCATCTTTACCGAATGGTTTGTCGATATGAGTAAACCCGGCATTAAAGTCACTAAGTTAGAAAAACTGGGTTTACGTATGGATAGCTGCTGTGAAATCACCTTCGACAACGTTGAACTTGAAGAAAAAGACATGTTTGGTCGCGAAGGTAACGGCTTTAACCGTGTGAAAGAAGAGTTTGATCATGAGCGTTTCTTAGTGGCACTGACTAACTATGGTACCGCCATGTGTGCGTTTGAAGATGCAGCGCGCTACGCCAACCAACGGGTTCAATTTGGTGAGACTATCGGTCGCTTCCAACTTATTCAAGAAAAATTCGCCCATATGGCGATCAAACTCAATTCAATGCGCAACATGTTATATGAAACTGCATGGAAAAGTGACAATGGCTTAATTACCTCCGGTGATGCTGCAATGTGTAAATACTTCTGTGCGAATGCAGCCTTTGAAGTGGTTGATAGTGCGATGCAAGTGCTGGGTGGTGTGGGGATCGCAGGTGAACACCGTATTGCACGTTTTTGGCGTGATCTACGCGTTGACCGTGTATCTGGTGGCTCTGATGAAATGCAGATCCTGACATTAGGACGCGCTGTACTCAAACAGTATCGTTAATTAATCGCAGAGCACTCTCTTAACATCGAGTAAGGGAGTGTTCAAACAGTCCACTGACGAGGTGACATTATGACAGAACATTTACCCATGCCACAATTTGGGCCACTAGCTGGAGTTCGTGTGGTGTTTTCAGGTATTGAGATTGCCGGGCCATTTGCAGGACAGATGTTTGCAGAGTGGGGAGCAGAGGTCATTTGGATTGAAAACGTTGCATGGGCGGATACCATTCGTGTTCAACCCCATTATCCACAGCTTTCCCGTCGCAATCTACATGCGTTATCGTTAAATATTTTCAAAGAAGAAGGCCGTGATGCTTTCCTAAAATTAATGGAAACCACGGATATTTTTATCGAAGCCAGCAAAGGTCCTGCCTTTGCCCGTCGCGGTATTACCGATGAGGTTTTATGGGAGCATAACCCTAAATTGGTTATCGCGCACTTATCCGGCTTTGGTCAATATGGCGATCCGCAATATACCAACCTTCCAGCCTACAACACTATTGCCCAAGCATTTAGTGGCTATCTCATTCAAAACGGCGATAAAGACCAACCTATGCCCGCTTTTCCTTATACCGCTGACTATTTCTCTGGTATGACGGCAACCACCTCAGCATTAGCGGCACTGTACAAAGTGCAACAAACGGGCAAAGGGGAAAGTATTGATATTGCAATGTATGAAGTGATGTTGCGAATGGGGCAATACTTCATGATGGACTATTTTAATGGCGGAGAAATCTGTCCACGAATGACCAAAGGCAAAGATCCATACTATGCCGGCTGTGGCTTATACCGTTGCCAAGATGGTTATATCGTGATGGAAGTGGTCGGCATCACTCAAATTGAAGAAATTTTTAAAGATATTGGTCTTGCTCATCTATTAGGTACTCCTGAAGTCCCCAAAGGGACACAACTGATCCACCGTATTAATTGCCCTCATGGTCAACTCTTTGAAGATAAATTAGATGAATGGCTAGCCAACCAGCCGATTACCCCCGTACTAAAACGACTATCTGAACTCAATATTGCCAGTGCAAAAGTGTTAACCATTCCTGAATTAGAAGGCAATCCACAATACGTGGCTCGAGAGTCAATTACTCAATGGAAAACGATGAGTGGTGAAACCTGTAAGGGACCAAATATCATGCCGAAATTCAAAAATAATCCAGGAAAAATCTGGCGTGGTATGCCTGCTCACGGCATGGATACCAATGCGATTTTGAAAAATATCGGTTATAGCGACGAACAAATTAGGGAGCTAGTCGATAAAGGGCTAGCTAAAATCGTAGAGTAAATACCGTTAGACTCAGGTACAAGTGGCACTATCCCACAATACCTGAGCTTACGGCAAAAGCATGGGATAACAGTTTAATGGATGTGATTGGCAGACAACACTTACGGCAAATGTGGGATGATTTAGCTGAAGTTTATGATAAAAAAACAGCGCTAATTTTTGAATCTGCACAAGGGAAAGTCAGACAATTTAGCTACAGTGAATTAAATGAAGAGATCAACAGAGCCGCAAATCTTTTTCATGCCTGTGGTATAAAAAAAGGCGACCATGTTGCCTTACATCTTGATAACTGCCCAGAATTTTTCTTTTGCTGGTTTGGACTGGCAAAAATTGGCGCTATTATGGTGCCCATTAATGCCCGCTTTATGTATGAAGAGAGTGCTTGGATCATTAACCATTGCCAAGCACACTTTGTGGTAACAAGTGATAATTTCTCTCCAATTTACCAACCGATGTTGCACGATAAGCACTCTCCTTTAACGCAACTGTTTTTAATAACAGAAAACTGTCTCCCTACTGAACAAGGGGTTGTTGATTTTTTAAGTGAAAAAGCCAAGCATCCCGTTACGCTTAATCATCACACCCCATTAAGTGTGGATGACACGGCTGAAATCCTTTTTACCTCAGGAACTACTTCACAACCCAAAGGAGTAGTTATTACGCATTATAATTTACGTTTTGCTGGCTACTACTCCTCATGGCAGAACGCCTTACGGGAAGATGATATCTATCTTACCGTCATGCCTGCTTTTCATATCGATTGTCAGTGTACCGCATCACTTCCTGCTTTTTCTGTCGGTGCCACATTTGTACTACTAGAAAAATACAGTGCAAGAGCCTTCTGGAAGCAAATTCTCAAATACCAAGCAACGGTAACAGAATGCATACCCATGATGATGCGCACCTTAATGGCACAACCAGTCTCACCAGATGAAAAGCAACATAAACTGCGCGAAGTGATGTTTTACCTCAATCTTGCAGATGAAGAGAAAGACGCCTTTGTTGAACGCTTTAATGTGCGATTACTCACCTCTTACGGCATGACAGAAACCATTGTTGGCTTAATCGGTGACAGACCGGGCGATAAACGCCGTTGGCCATCTATTGGTAGACCGGGATTTTGTTATCAAGCGCAAATTCGCGACAAACAAAATCAGCAAGTTCCTAACGGTGTAGTTGGTGAGATCTGCGTCAAAGGTGAAGCGGGAAAAACCTTATTTAAAGAGTATTACAATCGCCCCGATGCAACAGAAAAAGCGCTAGAGCCTGATGGTTGGTTACACACGGGTGACTATGGTTATCAAGATGACGAAGGCTTTTTCTATTTTGTTGATCGCAGTTGCAACATGATCAAACGCGGTGGTGAAAACGTCTCTTGTATTGAAATTGAAAATATCATCGCATCACATCCTAAAATCCAAGATGTAGCAGTAATTGGTGTACCTGATGATATTCGCGATGAAGCCATTAAAGCCTTTGTGGTACTGGTTGACGGTGAAACGTTAAGTGAAGAAGCCTTTTTCGCCTTTTGTGAACAGAATATGGCGAAATTTAAAGTGCCTTCCGCCGTTGAGTTTAAACAGGGGTTACCACGTAATTGCTCAGGCAAAGTGATCAAAAAGCATTTGAAATAAGCCATAAGTGGGTTTTCGTGACAGTTAATTATAACTGCTTATTTTTATTGAAAAAGGAATATGACATGAGCCAATCATTACATCTAACAACACGTGGTTCAGTGCTTGAAATTATATTAGATAGACCGAAAGCCAATGCAATTGATGCCAAAACCAGTCATGAAATGGGTGAGGTATTTATGCGTTTTCGTGATGATCCTAGTTTACGCGTTGCCATTATTACAGGTGCTGGTGAACGATTCTTTTGTGCCGGCTGGGATTTGAAAGCCGCAGCTGAAGGAGAAGCCCCTGATGCAGACTTTGGTGCTGGTGGCTTTGCGGGCTTAACGGAATTATTTGATCTTAATAAACCTGTCATTGCTGCCATTAACGGCTATGCTTTTGGGGGTGGCTTTGAATTAGCACTGGCAGCCGACATGATAATTTGTTCAGACAATGCTTCTTTTGCCTTGCCAGAAGCACAATTAGGTATTGTCCCAGACAGTGGCGGTGTTTTACGTTTACCTAAACGCTTACCTCCTGCAATTGTCAATGAAATGCTCATGACTGGCCGTCGTATGAATGCACAAGAGGCGCTACGCTGGGGCATTGCTAACCGCGTTGTCAGTGCGGCTGAACTGATGGATAGCGCCCGTGAATTAGCCGATCAAATCGCCAACAGTGCGCCACTTGCAGTCGCTGCATTAAAAGAGATCTACCGTGCCACTAGCGAGCTTTCGATTGAAGAAGGCTACAAATTAATGCGCAGTGGTGTTCTAAAATATTACCCAAGTGTTTTACATTCAGAAGATGCACTCGAAGGCCCGCTAGCCTTTGCCGAAAAACGCTCACCTGAATGGAAAGGACGATAATTATCACTTGAATTGATAATACAACTAAGAGGAAAACTGATGAGTATCTATGCATTTGAAGGTGTTATTCCTGTTGTTCATCCAACAGCTTACATTCACCCATCAGCAGTACTAATTGGCGATGTCATTATTGGTGCTGGTGTTTATATTGGCCCTTTGGCTTCATTACGGGGTGATTATGGCCGTTTAATTGTTGAAGCAGGTGCAAATCTTCAAGATGGCTGTGTTATGCATGGTTATACGGATATGGATACCATTGTGCAAGAAAATGGTCATATTGGTCATGGTGCTATTCTTCACAGTTGTATTATCGGTCGTGATAGCCTAGTCGGCATGAATAGCGTGATTATGGATGGTGCGATCATTGGTGAGGAAAGTATTGTTGCCGCCATGAGCTTTGTGAAAGCGGGCTTTCAAGGGCAGGCGCGACAAATGTTAATGGGAAGCCCAGCAAAACATGTACGTGATATTAGCGACCAAGATATGCAGTGGAAACGTATGAATACTCGTGAATATCAAGATCTCACTGTTCGTTGTCGTCAAAGCTTAGTAGAAACGACACCATTAACAGCCCCTGAAGCTAATCGTCCTCGTTTAAGGGGCACGACAGAGGTAAAACCTAAAGGCCAATAAGCCAACAGCGACAGGCACAACAAACGCCTGTCGTATTGCTTTATTTTAACACTCGGCTATCAATTAACGCCGTTGTGATTTTGACAACATCCATTGCCATTTTTGTTGGTGATTCAGCCCATGGGGGATCATAGCTGCTAATTTCTCTGGGGCGCTTAAACGACTTTTACTTTGCGTATGACCTTTTAAACGAGAGTAAAGAGCAGGATCAATATGACTGACTTTGATCATCCGTTGGCATTGGCACCCTCTTCCTTCCAATTGATTAGGAACACTTTTGGTTTCACACTCAATCTCTTTTACATCAGAAAGAATATAAGAAACGATATTAATCGCATTACATTGGGGGATATCAAAATTTTTAGCGATCTCTTTCGCACTCACCCAGCGTTGTTGCTCTTGAACCCAGTCTGCAATTAACAAATAGAGTGGTTTATTTATGTCTTCTTCACACATATTTACTCCAACAATATTACAAATCAAAGTTTATTTATCTCTAAATAAAGATAATAACTATATGTTAATTTTATTTAACCGCGGAGTATCGGCTTTCCCTGTTAATTCATTCAGTTAGTTATTTAAAAATAAATAATATTTTGTATATCATTAACAACCAAACTCTTTAATTAACACATTAATTACAATTTATTTTGTTGTTATTAAATATAAAATAACACTAATAAAAATAAATAAAATCAACTTACTGAGTTTACAGTAAGAACGGACAAAAAGAATAAAAGAACATGATAAAAGTGTTTATAAACAACAAAATAGCATAAAAATATTATATTATTAATCCATTAAAATGCTAAGGTTATAGTAATAGATTTATTTTTAGATTACCACAAAGGCAACTTATTGTTAGATATAAATCAATAATTGATTAAATTACACCTTATCCGCGTATGCGATAATTTAGCAGAGAATAATCTTACTTTAAAAACATAAATCGATATAATAAATTATTATTGCGCAATTTAATCAGATAATATTTCTACAATATAGTACAATACTCAGCATTCTATTCTTTTTAAATAGTCTAATTCATCAGTAGAGTTTTTATTTAATATAGACAGAAAAATTGAATAAGAATAATATTTATTTTACCTATGATTATTATTTTATTGGCGCCATTAACATTAAATGGCGCCAAATAACAAACACAATAAAATCATTACAATGATTGGCGATTAAAGGCTAATGACCAATCATCAGTAAATTTATTAATCGCATCATCGACTACGGGTGAACGGATAATAGAGTAGGCAAGCTCTATCGGAAGTGTTACTGCCGAAGCGCCAGACAACAGACAATCAACCACTTGGCGTGGTGTTTTAAAACTAGCTGCCAGTATTTTAGTGGGTAAATTATGCATGGAAATCAGCGTTTGCAACTCTCTTACTACTCTCACACCATCAGAGCCTTGTCTATCCATACGATGCACATAAGGAGCGATATAATCAGCCCCTGCTAGCGCCGCCATTAACCCTTGAGACACACTGTAAATAGCAGTCCCCAATACCAACATATTTTTTTGCTTTAATTGTTTAATAGCAACCAAGCCAGCTTCAGTGACGGGAATTTTAATCACAGTATTATCGGCAATATTACCAATGCGCAATGCTTCTTCAATCATGGTATCGATATCACGGGCAATCACCTGCGCAAATATCCGCCCTTTGCCACCCATAGCGGCTTTTAATTCAGGTAATAACGTTTCAATGGGCTGCGCTGATTGAGCAATAATAGAAGGATTGGTAGTGACACCAGCAATAGGAAGCACTTGTGAAAGTTTTCTCACTTCTTCAATATCTGCGGTATCTAAATAGATTTCCATAATCGCGCCTCAATGATGTTGGTTTTAAGCTAAATAATTATAGGTATAGTTTAGAAAGTAGCATTGTAAGCGAAGGATTTCCAGTCAGTTTAATGAAAATAGCGCCATTTTCACGGCGCTAACAATTAAACAAAAAAATAACCGTTATATTTATTTAACCCTCACCATTAATATAATTTTTGCTATTAATCCTAGCCCAAATCTTAATAGTGTTAAGATTAACAGCATGACAAAAATAATTATTTAAATAAAATATAGCGAGTTATTTTTTAAATTCAGCATCAATAACTTGATAAAAAGCATTACCCGTATCAGCAATATCCCAAACACCTAAAATAATTTGATAACCAGAACGTTCTGGTATATTACAATTTAATGTTACGGTTTCTGTGGGTATTTTTCCATTATCATTTCGTTGGCAGAAAGGTGTTAAATCAAAATCAGCACGGGTCAATGGTTTATTAACATCCCACCCTGGTTTTGTAATAAAGAAGCGCCATGATTCAGTGCTATGTTTTGCAGTTAATGTCCACTTAAAAGTATTTTCGCCACTTTTCATTGCCACTTTATGCCAGCGATCTGCACTTTGTGCATTTAAAGCAGAAAAAGTTGCCTTTCCACCACTGGCAATTTCACCATCAGCTGGGCCACCTTTAGGGAAACCTTTATCCCCTTCAATGGATTGCGGTTCATACTGTATCGGACCACAATTTTTATTTAAATTCCCCCCTTTGGATGAACAAAGAAAAGCTCTGCTGGGTGGGATATCAATATAGCCATGCTTTAATGTCACCTCAGCTGATGCTGTTGAAATAATACCTGCAGATGATAATAATAATGTTGCAGTAAATAGCATAAGTTTATTTTTCTTCATAATAAATCCTCAATAATAATTAAATTTTTTAAAATATAATGATTATGTCAATCACATTAGATATTAGTCAAAAATAGATAATTAAATATATATTTATTAAAATCTGTGAGCAATATCGTCATTTAATTTAATATTAAAAGGAGACTAAAACAGTCATTTAATATTTATTAGATGATGATTAACTATTGAAATAATAAAAATATAAACAAGATTATATAAAATAAGTTTATTATTAAAAAATAGTTTTAAATTAACATTTCACTTAAATTAACTATTCTTTATAAAAATTAGTTTGATGATAAATATGCCATGGCACTTCGTTAATCAATTAAAATAACGCATTGATATAATCAGAAGTAAACCCTCGATATTGGAGATAGCGGATCTGTTTCGCTCTTTCTTTAAAATCTTTGGGTTTACCTGTACCAAATTTTTTCTCTTTAAGATCTTGGCAGAGTGCATACCAATCAGTTTCTGTTTCTTCTAGTACCCGTGCAATAATTTCACTGGGAAAGCCTTTTTGCCGTAACTCTTGGCGAATACGCAGCGGACCATAAGATTTACTTAAATAACGACGAAAAAAAGCATATACCGTGCGATTATCATCCAGATATTGGCCTTCTAATAATCGCTCGATCACTTGCTCTAAGCATCTTTCATCGGTTGTGCTCTGTTTAGCTTTATCGACTTCGTTGATCCTACGTGCTAAACGGCGTTTCAGCTCAGTGGTGCCATAATCACGACGCGACAACATAAATATAGCGTATTGGTATAATTCATCATAAGTCATCGCAACTCCTTAATGTTATTGCACCCCAGTTTGATATCCTGCATATCTTATCGCAGTTACTTATCAATGCGACCAATTAATCTTAACTTATCAATAACTGTACAAAAATAGTACAATCACGCTTGGTAAACCCCGTTATTTATCACCATAAAATCATCTGCTTTTATTAAGAATAAATGAAGATAAAGATGATTATTAGTTAAAAACACTTAGATAATACCGTGATAATACATATTGTTAAGCATTTTTATCTGCAATTAGCACTTATAGCTGGTGACCATATATAAGAAAAAGACTAAAATTTCGCGCTACTCTTTTACTTACTATTTGGTTATTTTTTATTTTTGTGGGTTATATATGAACTTTTCTCATTTTAATAAGGTAGTGTTTGCTGCCTCTCTTCTTGCTACTGGCTTTTCTTATGCGGATAGCGATCGCCCTCTGCTCTCTTTAAGTGTAAGCCAATCTGGCGGCACTGCGTTAAATAGCGAAGGTTCGTTAGATACCCGTACTCCTGCAAGCCAATCGCGCGTATTACCTATTTGGGGTGATGAAGCTCGCGCCCGTGGTTATGATTTACCAGAGCCATTTGGTGCAAGCTATAGCTATATGAATCTACGTCAAGATATTATTGTGGATAAAATTGGTTTTTCATCACCAGCACTACCTCAACTTAGTGATATAGTCAAAATTGATGTTGGACATACACGTGAAAAGAGTGAAACTCATATGCTCAAATTAGATAGTTGGGTTTTGCCTTTTTTCAATGTTTATGGCTTATATGGTAAAACAAAAGGTACATCTCGTTCAGTCTTAAAAAATGTTAATGTTCAAATCGGCCCTTTGGTTATCCCTGTTGCTAAAAATGAAATATTTAATTTAGATTTTGAAGGAAAAACCTATGGTGCTGGTTTTACTTTAGCGGGTGGTTATAACCAATTTTTTGGTACTTTTGATTTAAACTATACCAAAACAAGTCTTGATATTCTTGATGGGGATATTAAAGCCTTAGTCATTTCACCTCGTGTTGGCTATGAATTTGTTTTTCAACCTTTAATCACCGGCCAAGGTAATACCAAGCTACAAGTGTGGACAGGTGCCATGTATCAAGATATTACCCAACGCTTCAAAGGTGACGTAAGTAAATTAAGCTTACCAGCTAACTTTGAAGATATGGTTAATTCATTTGGTGGCAATATTAAATTCGACGTTGAACAACATCTTGCTCATAAATGGAACCAAACGGTAGGGGCTCGTTTAGAAGTCACCCGTAACTTTAATGTGATCACCGAAGTGGGCTTTAATAATCGTAATAGTTTCTTTGTTTCTGGTGAGTTCCGTTTTTAATGGTTAAAACATCTTTTATTTATGGGCTGGCCTTTGCCAGCCTATTTATTTCACACACAGCAAATGCCCAACTCTTTCCTGATAGACAACAAATCGACCAATGGTTAAATCAACTAGGAGGGAGCAATAATTTTGATCGCAGTAAAACCATCGACTGGGGCGTTTTACCCGGGCCTTTCTATACCCCTGAATTAGAGTTGGGTCTTGGGATCGCCGTTGTTGGGCTTTATCAAGCAGATAGTCGTCCCGACAGTAAAATTTCATCACTGTCATTAAGTGGCTTTGGTTCATCAACCGGGGCTTTTGGTATGACTTTTAGTAACTATACTTACCTTGCTGATGATACATGGCGCTTTTACCTTACTGGGGCATTAAATAATGTGCCGACCAACTTTTGGGGACAAGGCTATCATGAAGGACGAGTTAAAAAGAACTTTGCACAATATCGTTCACAAGAGCTACATTTAACGCCGACATTGCTACGTCAAATTACCAAAAACACCTATATTGGCTTAGGTTGGGATTACGCTAACTTACAAGCAGCAGCACCTGATGATGAGTTTAAAGCCTATATGAGCAAACGTCATTTGCCATTACGCTCTACCAGTTCAGGATTAAGTGTGCGCTTTACCTACGACAGTCGCGATTTTTTGCCTAACGCTCGCCAAGGCCAAGCCTTTGATATTAGCTATACTCATTATTCATCGGATACCGGTAGTAATAACCGTTTTAATGCAACCCAAATGCAGTACAACTATTATTATCCATTAACCGAAGATGCGGTACTCGCCTTTGATAGCTATGCTCGCTTTACCTCAGGAGATGTACCATGGACGCAACTGTCTAAATTAAGTAACGGCCATCAGATGCGTGGCTATTATGAAGGGCGTTATCAAGATAATCATGTTTTTTCTAGCCAGATAGAGTATCGGCAAAAGCTTAGTTGGCGTCATGGTATTGCATTATGGGCCGGAGGTGGCACATTGAGTAATCAAGCACGTGATCTCGGTAAAGGACATTGGCTACCCAGTGTTGGTATTGGTTATCGTTTTGAATTTAAACCACGCATGAATGTACGCCTCGATTTTGGTGTCGGTAAAGAGAGCACGGGATTTTATTTCCAAGTGGGTGAGGCATTTTGATGTTAACGCGTTTGGCTATTTTTAATATCATCTTCATATTGGTCATTTCAGGATGCACTACCTCATCTGTATCTGAAACCATTGCCGCTCATCTGGAAAGTGAAACTCAAGAAGAAGCCTCACAAGTTTGGCAAACGCCCCCCGCACTTGATGCACCTAATGGATTAAGACCTTGCTGTGCTTTTGGCTATAATTTAAAAGTCAAAGCATGGGGAATACCTATTCCTTTTTATCGTATCGATAATATTGTTGAAGCTTCTACTTTAGGTGATCATCGCTATAACGATAACTTTTGGCTGGGAACTGCCGCAGTATTAGGCATAGGCAGTGAAAAATCGGGCATAGTCTATTCACATAAAGGGGGCTTTCTTGATATCGCCCATATTCGTGATACCGCAGATTATACTTATTATCTCTTTAGCCATATCTATCCCAAATTAGGCCAAGAGTGGACGCTAACACTTAGTGACGAATTAGCACAGCGTAAAATTCACTTTAACCGCTTTACTCCTCCTAGTAGTGATCGACAACGTTATACCTTAAGTGCTTATCTTGCCGCGCGTTTAGCTTATCGCCTTGCCGTATGGCATGAGATTGCACAGTGGTACGGTTATCGCTCTGTGGCGGGATTTTCAGAAGGGATCTCCGCATTCTCACCAGAAGATCTCTACTCTAACCTAATGGGGGCGCGCTTATCACTTACCCTGATCCTCAATGGTGATGCCACAAACCTTGAGCACTATAACCAATCAATGCAGCGTATTATTCCCTCAGCACTCGCTCAATTAGAGGCGCAACCTCGTCAGGCCACCCAGCAATGGTTTGATTTAATTGATGGTCAATGGTGGAATAGCCAAGAGCGGGTACCCGATAAATTTTTAGTATTAAAGCGTGATTATCATCTTGCTGACAAACGCTATCCGGTATTGCCTTTTGGGGAGACAACTCCACCTCATTACCTGACATTACCCGATGTTTACGCAGGCTATTCTTTAAAACAATTAGCAGAATTTCAGCTTTGGCCTACTAAACAGATGGCAAATTTACCCGTCCCTAAAACTTATTGGAAAGAAGCGGATTTTGCTGATTTAGCAGAAAAAGCTCGCCAAATTGATCAAAAAACTCGACCAAAAACAACAAAAAATGACTAAACATTGAACAAAATTGACATATTAAAAACGCTAATTTATGATAAATTTGAGTTAAATAGCATTAATTTATATAAGAATAACTGAACAATAATCAAAAATCACATTTTTTGTTAAAAGAAAAAAGCGATTATAAAACGAGGCGTTCCAGTAAATAAGATACATTTTATTAACAATGCACTCGTAGTTATCCTAATGTAAGGCGATATTTTGTAGCTATAGAAAAAGTAATTTGCTAGTATTCGTTCGATTTTTATCCAGTTAAACGAGGAGAAGCAATGCCCTCTCAATTGATGAGGACAAGTGCCGTCTTCGCTTTCTTGATTTCACTACTCTTTACTGGTGTGAGTTTTGCCTCTACCAGTACCGGCAGTTCCCGAATGCTGCAGGCGGATACATTCAAAAGCACGACAACCTCGTTGCCAGATTTGAAAAAATATCCCTCGGGAACTCAGCGTAAGAAAGCGTTTTTAAATGTCATAGTTCCTATTATTGATAACATTAATAATAAGATATTGAGAGATCGTGAGTGGTTAACCGCTCAACGTAAAGCCCAACACTGGGGCAGTGCAGATTTGAAAAAACTGCGTGAAATCTGTCAATACTATGGCGTGACATGTACCAGCCCCAAAAAAGTGAATTGGGATTCGTTACTGGCTCGCGTTGATATTATTCCGACTCATTTTGTCGCAACGCAAGCCGCAACAGAATCAGGTTGGGGAACATCAAAATTGGCACAGCAAAACAATAACTTATTCGGTATGCGATGTGGTAACCGGTCTTGCAATAATGTCCCTGGGAAAACCAAAGGCTATGCAGCCTACCCGGATATTGAAGGCTCAGTGATTGCTTATATGCGTAATCTCAATACGCACCGCGCCTATAATTCATTGCGCTCATCAAGAGCACAGCAAAGAATGACGCAACAGCAACTCGATCCACGCCAGTTAATCACCGACTTGAAAGGCTATTCAGAATTAGGTTCAAGTTACAATGATTATCTGACCGAAATGTTCGACTCAAATAAGAAGCTGATCACGCAAGTTCAGTTACAGTCGAAACGAGAAAGTTAGTCCTAAATAGCTATTCATAGCAAACAAAAGCCACTTTTCATTTATCTGAAAAGTGGCTTTTATTTATCACAAGATAATCTTTTGATTGAAAGCAAGCTAATAATTCATAATATAGGGAGTAACACATTTGGTATGACTGTTAAATCACACCCTTAGAGCCATTTATGAATTTTTTTTCATTCGAGTTTCTCGGAGCCTTTACGAGCTTTTTTATTATCTATTGGCTCTTCCAAAAACAGGTTAAGATCCAAAATATCTTACTCATCATAGTAAGTTATGCTTTTCTATTCTATGTCGACTACCGTCCTGCTGTTATCTTATTAAGCTATACGCTTTTGATTTACTCATTAGCCAATATACTCACCCGCTATACATCAACGAAAGTGATTTATTGGTTACTGGGGCTGTTAGTTGCCCTCTATTTTACTGCCTTTAAATATTACTCATTTTTCCAAGAATCATTGACACAACTATTCTCACAGTGGGGATTAAGTGTTGAATTACCAATTATTGAACTACTGGCACCATTAGGGTTATCGTTTTATATCTTCCACTCTGTTAGCTATGTCGTTTCAGTGTGTCGCAAAGAGATCCCTAAAGCCCCTTTTCTTGATGTCGTGCTCTACTTATGCTTTTTCCCAAGCATTGTGGCGGGACCGATTAATCGTGCCAAACAATTTTTACCACAAATTCAAGCACCAACCCGTAAAATTATCGACTATAAAGGGGCTATCATGCTGATTGTATTAGCAATCGCTAAGCTCTTTTGGTTAAGTGGTTGGTTGTCGACAAATTATGTCGATCCTATTTTTAATGCCCCTGATTTAGCCACTAGCGGACAAGTACTGGTGGCGACCTATGCTTATGCATGGCATATCTATTTTAACTTCTCGGGTTATACCAATTTAGTGACAGGTATTGCGCTATTACTGGGTTTTGTTGTCCCTCGTAACTTTAATGCACCTTATTTAGCCATCAATCTTGCTGATTTTTGGCGTCGTTGGCATATAAGTTTATCAACGTTTATTCGCGATTATGTTTATATCCCTTTGGGGGGAAATCGTAAGGGCGTTATTCGACAAAATGTGAATGCCTTTGCCGCGATGGTTATCTCTGGTTTATGGCATGGCGCAGCTATGACGTTTATTATCTGGGGAGCCATTCATGGTATTGGTGTGGTGATATTAAATATCAAACACCGCCTTTTCCCCGCCGCCAAACATGACGCCAATAGCATGCTAGCATCATTAAAAATGTTGTTATCTTGGATAATTACCTTCCATTTTGTGTGCTTTGCGTGGATCTTTTTTCGCAGCCAAACCGTCAATGATGCTTGGATATTAATCCAACAACTCTTTAGTGCAGGTGCTTGGCAGTCGCTACAAGCCGAAGGGCTAACCCTGTTTATGTTCTGGGGACTGTTCTTACTGTATCCTTGTTTTGTCACTTTAAGGGCAATTATTGCGCGACTTGAGAAAAAAGTGCCTTGGTATGTTTATCCACTACCATTAGCGTTGATCCTTACAATTATATTTATGTTGTCTCCTGATGGGGTTCCGGGATTTATTTATGCCAGCTTTTGATTTCAGTTCAAATTTAAAAAAGACCGTAAAAGTGGCTTTAATGGTGCTCTTCAGCACACTATTTCTTATTTGGCTAAACCAAACATCATTAGAGCGCTTTTGGCAACAACAATACCATCGCCCAGCCCCTTGGTCGGGCTTATCACAATATTATGCTTGGCAAGTAGGAGGTCAGTTGCGAGATGGCGTATTTGTCGCAGTAACAAGCTATAGTGATTATTTGCGAGTTAATCACCCGGATAATCAGGCCAAACCAATAACGCCTCGTCAAGAACAAACCGCCTTTCCAGAAGGATTTGCAGTAGGGCTACATTTTATCAATGGCTATACTCGCCCCGCTTCGCAATTAACACAACAGTTTCCGCAACTCCTACAACGTCAATATGCACAAGGTACATTAGCAAATACATCAACTATTGATCTGACAAAAGCCGCTGCTGAAGCCCAAAAACCTATTGTGCAAAAAACAGATGTCATATTATCTCCCAAAGACAAAGTGCTGTTTGCTGGAGATTCAATGATGCAAGGCGTTGCCCCCTTATTAAAACGCCAATTGCAAACAGATTATAATATAAGCAGTATTGATTTGAGCAAACAGAGCACAGGATTAGCCTATCCTAAGTTTTTTAATTGGCCTCAAACTATTGCTAATCGGTTAGCTAGCGATGATTCCATTAAGTTACTGGTTGTTTTTTTAGGGCCTAATGATCCTTGGGACATGCCCCCAGATGGTGGCGGACGTTATTTAAAATTTGCCAGTGAAGCGTGGGGCGCCTTATATCGCGCACGTATTGCCAGCATTATCGATAATGCACGCCAACATAATGTGAGCGTGATTTGGATTGGCCCTCCGAATATGCGTAAGCAAAAATTATCTCAAGGTATGGCTTATCTAAATCAACTTTACCGGGAAGAAACAGAAAAAACGGGAGAAATTTACCTTTCTGTCAATGATATGTTTAAATATGAAAAAGATATTTATTCTGATTATATCGGTGATGGTAGCAGCCGCGTGAAACTAAGAGCAGGCGACGGTATTCACTTTAGTTTAAAAGGGCAACAAATCATTGCTCAGCAGGTATTCTCGCGTATCCATCTGCAAAAAGTTGATGATGTGCCAGATGATGTAACAGACAAAAATATGGTCACGCCAAATGAAACAATTAACGCACATCCTTAAACCTCGAACCTTAGTCAGTCGTTCTATTATACTGGCTTTGGTTTCGCTGTTAGTCGCTTGTAACCAAGAGAAAGATAAATCTCTTACGCTATCAACACCTAGCGTGTTACCTGCAGATGGTTCAAGACAACTCTACAACTACCATGATCCCAACTTTGCCGCTTTTGCACAAAAGTTAAAGCAACGGCGCCAAAGGGTACATATCGTACAGTTGGGTGATTCACATACCGCTGCAGATTTTTTCAGTGGTAAACTACGTGAACGTTTTCAAGCTGATTATGGCAATGGTGGTATAGGTTTTATTCCCCCCACCGCTATTGCGGGTCAACGTATTGCCAATATCCAATATCAAAGCAGTAAAAAAGCGTGGGATTTACTTTCCAGTCGCAAAGAAAGCGATCCTGATTTTCCCTTAGGAGGATTTATCGCTGAGCCAGTCGCGAAATGGTCAGCATTGCAACTAAATGAAAATCCGACAACAACAGGTCAGCGTTACCAATTACAAGCGTTATATAAGGCGCCTACGGCTTCACAAATCCATTTACAGTCCGCTGGCAGTAAAACACTTTCACTTTCACAGACACAAGGTGAATGGCAATTTTCTAAACCCACAACGATCACCTTCCCAATCAATATTACGATTAGTAAAAACCAACCGATTAAATTAGGTGGTTGGTTAATTAGCAACCAAAAGCCAGGGGTGATGTTATCCGCATTAGGTATTAACGGCGCAACCATTAATATGATGGATAAATGGGGAGCACAGTGGAGTAAAACATTAGGTCAATTACATCCCGATATGGTGATTTTAGCTTATGGCACTAATGAAGCCTTTAATGATACGTTTGATTTAGTGGCTTACCGACAACTGCTTGTTGAAAAAATTCGTCAAATCCGCCAGCAAGCCCCGAATAGTGCCATTTTATTAATTGGTCCGTCGGATTCTATTAAGAATAAAGACGCATCAGATTGTCGCTCTCAACAACCCCAATGGTTAACCGATATTATTCGTATCCAAAAGGAAGTCGCTCAACAAGAGCGTACATTATTCTGGGATTGGCGCGATTATATGGGAGGAGAGTGCTCAATTAAAGCATGGTCTATTTATGATCTTGCAAGGCCGGATGGTGTCCATCTTTCTCGTGAAGGGTATGAAAGTAGTGCAAATACTCTCTATAGCCAATTATCAGCGCTGATTAATAAAAGTTAGATATTATTATAACGAAAAGGAGCCTCAGCTCCTTTCTCGTTATGTGGACTCTCTGTCATCGCATTATTAATTATGTAAAGCATCAATATATTTAATGACATCAACACTCGCTTGTTCCATTTGCTGAATATACTTCACTACCGCATCCGGATCACCGGCCATATTCGCCGCCAATGCAAGACGCCCACTTTGGTGAACCAATTTATGAGGCTCTTCTAAGCGACGAAAAGCTTCACTACCAGCAAATTTGCGTCCTTCACCTTGGTAGTACCATTTTCCTAAACGACATTCAGTATGCTGATTAACACAATTTTCATCATCATTATTTAATAAGTGAATATAAATCGCTTCTTTCCATAAAACATGATCTATTTTCACAGTATTAAAAAATTGTTGTATCGACATAAACTGAAAGATATTTTTTAAATCATTGGCTTGTTGAGCAAGCGCAGATAAATTAGCATGACCTTCCGTAACAAGATTTTTTATTTGCTTCAGTTGTTCTTGATTTTTCTGAGTATTTTGTTTTATTGGTGTAAAGCGGGCACTTACATTATTGTTGATAGACGCTATTTCTGAGGCCTGATTTTGGATCTTTTGTGAAAGGCTTTTCATCTCTTGTGCTAATACAGAAAATCCTGCACCTGCATGACCTATATGTCCTGCCTCTATTGCTGAATTAATTGATAATATATTGGCTTGATTTGACAGTTTATCAATATTATTAGCGCTATCTTTTATTTTATTTAGCCATTTAGCAAAATTCTCAATTTCTTCATTACTATGAGTAAAATGCTCATCAATTTCATTAAAAAAGACCACTAATGATTCTGCATTGATAAGCATGTCATTAAAGAGATGTTCCATTTCTTCCAGCAATGCTAGCTTTTCTTGTAATTTCTGACTAGATGCCAAAATGGAATCACGAATAAGTGTAATGGTATGAATATTACACTCCGTATGCTGTTTAAACAGTGAATTATAATCACCCATAAAAATATCAGCCTCACCATGTTCACAAAACAATAAGACCTGTAGATTAATCAGTTGTTAACTATTTTCTATCAGATTTAATGGTGATTTATAGCAATGAAAAATGGCGCACCTATTGATGCGCCATTTGTTAAAAAGGAACAGCTCATTTTTATAAAAATGCAAAGAAAATCATTCCAACCACTGCGCCTGTAGTACCTAAAATGGTTTCCATTAATGACCATGTTTTTAAGGTTTGCCCTTCTGTCGCACCAGTAAATTTACCGTATAACCAGAAGCCGGAGTCATTAACATGGCTTAAAATAATAGAGCCACCGGCAATACAAACCGATAACGCTGCCATTTGTGCACCGCTATAACCTAATTCACTGATCACCGGTAACACTAAACCAACCGCAGTTAAACAAGCCACAGTCGCAGAGCCTTGAATAACACGTACAGCACCTGCAAGAATAAAACAAGCCACAGCAATCGGCATACCTGCACCAATTAATGCATTCCCTAATGCTGGCCCCACACCTGAATCCACCAGCACCTGTTTAAATACGCCACCAGCACCCGTGACTAATAAGATGATCCCCGCAGGTTGGATAGCCGCAGAGCATACTTCCATGACTTTTTCTTTGCTCATTCCACGGCGAATAGCCAAGCCATAAATAGCCACTAAACACGCCACAAGGATGGCAATAAAGGGGTGACCAATAAACTCAAGAATATTGAATAGCTGAGAGTCAGGCTCAACAAAACGCGCACCAATGGTTTTACATCCAACCAAGACTAATGGCAATAAGACCAATGCAAGACTGAAGCCAAAAGAAGGCATTTTACTTTGTCCTAAGCTTGGCTCATCAAAATCTTTCGGTAATTCTAAGGTCACATAACGGCTAATAAAGTTACCAAAAATAGGCCCCGCTAATAACATACCTGGAATGGCTGCACATAAACCAATTAAGATCATCCAACCAAAATCAGCATTCATCTGGTCAGCAAGCAACATAGGCGTTGGCCCCGGTAATAAGAAAGCGGCGGCCCCTGCAACACCGGCAAAGAGAGGGATCGCCATTTTAACAACATTTCCCCCCGTACGACGGGCAACAGCAAATACCACCCCGATCAGTAAAACCACCGCAACATCGAAAAACAGAGGTAATGCGCAAACTAAACCCGCAATACCCAGTGCATAGTTAGCCCGTTTTTCACCAAAGGATTTCAGTAGCCGTACCGCAATTTGGTCTAATGCCCCCGTTTCATGCAGAATTTTACCAAACATTGCCCCCAAGGCGACCACGATGGAGAGAAAACCCAGTGTTCCCCCCATTCCGTTTTGCATGGTTTGCGTGATTTTTTCTAACGGCATACCAGAGAAAATGCCAGCACCAATAGCAACAATCATTAACGCAATAAAGGCGTGTAAACGCGCATACATTACAAAGAAGAGCAATAATAGGACGGAGCCAACCGCAGTTAGCACCAGTGTTAATGTACTCATACCGCACTCTCCTCAGTAATAGGTTTAGTAACAGATTCTATAGTGTTGATGACATTTTCAATCACGTTATCAAGAGATGGCGAAATATCTATTTCATAAACATCAGGTTCGTCATTCGTTGGCTCTTCTAATGTTTCAAATTGAGTAATCAACATCTGTGGTTTAAAGAAGTGACCTTTACGCTCTTTTAAACGACTTTCAATTAGCGCGTAATCCCCTTTTAAATAGAGAAAATGTAAGCAGTGATTACCTTCTCTTAACATATCGCGATACTGTTTTTTTAATGCGGAACAAACGATTAATGACACTTTATTGGTTCTTTGCATTGCAAAAGCAGCATCATTGAGAGCGTGTAACCAAGGTTTGCGATCTTCATCATTTAAAGCATGACCTGAAGCCATTTTAGTGATGTTTGCACGAGGATGAAGGAAATCGCCATCTAAAAATGCCGCACCGATACGTTGTGCTACACCATTTGCAACCGCTGATTTACCGCTGCCTGATACCCCCATTAAGATAAAGACATGGTGTAGGGATTGGGTATCTTTCATATATTGCTCCTTTAGGCAGTTATTAACTTTTTTGTAATGTTACCCGTAACTGTTACGGGTAACATTACTCGATCCAGAAAGATAAAAACAACCTACAAAACAAACTATGAAATGAAAATGTGAAGCGTCTCGCAAATAGATTGTGGAAAAACAACAAAGTTACAACAAAATCATAAGTAATTGATAAGTTAACGACTGATTTTTACAAAGCAAAAAAACGCTAGGATATATCACTATATAATCAAAAATAGGGTCAATAAAAAAACCCTACCAAAGAAAAAAATAATTTAATAATCAAATGAATAACTAAATACTTTCACCGGTGATGATACGGAATCCCACATCAATCACTTGCCCACGAGCAATTTTACCCTTCATTCTTTTTAGTAATAAATCCGCCGCTTGTTGCCCCATTTCATCACGTGGCGTAAAAATACTGGCTAACCGTGGAGTCATGACTTGTCCCACATCATGACCGTGGAAACCGGAAATAGCAATTTGCTCAGGTACCGCAATCCCCATACGCTGACATTCGAAAATAGCCCCTATCGCAATATCATCATTGGTGCAATAGAGCCCATCTAAGTCAGGATATTGCTTGCGTGCCTCATGTAAAAGTTCTGTACCTAACGAATAAGAAGAGCTTTTAGGTGTCATCACATGACCTATGGGTAAGCCTGCTTCTTGCATCGCTTGTTCATATCCTTGTAAACGCATTAATGTTCGCTCATCTTGTCTTGCCCCAAGATAGATAATTCGTTTACAACCACGATGGATCATTTCACTGACCATTTTTCGCGAGGCTTCAATATTGTCTAACCCTACCGCCGAATCAAAACAAGGTGAAACACTATCCATAATTTCCACCACCGGAATACCCGCCGTTTCCAGCATTTTGACCGTTTTGGGTGTGTGTGTTCTTTCCGCTAAGATCAAGCCATCAATATTATAAGAAAGCAGAGAAATAAGACGCTCTTCTTCTTTTTCTGCTTGATAGCCATAGTGCGCCAACATGGTTTGATAACCATATTTATCCGTCACAGATTCAATACCACGGATAACTTGTGCAAACACTTGGTTAGTAAGAGAAGGCAATAATACGCCAATCGCATGGCTGGTCGCATTCGACAAAATATCAGGTGCACGATTAGGAATATAATTCAGGCTGTCTAATTCACGAGCGATTTTGACTCGTAATGCTTCGGAAACTTGTTCTGGATTACGCAAAAAACGACTAACTGTCATTTTTGTGACACCAACACGGTCGGCAACATCCTGTAATGAGGGGCGTTTTTTTTTCATTTTATATCGTAACTATCCAAAATATCAGTATTAATACGCACTTGAGGTTTATTTAACAAACCTGATTATATCCTTAGGTTATACACTATTTCGAATAAAGTTTATCGGATGTCTTCTTAGATTTAATTTTGAATGCCTCTCCCTTGACTTAAGCCAAAGGAAATATAGTATGCATCGTTATATAATTTATGAAATAACGATTATTAATATAAAACAACACTACAGTGTGAACCTATGGCTATCCACAGACGACAATTTCTGAGTTATTTAACGACGCTTGCAGCATTATCAGCACTGCCACGTTGTGCAAGAGCGGCAATCACTTCGCGTATCGCCGCTCAATTTGGTGTGCTTCCTACACCAGAAAATATTCATCGCGTTATTAGCGCAGGCCCACCAACCGACCAACTGTTGTTGGCTTTAGTACCAGAAAAATTATTAGGTTTCTCCTCGCTTAATCTAGGAAAAAGTAGCTTATTTGCCGACAAGTTGCGTAAATTGCCCCATTTAGGCCGTCTGTCTGGCCGTGGTAGTACACTCTCCTTAGAAACATTAATGGCGCTAGAGCCAGATATCATTATTGATAGTGGTAATGTTGATGAAACCTATCGTTCATTAGCTAAACGTGTTAGTACGCAAACAGGTGTACCTTATGTGTTAATTGACGGCAGCTTAAAAGACAGCCCAACTCAGTTACGCCAAACGGGGGCTTTATTAGGTGTGGCAGAAAAAGCAGAAACATTAGCACTTATTGCAGAGCAGTATCTTAGTGATGCGACCTTGTTTGCTTCTACTCTAAAAATAAGACCTCGTTTTTACCTTGCACGTGGTGCAAAAGGCTTACAAACGGGCTCAACAGGATCTATTCATACTGAAGCTATTGAACTATTAGGGTTCGAAAATGTCGCTGATATTGCAGGTTTTACCGGTCTTACTGATGTTTCCCCTGAACAACTCCTTATGTGGAACCCTGAAGTTATCATCACACAAGATGAAAATGCCTATCAACAAATCAGGCAAGACTCTATATGGAAAAATATCCAAGCTGTTAAAAATAATAAAGTGTTATTATTTAAAGGCTTACCATTTGGCTGGTTAGATGGCCCTCCTGGTATCAACCGTTTAATGGGAATGCGTCGCTTACAGAGCCATTTTGACCATCGAATAGCAAAACAAGCCACGCAAGATCTGCAAAATTACTTTGCTTATTTTTACCATACATCGTTAAGTGCTGAGCAATGCCAGCTGTTGATGAGGTCTTCATGAGCCAATCAGCACGTATCACTCTGTTGTTGCTGTTATTCTCAGCGGCTGTAGTTATTGCTATCACTAGTGGTAAGTATTCACTTACTCTCAATGAACTGTGGACAGTCGTCAGTAGCAAATTAACCGGGCATATTGAAGAGAGTCGAACAGCAACTGTGTTCTGGCAAATACGCTTGCCTCGAGTACTTGCTGCCATTTTAATTGGAGGTGGACTTGCTATTGCGGGGGCGGCTTATCAAGGTATGTTCCGTAACCCACTAGTATCACCTGACATTCTCGGAGTGTCATCAGGGGCTGGAGTCGGTGCTGTATTGGGTATTTTTCTTGGTCACTCCATGTTGTCAATTCAGCTTTTTGCTTTTGCGGGAGGACTTATCACTGTTGCTTTAGTCTATTTTATTGCCAAATTGGCGAAACAACAGGATCCGGTCCTTTCTCTCGTTTTAGTCGGTATTGCGATTAGCGCCTTATGTGGCTCAGCTATTTCATTAATGAAAATTTTAGCTGATCCTTATACTCAGCTACCTTCCATCACTTTTTGGCTGTTAGGAGGGCTATCAACTATCACGGCGCCTGATTTACTCTCTGTTGCACCTTTAATGCTACTCGGGTTTATTCCACTGATTTTATTACGCTGGCGAATGAATATTCTCAGCCTTTCTGATGAAGAAGCGCGCTCCTTAGGCCTTAATGTAGAAATTACCAGACTTATCTTTATTTTATCGGCCACATTAATCACCGCGAGTGCAGTTTCTATTGCGGGCATTATTGGCTGGTTAGGTTTAATTGTTCCGCATATCGCAAGATTGTTAGTTGGTGCTAACTTCGGATATCAACTGCCTATTTCCTTACTTGTGGGCGCAACAATGTTATTAATAACGGATACACTAGCACGAACTATTGCGAATATTGAGTTGCCTTTAGGCATTTTAACCTCAGCTATTGGTGCGCCTTTCTTTCTGATCTTATTACTCAAAACAAGGCGGGATAGATGATCATCACTGCAGCAAAACAACTCACAATTGGCTATAAAACAACACCCTTGATCCAAAACCTCTCTTTTCATATTAAACAAGGGCAAATTGTCTGTTTATTAGGCGCAAATGGCTGTGGTAAAACCACGTTGATGCGTACCTTACTTGGTTTGTTACCCAGTCTTGCAGGTCGTATTATCATTGAAGGCAAAGAAATAAGTAAGTGGTCACCAACTGATTTAGCCAAAGTGATTGCCTATGTTCCTCAAGCAACCCACCTCCCTTTTTCTTTTAAAGTGATTGATATGGTGATTATGGGGCGTGGAGCACATATCTCTTTTTTCTCGATGCCTAGCTCACAAGATAAAGCAATGGCAATGGAAACCTTAGAAATGCTCTCTCTTTCGCATCTTGCTCACCGCACTTTTGATACGTTAAGTGGTGGTGAAAAACAGTTGGTATTGATTGCACGGGCTTTGGTGCAACAACCTAAATTACTGATTATGGATGAACCTGCTGCCAGCCTTGATTTTGGTAACCAAATCAAGCTAATTAACCAAATTAAGACACTAAAAGCCTTGGGTATAAGTGTGTTTATGTCTACACATCATCCACAACATGCCGCTTTACTGGCAGATGAGGTGATTTTACTCACCTCTCATCGCCACGTTTTACAAGATAAACCTGAGCTTCTGCTCACCCCCGAACATTTAGCTCAGCTTTATAATGTGAAACCCACTGATATTCAGGCGCACTTTTACGCCTACCCTGATAATAACAATCCATATAGGCAAGAATATGAACACCATTGAAACCACAGATTTTGCTGAGCTTTATAAAAACCATATGCAACAGGCACAAAGAACCAAAAAAGAGCCTGAACATTGGGATAAACGCGCTGAAAAAATGGCAGAAAACTGTGCGGATCCCAACGATCCCTATTTGATCAAGTTTCGTGAAATGATGGATTTTTCCGATGCTGAAACACTATTGGATGTCGGCTGTGGACCTGGCTCTATTAGTATTCATGTTGCTGACAAGTTTAAAAAAATAATTGGGATAGATTATAGTACCGGCATGCTAACCGTTGCCAAACGTAGAGCCGCACAAACGGGTATTCATCATGCTGATTTTCTTCATTATTCATGGGAAGATAATTGGGATGCGCTTCCACCTTGTGATATTGCGGTCGCTTCACGCTCCACATTGGTGATGGATTTAAAAGCTGCGCTGTTAAAACTAAATCGCCAAGCTAAATTACGGGTTTATACCACTCACACCGTATCACCCACTTTTGTTGATCAACGTATTCTTCGCTTATTAGGTCGCAATGTTCCCACATTGCCGACCTATATTTACGCAGTCAATATCCTTAACCAAATGGGGATCCACCCTAAAGTAGATTATATCCGTAGCCGTAATTGCCAAAATAATTTTAATAGCCTTGAGCAGTTTATTGACAGTATTAACTTCTCTGTAGGGCCTTTAAACGAAAATGAAATTGCACACTTAACCACTTATTATCATGAAAGTATGAAAAATGATGTGGCCCTTATATCGCCAACGCGTGATTGGGCAATGGTTTCTTGGGATGTCGTTCCTGAAAGCGAGCTAACCTTATGATTTACTATCCCGATGCCTTTCTTGATAATTTATTGCTGGAAGATATTCAATATGGCGATTTGACTTGTCGCGCACTCAATATTAACCATCAATTAGGCACAATAACTTTTACATGTCGTGAAGCCGGCTGTGTCAGTGGTCTCACCCTAGGCTGCCGTTTATTAGAAAAATTAGGACTGACTGTCACCGCACATCTACAAGAGGGTGATTTTGCCAAGCAAGGTGATTGTTTAATTAGTGCAGAAGGTCGAGCAGATGCACTACACCAAGGCTGGAAAGTGGTGCAAAACGTGCTGGAATGGAGTTGTGGTGTGAGTGACTATATGGCAAAAATGCTCGAAATCTATCATCGCTACCAACCTAAAGGGCAAATTGCGTGTACACGTAAAAATATCCCTAATACCAAATTACTGGCCACTCAAGCGGTACTTGCGGGTGGTGGTATTATTCATCGCCAAGGCTGTTCTGAAACTATTTTACTCTTTGCTAACCATCGTCATTTTTTATCCGAGCCAGATAATTGGTTACAACAGGTTACACAGTTACGCCAAGCGGCACCTGAAAAATGCATTGTTGTGGAAGCAGATAACTTACAACAAGCAAGAGAAGCGTTAAAAGCGCAGCCAGATATCTTACAACTGGATAAATTTTCTATTGAAGATATTACCTTACTACAACAAGAGGCTCCGCAGATTGCCCCACGCTGTCATCTTTCTGTCGCTGGGGGAATTAATCTAAATACTATTGAAAAATATGCCCAAACAGGGATCGGCTTAATGGTGACATCAGCACCTTATTACGCACCACCTAGTGATATCAAAGTTCGCCTTTACCCTAAAAATTAAATCAAAACACAGATAAAAATATTAGTTTATTGACTGATAAAGATGAGTGCCTACATTAGGTAAGCACTCACTTTGTAACTTTAACTTGCGTCTATCGTTATATAAATAATTATATATTGAGATTAAAATAATGAAACTAACCCCCCTATACTGTTTGTCCCTTACTCTACTGCCTTGCAGCCTAATAGCACAGACAACTTACCAGCAATCAATGCCTGATGTATTAACCGTTTGGAGCAGTCCCATTGCGGCAAATCCCGATGTATTAACCCAACAACAAATGCTCGAACAAAATAAAGTCAATGCAGCACAAGCACTGGCAACATTACCTGGTATTGTGATGCAAAAATCAGGTAATCGTAACGAATATACCCTTAAAGTTCGTGGTTTTGATAGTCGCCAAGTTCCGGTGTTCTTTGACGGTATTCCAACCTATGTGCCTTATGATGGCAATCTCGACTTAGCGCGTTTTACCACTAACGATCTCGCCAGTATCGAAGTTAATAAAGGTTATACCTCATTACTGCAAGGCCCTAATCTGATGGGAGGTGCAATTAATATCACCACCGCAACACCTCGCAAACCATTAGAAGGTCATATTGCTTATTCGCAAGGTTTTGCTCGTGGTGCTGATTATGCTCATAACATGAGTGCTCGTTTAGGAGCACGCACTGAATATGGTTTTATCCAAATTAGTGGCAGTCAACTCCAGCAACGTTTTACCCCCATACCTAATGCAGATGAAAATAATAACGCAGTGGGGACACATGGACGTCGTAGTCATTCAGCAACAGATGATAAACGAGGAATGATCAAAGTGGGTTGGACACCACGCGCTTCTGACGAATATACCCTCACCTATGTAAAACAAGATGGTAATAAAAATAGTCCACCTAATAGTGATCCTAATGCTAAAGGTCGATATAAGTATTGGGCATGGCCAGATTATAATAAAGAGAGTTACTACTATAGTGGTGTGACACAACTTACGGATAGCATAAATCTACAAAGTCGTGCTTATCATGATAAGTTTGAAAATACTCTTTATATGTATCCTAAAAAAGGTAATAGGGTCGATTATAGCCATTATGATGATCACAGCACAGGCGCTGCATTACAATTCGGTATCGATACGAATGAAAGTGATCTACTCTCTTTTGCCGTACATTGGAAAGATGACGTTCACCGTGCCCAAAAAGAAAAAAACGGTGATTGGGTACGTTTTAAAGATAGAACTTGGTCATTAGCCACAGAATATCAATGGGTAGTGAGTAACGATCTTGATGTCGTTGGCGCCATAAGTTACGACTGGCGCAAAAGTATCGATACAGATAAAAAGGCTGATAACAACAAACAAAATGCCATTAACTGGGAAATCATGGCTAAATATTCATTAGCCAATGACGATAATATACGTTTTACAATCTCTGATCGCAGTCGCTTCCCTACCCAAAAAGAGCGCTATACCACCGAAAAACCCAAAGATGGATCAAGGGGGATTATTAACCCCAATTTAGATCCAGAACGCGCATTATCCTTTGATATGACCTACGAAGGTTATCTCAATGAGAAATGGGGCTACCAAACTAGCCTATATTACAATCGTGTAAGTGATGCCATTATGGCTCATACGCTTTATCGCCACGGTGAAGCGCTATTTCAAAACCAAAACAGTGGACGTGTTGATTATCTAGGCTTGGATATTGGTACTAAAGGGAAAATGACCGATTGGCTAGAACTTGGCCTAAATTATAGCTATATCCATAGTGATCCAAAGCAAGTTGACCATATTGAAGGTTTACCAAAACATAAAGCCTATATGTGGTTAACCTTTATTCCTGTTGAACAAGTGCGCTTTACTATTATGGAAGAAGCACAAAGTTGGACTTATAACCGTATAGATGAGAATAATAAACTGGCTGGCTATACAAAAACCGATCTACGGTTAGATTATGATGTTGGATATGGTATTTCAGTTAATGCTTCCATTAATAATCTTTTTGATAAATCTTATCAATATACACAAGGTTATATAGAAGATGGCCGTAATTATTGGTTAGGCGCTGAATATAAATTCTAATCAACTCACTCAATTATAAGTAAAAGCGCTATTAAAAAATAATAGCGCTTATTTTTCAATATTCATAAATCCATATTACATGCAAAAAATAATCTATTAATAAAATATCAGAAACGTAAAAATCCTTTTGCCATTTCTAATAAAGTGTTCATTGTACTACTGACAATCTTAACAAAATTATCATAATTACTATTTGCTGTACTGTATTTTTTGGAAAGTTCATCTAGATTAGTGTTAATTTTCTTATCTAATGCGTCGATGGTTTTTCTGAATAACTCAAATTCTGTTTGATTAATATCATCCGTTTTAGATACCTTCTTAGATAGATCATTTAGCAATGTTTCTAGATCAGTACAATCAATTCTACCTCGACAATCAATATCAACATCAGGCTCCCCCCCACGTCTTTGTATTGTTATACTTATTCCATTTATACCTTTTAATAGTTTTTCTAACGCATCTGCAGCATTATTTACCTGTTGTAGATCGCTATAATGAACTTCTTGTCCATCAATGGTACGTAAATATGTCCCATCATTTTGATGTTGAAAAAACAAACGAGATTGAAAAACAAAAGGATCATCGACAGTACCTGTTGGATTTTTATATTTATCTCTAATGTTAGATAAGTCATTAAAAAAAGATTTAAAATCAAAATGCACCGTACCTTCTTTACTTCCGGCTTTCTGATATTTATTTAAATTAGATATGGTTTGCCTTAGTTCATTGACAAAGTTCATGTAGTTAGAAAAGATATCCTTTAATACATCTAGATAATCCGCTTTGCCTGAAACAATAGATTGTTTAACATTATTAAAAAGATCACTTAATGAATCAGTCTCATAACTATCATCTTTTTCTCGAAGATCATTTAGATCATTAGAAAATTGATTTAAGAAATTATTTTTTTCATTAATAACCTTATTATAATCATCATCTAAAAAATAATATTTATCTGTATCAAGTAACTCCTCTATAAATTCATTTTTTTTATTATTATCATAATTCATATCTTGGTATTCCCGATTAGGCTCCCAAGATAAAAAATTCTCATCTTCTAACAAATTTTCGAAATAATTATCAGTATTTACTCTAGTATTTAAATGAGGTAAATCATTAATTTCCTCAGTAAAAACTAAAACATCTCTAGATATAGACATAATCTTAACCTTTTATATTAAATAAAAGTTTATAAAAACAAATATGATTTTATCTTTTAAATTAAGCCCTTACATTTGAAGAAATCGTAGAAGCTGCATCCTGCTGAGCATGAATTATCGCTTCGATTGCTTGTAATAATGCTCTTATAACTTCAGTCACTTCTCGCTGTATCTCATTGTTATTATTGATCACATTATTATTAATACTTCCTCTTGCATCTAATACTTTTTGTTCACCTTCAATGGTGCTACTTTCAGATTGCATAGTTTGCTCTGCAACCCTTGCTAATGGATCTGCGGTGGATGAAATAGTATTTCCCATCACTATGGTTGGATTGGAATGCCCAATAAGATCTTTCCCCATCCCTTTAATAGAAAAAGCGGCTCCCATACCATGTATAGCCATAGAAATTCCAGCACTAGTAATTGCAGAACCAATCATAATATTGGCTTTTTTATTAAGATTATCTTTTACTTTATCGGCTATATCCAATTCAATGTTCATTAGCATCACACCCATTTCTCTCGATGCTTCAAATTTTTTTATCATTGTTTCTAAATATTTAACAATGAGATCTATTAATTTCATCATATCGTCTGAAACAAAATTAAAAATCCCCGTTCTTTCTATTTTAACATGATCGTAAATATCATTATCATTATCTACTTCTAATGAATCTAATATCTGTTTAAGATCTGGTTTGGTTATATGTTCTGGTTCAGATAAAACAGGCTTTAGATTAATTCTGTCTATTCCTGTTAATTTACTTAAGCTAGGTTTTACCTCTTTATATAACTTATTTCTATCAATAATACCTTCACCTTCATCAGAATTATTGATTGTAGTTTGATAGTGATTAGATACATTATCACTATTAATCTTCATACTCATATTTATACCTCACTAATTTTTTATTTAAATAGATATATTTCTTATCATGTCTGATTTTAATTTATTACTTGCTGAAGATTTATCGCTGAGGTTTTTTAAAATATCTGTTATAGAATCAATATTCTCATGATAAGTTTCCATTATCTTATCCATTAATTTTTGAATAATATCTAAAACTGCAGTTAATTTTTTACTACCGGCAATAGACTGGATTATTTTTGACGCGATAACAGAACCATAAATATTAACAGTATTTGTTGCTGCTGAATTGGTTAACTTAGAAGCAACCACCGTTCTATTCAACATAATACTTGCTTTTTTAGAAATTTCTTTAGCTAACTGCTTATCCACTTTTTCCAGTGCTTCTTCAAGCGCTTTAATGATGATATCTTTGATCATTTTCCCCAATACCGCTTCAAGTCCATCATTAAGAACTTTTTTTAGTATTTGTCTAATTTGCTGATTCGATATTTTATTAACCGCATCTGAAATACCTTTCATGGCAGGCCCAATAACAAAACTCAATGCCGTAGCGGCAACAAATAAAACGACTGTGACAAGTATTTTAGTTGCCATTTTCAATTTGTCTTGTATTGAATTCTTCATCTCTTCGATGATTTTTTTATCTAGCCCTAATTCTTTGAGTCCATCCAAAGAACTATTAACTAAACTCACTAAAAAATCACTAACCTTATCGATAGCTTCCATAACCGCATCTGATATGGGTTGCATAATCTCATCCATAAAAGATTTATTATGAATAGATTGATACACCTCATCAGCAATAGTTAACCCAGTATCAGCAACAAATAAGGTTGTTGCGACTCCTACTAATACCATTGAAGAGCCAGCGGTAAAAATAGAAGAAACACCTGCAACAAGCGTTAATAATCCACCTAATATTTTTAAACCAATACCAGCCCAAAACTGAATTTCTTCTTGTTTTTTGATTAATGATTTTTGCTCTTCAACTTTATCTTTAAGTGATTTTTCAGTCACCTCTTGCATTTCATTAAAAAGTTTTTGTTCACTTTCCGAACGATGTAACATGACCTTTAACGTCAGCTCACGTGTCTTAGATAACAGAAATGTTAGTAATGACATACCGGATAAAGAGTTAGATGCTATTTCAAGCTCCAATGAACTTTGTGAAATAGTCAGTTCTTTAAATAGATCTCTTATTTCTGCTAATTGTTTTTTTATTGATTCATTTTCTTTTTTGTTGATCAATGCCTTTAATTCATCAACATGTGAAGTAATTTTATTGATTTTATCTTCACTTAAAGAAATATTTGGTAGGTAATTAAAAGAATCATCAAAAAAACTATCTAATTTTTTAGATAAATTATCTAGTTCATCTAATGAAAGCTTAGAAAAATCACTCGGAAAATTTAAGAAAGGGAAAACATCTTCAAGGGCTTTTTCCATATCCGCTTTAGAGTGAATATTTCCTAATAATAATTGTTGAATTAATGAATCAGGAATATTGCAATTATTTAAAAAACTTTTAACTTCAGACTCTTTTTTGAAATTCTTTTCTTTTATTTGGCTATAAACTTCCATCCAGTAATCAACAAAAGCACCTTTGGTTTTATCAAGCTCATTGAAGCCAGATTTAAAAAGTTCTTTTAAATCATCTATGCCATTAGATAGCTTTTGTAATTTATCTCTGTAATAATCAAATTTCTCTGGATCTTTAATTTTATTCAAAATATCTTCATGTATAACATGCTGGTAAGATAATTGTAAAAATAAAAAATCATAATCTTTGTTGGATTTTTTATTTTCTAAATGATCGGGGTCGGAAGAAGGTAATGATGGATTTTGTTGTGCAGATACGTCTAGATGATCATCTTTTTTTTTATTATTCTTCGGTTCTTCTTCTGCTAAGGAAGGCTTAGTATTGCCTTCATTATTTTCTGGTGAAAATGTCGTTATTTTATATTGTGGATCATCTTGAATATTAATTCTTTTCGCATTCCTCTCCTGTTCATGAGGTACTCTAAGAAGTGGTATATCAAACTTACTTTGATTCTCCTTCTGTTGTTGAGTAGTCACATAATTACTTATATTATTAATTGCATTTGCTTGCTTAGTAGTATTTTTAATAACATTTTTTACTTCTTCAGAAACAAAAGGCGAAGCTAATCTACTATGTTCATTACTTTGATTAATCTTATTCATACTATTATTCCTTTTCTTCCTTTTCTTCCTCTTTATTAAGGACAACAAGAGGAATATCTTTTAATAGCTCTAAATAGCTATTAGCCTTCTCTTTTATCGTTTGATCATTAATATTTTGAGCCACCTGATGAAAACAATATTTAGCTTTTTCTTTTTCACCAATTGATAAATTACATTGTCCAGCATAAAAAACAGGTCGATAATCATTTTTAGCATTTAGATAAGCTAAAGCATAAAGATCGATAGCTGCTTGATATTGCTTTTTTAATTGATTAACTGCAGCAAGTCCCATAATGTAATCAACATTATAAAAATCATAGAGACATAAAAACTTAAAAATCGCCTCAGCTTCATCTAACTTCCCTTTCTGATAAAAATCATACGCAAATGAATAGATCCCTTCCATAAATCCATCTGGAATTTCACTTTCATCTTTGATAGATGCGCCATTTTGTACAATAGAAACAATGTAGTTTGCGAGCTGATCTAATTCTTTTTCTGACATTTTTTCATATGCTGACATTATGATAATCCTTTCATCTATGATGAATAATTAATAATAATATTCTAACTTAATTATTAATTACCCACTTTAATAAAACACACGTCTATATTCATAACTATAAATATTTCGACTAAATTTATTAATTATTGATATAGTCCATTTCTTCTCGAGATAACCCTTCAATTTCTACTCTTTTTAGCCAAATAAGAACATCCATAACATCTAATAAATCTTGATCTATTATCACTTCAAATAAATGATATTTATGATGTAGCTTTCTTGCTAATTCAGGATAACGAATAACGGGCGTGCCAACTTTTTTGGCATAAGCCTTTACCGCTAATGCTTTAGCATTAGTACAACTCAATGAAACTATTGGCATTATGCCATTATCAGGATCGAAGTAGATACCTACCGCGACATGTGTGGGATTGACAATAACAGCTGATGAGTCGCGGATCACACGTTTCATTGGCTCATCGAGTAATTCTTGATGAAGTTGTCTACGTACCGATTTTATTTCTGGATTTCCTTCCATATTTTTATGTTCTTGCTTAACTTCATGTTTTTCCATCATCATATCTTTTATGAATAAAAAGAAATCAGCAATAATATTTAAAATAAGAATAGGTATCGATAAAATAAAAAATATAAATATAAAACTAACAACTAATGAGCACCATTTATCAATCACCCCCTCTAAATCAGCGCGATATAGTATAACGACTTCCCCCATATGTAAAATCATGAAAACATAACAAGTTATTAAAAATATAATAATAAATAATAGTGTTTTTAAAAAATCTTTTATTGTTCTTATGCTAAATATTTTTTTAAATCCAGAAATGGGGTTAATATGATTAAAATCAATTTTAATTGCTTCAGTGGCAAGTTTAAAATTGGAGCTAAATAAAGAAGGGATTGCGCCAGATAAAAAAGTCACAATAATGATCGGTAGTACAATATCAAAGAATAATTTTGATATAACTTCAACATAACTCTTTAAAGAAATACCTGTTGGATGCAGTAAAAGTGATTGATAAAATTGATTAAATTCATCCAGCTTCACTTGATTAAATAAATATATAACACCGATGAAATAGACTAAACCAGAAATCAGTTCCTTACTTTTAAACGATTGTCCTTTTTTTGCTGAATCATCAAGCTTTTTCTGTGTTGGCTTTTCTGTTTTCTCAGCCATGATAAATACTCATAAAAATAGAATAAAAGTATCTACTGTTAAAAAAATGATATAATTCATTCGTCATCGCTGAGGTAAAAAAGAGCAGTAATACTAAAAAAGCGATAATACCTTTGATACAAAGAGAGAGAGAAAATGCATTTAGTTGAGGACAAAATAATGAATAAACCCCTAATGCAACTTCACTTAAGAACATGATGATTAATACAGGAGAAACCAAAATAATCGCCACTTTAACCATATCATTTAGCCAATGACCGATAAAATCGTAACCGATATTTTTATTAACATACCCAATAGGAAAAACATCGTAACTCTCTTTTATGGTACTCATTAAAACAACGAGCCCACCTGTAGCTAAAAAATAGGCCATACAAAACAATCCCGTTAATGACGCAAATTCTGACGATTCAATACCTGTAGTAGGATTAATTGTATCTCCTATGCTTGCTCCTCTTTGATTATCAACGAATTCGCCAAACGCAGAAGCTATCCAAAATGGCGTGGCAAGTAGCAAGCCGATGACTAGACCTATAATTAACTCACTAATTAGAACAATAGCCCAAGTCTCTCTTAAAATCCCAGTTATCGTGATACTAGGTTTTATTCCTAATGCTATATAAAAAATAATAATATATTTTAATAATTGACTATTGAGAACTCGACTATTGAGGAATGGAATAAACATAAAAATAGGAAATAATCTAGCAATGAGCAAAAAAATATCGATTAAATAAGATTGTATATATTGCAACAGTACTAGCATGATAGTTACCCTGCTAACCCAATCGTCAACATCTCTTTAGCATAAATTAGTAACTTATCTCCCATCCATCCCATCATCATAAGTAAACAAACAAAAACCCCCACAAGCTTGACACCAAAAGGTAAAGTTTGCTCTTGTATCTGTGTGATCGTTTGCAATAGCCCAATAAGCAATCCAATAAAGGTCGCGATAGCAATAGGCGCAGCTGAAAGCAATATAATCAAATAAATAGCTTTATTAGCCGCATAAACCATATCCACTAGTTCACCGCCATCAAATCAAGATATTGATTAATGAGTCCTTTAGATAATAGTCCCCAACCATCCATGGCGATAAATAAAATAAGTTTTAAAGGTACAGATAATGTAATAGGGCTCATCATCATCATACCTAATGCTAATAAAATGCATGAGACAACTAAGTCAATAACAATAAAAGGCAAATAAAGATAGAAACCTATAATAAAAGCAGATTTTATCTCACTAAGTGCATATGCCGGTAATAATGATAAGAGTGAATTTTCTATGTTTTCTTTATCACCATCACTATTCGGTCTATTCTCTTGCGCTTGTTCAAAAAAAGCTAATAAATCAGGATCTGAGTAATGATAAAGGTATTTTTTATAATCGCCTAACGCCTCATTTGAAAATGACTCAATCGCATCTGGAGATGACATATCCACTTTATTTTCAATAATATAGTAACAAATGTTTTTAGTAATTGGTGTCATAACAAAAAGAGCCATCATTAAAGCGATAGCATTAAGTACCATATTAGAAGGAACTTGCTGTACACCTAATGCATTACGAGTCATAACTAAAACAATAGAAAACTTTAAATAACAAGTTCCTGCAGCAATAATAAAAGGAGCCAATGTGGCAAGAGCTAGGATCAAGATTAATTGTGTTGAGCTTTCCATATGTTATTCGCATTTTATAGATAATTTATTAATTTCTACCGCTAACATATCTTTAATTTTGATTAATTCTCCTTGGGCAATAGCTTTACCATTTGCTAAAATATTAATATGACGAATGGCATTATCAGGTAAAATAAATTTCTTCCCTGGTGTTAATTCTTCAAGTTGATCAATTGATAATGTTTTATTGGCTAAAAGAAAAGATATTGTAATCGGAATAGCGCCAATTGAATTTAAATCAAGTGATTGAGCTAAATCAATGCTATCTTCTATTATGGCATCGTTTTGCTCATCCTCTTCATTTTCTTCACTATTTTCAACAATAGCATCTAATGTCACACAATTACCCTCATCCCATGAAAAATAAAAATATTTTCTATCACCAACATTAAAAGAAAAATGAATATCATCTATTATTAAAATATCCCCTGGTAATATTGTTTTTAATAATGAAAGTGATATTTTACTGTAACCTAAAATAAAACTTGTTATAAAACCTATTTTATTTTTTGGAAATACTGTCAGTTCATATTTCCATTTAATATCGCAAATAAAAACATGACCTAATGTCGTATCTACACGAGGATAGTAAGCTCCTTTTTCAGCGCCTAAACAGATATTATCAACACATAATGACATTGGTTCTTTAGAAAAAGGAAATAATAATGTTGATAAAGATTGTGAAAAAAGAGCAATCAAATAGTTTTCAGGTACTAATTCCCAATCAATTTTTTTTTCAGGATATAAGTTATCCATGACTTGACTAACTGAAATTAATGCCGTTAAGGTTCCTAATTTATTCTCACATCTCAATACAAAATATAGCTGTTTTTCTGTTATTTTTTTTGTACCAAAGATAGAAGATAATATTACCATGTCATTAATTTTATTTGTTTCTTTATGGTTATTATCTACCTCTACGTTAATACTCATTCATTTTCATCCTCTCTTTCATAAATAGCATTAATAGAGTTGATATACCACGATTTATTTTTATGGCTATTAGTTAGATCTATGGATAATCCCCCATTATATTGCTTTAAATTCTCTAATGCTGTTTGATAAACGCGTCCAGAGGAAGCAATTAATTGAACCTGTTTATCAATAAAATGAATTTTAGCCTGATGATAATGACTCTTCCATTTTGTAAATGTATAAGTAATGCTGGGTGGTAGAGTCAACATAGATATTTTTTTATCTATTACTTGCCAAGCAGGTAGCTGTGAAACCATTTTGGCTACTTTTGGTAATGCAATTACCGTTTTTATTGGTGTAACTTGCGAAGGAAAAGGAACAACTTTATTAGTTTCATTGAGATTTTCTTGATAAATTTCCGACTCTTCTTTTATATCAACTTTTGATATGTTATTTAGCGGCATTGCCATACTAGACTCAATATTCTTGTATCCACTATTATTATCTCTCTGATTAACTGAAGCCTGCTCTTCCTGCTTAGTTGTACTGCTAACTAAATCAACATTATCATTATTAACGGATTCTTTTTTAATTATTTTTTCTGCTAACTTAATATACCGTTGTTGATTTATTTTTTTATCTACGAAAATAGGAAATGCTGAACTCTTTTTTGCCGATAAGAATTCATTAACCATCGTTTTAACATTGTTTTTTCTTATTATTCCTTTAATGACAGTTTTTTCTTCTGTTCCTACATGGGGTTGTAGTTTGTATTTATCTATCTTAGATGTTTTCTTATTTATTCGCTGATCAGTGAGCTGTGCTTTTTTTTCTTTTCTTCCTATATATAGAGAGTTAAATCCTTTTTTTATATTTATATCTAAAGATATTTTTTTAGTTTTAGAACCAGCAGATGATAATAAATATCGATGACTTAATAGCAAACCTTCATAATTTTCTGGCGTTTTATCTTCCTGAAGCTCTTGCTCATCTTTATAACTGGCAATATTGTCTTTTAAACTCGCTATTTTTTTAAGTATATCAAATTGTTCTGCTAATTTTTTTATACTTTCAGGTGTAAGCTGACATTTATTCAAATACCTATTTACGCTATAAGACTCAGTTGGAATATCACTTTCTTTTGTTTCACTAGATAGCGTCATCTTATTTGAGTTAGATATTCCCTGAACCATATAATGCTATCTCCTGTATTTCATTCTGCTCTAACCTTTCAATATATAACTCTTTCTCTAATGCTTTTCTTTCAAAATAAAGTGTCATTTTATTTTGTTTTTTGACGGCCTTTTGTCGTTGTTTTTTTAGCGCCTCACTCTCTTTTTCTAAATCATTCAGTTTATCCTTTATTTCTTCAACTTGAGCGACATAAAAATTTATTGAATGTAAAACAATAGCTTGCTTCCTTCTTTGTTGATGAAACGAATGAATTGAATAAATACCGGCTTTTTCATAAGCGGGTACTTCACTCTTTAAAGCACTAATTAATTGCTCTTGCTCTTTTTTCTTCTGTTCAGCTTCTGTAATAAATTTTTTATATTTTAATTGTTCTTTTTCTATTTTTTTTTGCCGTTGGGCAATGGCACTAATCAATGCTTGATGCTTAGGCGGTAATCTCATACATTTGTTCTAATGTTTGTTGAAAATCGGCTTTTTCTTTAAAGGATTGAGTAAGAAAGCTCTCTATCTTGGCTTGTTTTCTTACCGCGATATCATTTAATTCGTTATCTCCTTCATGATATTCTCCTAACTCTTGCAATAACTTAACATCTTGTAATCGCATCAATATTTGTCTTATTTTTAAAGCAGATTTTTGTTGTTTACTATCAGTGACTTGTTGAAAAACCCGACTCACACTACCTAATACATCAATAGCAGGATAGTGCCCTGATGCTGCTATTTTTCGAGATAAATAAATATGTCCATCTAAAATAGAACGAATTTCTTCACCGATCGCATCAGGCTCATCATCACTCTCTAATAAAACAGTATAAAATGCCGTAATAGAGCCTGTTTTTGTCACCCCTGGACGCTCTAAAATAGCGGGAAGTTTATCAAATACAGATGCTGGATATCCTTTACGTACGGGCAACTCACCCGCTGTTAATGCGATATCCCTTAACGCTCGACAATAACGAGTCATAGAATCAATAAATAAAACGGCATTTTTTCCTTGTTGACGAAAATATTCGGCAACTGTTGTTGCTACTAAAGCCGCATTACACCTTTCTACCGCTGATTGTTCTGAAGTTGAGCAAATTAAAACCGTATTTTCACATCGCTTATGTTGCTTTAATTCTTCAATAAACTCTGTAACTTCTCTTCCTCGTTCACCAATCAAGCCAATAACAAAAACATCGGCCTGTGCAAAACGGATAATCATATTCATTAACATCGTTTTACCTGTTCCTGCACTAGCAAAAATCCCCATTCGTTGCCCCAATCCACAACTTAATAATCCATCAATAGCACGTATACCTGACTTAAATAGTGTTGTAATAGGCAGCCTATCACTAAACAAAGGTGGCCGACCTTCGATAGGACATAAGGTATTAAAGGTCTTCTCTGCTATTTCTGTATTAAATCGTAATAAGCAATTCCCTTTACTATCAATCATACTACCTAATATATGTGGGCCTAGGGCAACTGAGAATGTTTTTCCTGTTGGCTCAACTATAATTTGTAAAGAGTAACCTTGAGCGCTTCCCATCATACTTAATATTGCTATGTTATTATGAAACCCAATAACAATAGCTTCACCGAGAATATTTTCACTGAAAATATTCTCTTTTAGTTGGCAGACCTCCCCAATAAAAACATCACGTAACATCACTTCTAAAATATTTCCTTGTATTCGTAAAGGATGCGCGGCGTTATGAAACATTAGAAATCGGGCGTTCATTATTTAGCCAATAAACCGTTGGTGTATACTATTCATAATTTGAAAATAGTCATCAATGGCTCTTGCCATGCTTTCTCCATTTTGCAATGCAATTGGCATAAATGATGCTCTTAATTCTAAAGAGTCCTCAATTCTCACCAAGGCAGGTTGTCCAGGGTAAAAACTTTCTGTTTGATTATTGATGCTATCTAATAATAATTCGGCACTAATTTGTGTAAGTAATTTTTCATCATAATCACAAAGCACCGACCAAATCATAGGAACCTCGTCAACAACCAATAAATTAATATCTGGCATATCACCTAAACTAATGGTAATGGTTGAATGGTTATCGATTGATTTCCCCCCTGAGAATAAATCATTCCGACCAATAACATTCATTGCATCCATAAGTAAGCTAGCAAGATCAAAAGACATAATCACTCCTAAATAGATTGTAATACATTAATTTCAATATCAGATGTTATCTCATCATAAGATAATACCGGTATTTGAGGATATTGAGTTTCTATTAGTTTTTTTACAAAACGCCTTATATCTATTGATGTTAAAAATATATAATCCTGAATATATTTAATATCATCAATAACCATAGATATTTTTTCTATTATCATATCTAATTCAGCTGGTTCTAAATTCAATAATGTGCCAGAAGAACTTTGTCTTATTCCACTGCGAATTATCTCTTCCATATCGTTAGATAAGATAATTGCATTAAACTTCCCATCGGTTGAAAAAAAATAACTAATATAACGAGCAAGAAGCGTTCTAATGTGTTCTGTAAGTAGCACGGGATCTTTTTCTTTGCTCCCCCATTGAACTAAGCCCCCTATAATAGTCTTTATGTTTCTAATAGGAATTTTTTCTTGTACTAATCGTTGCAAAACATCATTTATCCTCTGAATAGAAACTTGTCTATAACATTCTTTTAAAAGCTCAGGGGCACTCTTTTCTAATTTATCAAGGATATCTTTTGTTTCTTGAATACCAAGAAACTCTGTAATATTTAATGTGATCAGATCAGAGAATTTCCTATAAAAGTAACTTTCTGAACGTTCCGCTTTGTAACCTAATGGCGCTAACTTAGATTCATCATCACGCTCAATCCAATAATGGGTTTTATTATCATCTTCAATACTTATTAAGTTAAAGCCTAAAGAGAACAATTCATCATTAGGATTTTCTATATGAAAAAGAGGAAAAGGACAATTAAGTTCTTTTGCTTTAACTTCATTAATTAAAATAATAATTTTATCGTCATCTATTTTATCTGAATAGTGGATCACAATATCTGGTAATAATATACCATATTGTAAAATAAATTCTTTTTGTAACCATTTTTCAAAAACTATTTTTGTTAAATATGGTTTTTTCTTAGTAGAAAGAGTGATGATTAATGGCAAAGTTTCAGCTTGTGATAAGGTAATATTTTCTGTTAATAAACTATTATCTATTTCTTGATCATGTTTACCAGAAAATAAATTTGACATAAGTCCTTTTTTACTGTCGGCATTAGTAGCATTAAGATTATCTTTTTCATCTTCTTTTTTATATTCTTTTTTACTATTCTTCCATTTTATTTTAAAAAAGTAGACGCCAAGCATTGCAGATAAAATAAGAAAAACAGGTGTGGGAAATCCAGGTAAAAAACCAATACCAAAAGCCAAAATAGCCGTAACAAGCAAGGCAAAATCTTGTGCCAATAGCTCATTCATAATGCTATAACCCAAATTATTATTTTCACCACCGACACGTGTTACAATAAATCCGGCACTAATAGAGATCAGTAAAGCAGGAATTTGTGCAACTAATCCATCCCCTATCGTTAAAAGTGTATATGTATGTAATGCCTCTGTAATAGATAACCCCATTTGAGCCATACCTACCGATATGCCACCAATTAAGTTCACGAAGATAATGACAATGCCAGCTATCGCATCCCCTTTTATAAATTTCATGGCACCATCAAATGAACCATATAATTGACTCTCTTGTCCTAACTCTTTTCTTCTGATCTGAACTTCTTCATTCGTAATGATCCCTGATTTTAAATCAGCATCAATACTCATTTGCTTTCCAGGCATACCATCCAAAGAGAAACGAGCAGCGACCTCCGCTACTCGTTCAGATCCTTTAGTAATCACTAGAAATTGCACTATGGTCACAATGGAAAAGACAACAAAACCTACAACAAGATTTTCACCAATGACAAACTCACCAAATGAGGTAATAATCTCTCCTGCATCGGCATCTAATAATATAAGACGGCTAGTGCTTATTGACAAAGCAAGCCGGAAAAGAGTTGTTATAAGCAATAATGCAGGAAATGTCATAAAGTTCAGTATACGTTTAATATAAAATGAACTCATGAAGATAAGAAGTGCAATAGTAATATTTAAACCTATAAGAAAGTCGACCAAATAAGTTGGCAAAGGTATAATTAACATCATTATAACCAGTATCATCACTGATAGTACGATAAGTTCTGGTTTGTTTTTTATTGCTAATAGAAACTTATAAATCATAAACTTTGCCAATAATTAATTGTTTTTTATTTTCTTAATTGATATTGCTCTTGCTTAATATAATTATCTATAATTTTTTGTATCATTATTTGGCATTCATTTCTAAAATCATCAGATAAGTATAATAATTCAGGATATTTATTGAACATTGTCTTTAACTGTTGTAGCAACCTCATTTTTATTTTAATAAAATAACCTTTCCATTGATTATCCATAAGTGATATTAAATATTTTTCCATTTGTTCTGGAGATATCATTCCATTAATAGTTAGTTGATAAAAATCATCTTCTTTTATAAAACTCTTTAAATCTTCTTTAACTAAATTTTCTATATTCATTTCTATAAAGCTATATAATAATCGTAATTTATTTACCTTTTCCAAAAGATAACCAAACTCTGAGCTTTGGGAGCAACTTGGCATTAACGATTTCATATCACAAATCAAGCTCTGTGTTAGAAAATTCAAAATAATTGAACATTTTTTTATATCATATTTTTCTATCCACATTTTGAAAAAATAAATAGGCTCAATATCCAGAATAATGTAACTACGGTAAAGGTCTCTTAATACTGATGCATCTAAACAAAGTAATTTAGCAAAGGCTTTAGCTTGAAGGGCAATATTAATGCCCGCCTTAATTTGCTTACCCTCCTCACCTGCAAGTAACCTATTGATCTCATTTTCAATACCTGCATCTAATTGTGCACCTAATTTTTTTTTCCTAAGTAATTCTCGTAAAACCATAACGAGATCACTAGGATCAGGGAACATTTTACGTAAATATTGCAATAATTCCTGTAAACTTCTCCCCGATTTTCTAAATTGAAGCATCACCTTATCAAGTTTCTCATCAGCACCATCTTCTGCAATATATAAAGCTTCTTGCCCTTTATTGGCTTTTTTATCTAATAATTTACCTAATCGCTGAGAAAAAAGAGTTGCCACCATAGACATATCATCAGATATTTCTATTAATTGATTTTGATAATTTTCACTTTCGTTTATTTGTGGTTGCTTATATTCTATTTCTTGCTGACTTTCTTTACTAACACTATTGCTGGCAGCATTTGTCGAAGTAGAAGTATTAATTGGCCCGATCATAATATCACCTCATAAATGCCTGAATTTGTTTTAGCGCTTGAGATGTTTTTTTATCCATCGGTAAAAATGGGTGTTCAGTTAAAGAGTCCAATCCGTGCGTATCAGTTTTATCTAATAAACGCGGTTGTAACATAAAAATACGCACCATTTTTTTATTATTATCTGACTGATAGCTAAATGCTCGGCCAACTAAAGGTATAGCACTTAAAAAAGGAATTTTGTTTTCTGCTTTTATGTTATCTTCTCGTGTATATCCACCAATTAATAAACTACCGCCTTCAGAAACTCGCGCCACGGTGCTGATATTTGTGCGATTAATAACAGGTAATTTTTCAATCCCTTCTTCTCTATCTTCATCATCACTTTTTTTCTCGGCGCCATCTTCAAGATTGATAATCATCTCAATCTCTTGATTACTATTACTAATACGAGGCAACACACTGATCATAGTGCCGAATGTTGTAGATTCTAATGAAGCAACTCGCTCACCTTTAATTTGTGTATAAAAGGTGGTGTTATTATCAAATATGGCGGGAGTATTTTCTTGAGTTAACAAAATAGGACGAGAAACCATTTTAGCTTCCCCTTCCTCACTGAGTGCTTTGATTTTACTTAAAAAACTAAAACCAGATACAGCACTTAAGCTAGCGGTATTAAAGAAAAATGTATTTTTACCCGAGCCATAACTCCCCTGCCAATTCACCCCCAAACTATCGGCTTTACTTTTAGAAATATCAATTATCCATAATGACAACTCAACTTGTCTTTTCGGTTTATCTAATTGTGAAATAAGTGAGCTAACTAAAGCTAAACCTTCTCGACTCGTTTTAACCAACAGGCTATTTGATCCTGGTAAAGGAACGAGCTCAACATTATATTTGCCCATTTGAGTGATAATCGGTGAATGAGTATCTTGTATATCGTTGGTAATTTTATCATCCTGATATTTATCATTATCTTCGATAATCTCACGTGCTCTTCTGACTGTTTTTTCTTTCTCTCCCGATGGCATAAATAGCTGTTGCAAAACCGTTGTTATACCTGGTAAAACCACTTTTTCATCACGTAATATATAGGTTCTATCTTGTACAAAAGTGTTTTTTAATGGAAATATCTGCACAAACTCATCGCCATAACGAGAGCTTCCGGTTGGAACTTGATTATTGATATTTTCATTAATTTGTTCTTGTACATCATTATCCAAAAGCTCAGCAGCAGCCTTAACTAGGCTAATATAAATAGGAGGACCTGAGAGATAAAAAGTACGCTGATCGTGACCTGCACGTAATGGGTAGCGGAGATCATATAATCCAACATCTTGTAGATACTCTTTCAGTTTACTCAAGCTGATATTTTTCACTTGAAATAGCTGTTGCTGTATCTCATTATCGCGATAAATATAAATAGATTCTCCGTCATTAAAATAAAGTAATGACAAACGTTTTACCATTAATTCAAAGGCGTCTTCAGGTGAAGAAATATCAAATTTCCCACTGATCCGCTCTTTTTTTACTGCGCTGCTTAGAATAAAAGGTTTATTTAATTTATCTGATAGCACTAGGAAAAACTGTTCAATATGTGTATTTACCGCAACAAAAACATCAGGTTTTTTAACCTGATGTGTATAAATAACCTTTCCTTCTGCCGCTTGAGTTGGCAAAAAGAAGCTATAAAAAATGATAATTCCAATGATACAGTAAATTTTATTTTTTATGTTCATAAAGATATTGGCCAATTCGCCGAAATTCAGTTGGTGTAATACCAAATAATGTCTTAATTTCATTAGAAAAATGAGATGCTGAACTAAAACCATTATCGACTGCAATCTGAGTCAATGATTCATCTGTTGATAGCGTTGTCAAAATAGAAGATGCCGCACGCCATGAACGTAATTGACTTTTGCCACAATTACCTAAATAACGTTTACACAGCCGTCTAAAATGTGTCCCTGATACACCATATCGTTCACCTATTTGTGCAATATTGCTTTTTTTCTCATCCAAATAACTAATCAGATGTAATATAAGCCAGTAACTTTCACTGTGTCTTATTGTCACAAAAAGAGGTTCTAATTGGCTTTCATCTTTCAGTGCCTCATTAATAATCAGATGTTCTAATGTTCCACTCCCCTCTTTTATATAAAAAATTTGTTGATTAATATCAAAATTAGTGCCAACTGCTGTCATTTTTGAAAAATCTCTAGCATAATCAATAAATGCCAATAATCTGGCACAAATAAAAAATGATCTCTTTTCAATACGCCATGACTGATTTTCTGATTGAAAAATAACATTTTCATTTTTTGAATTATAAATAAAAGCCTTTCCCTTTATGATTTTAGTCGTTTTATCATCGTATATTCTTATTGGATATTCATCATTTAAAGGAATACACATGAATAATAAATTCCCTGATAAAATATTTTTATCGCCACTTATTTTTATATCATTTATTAACATGGTAAATACCTCAACCTATACTTATAATCTATTAAAGGTTTAAAAAAACAAACTATTTTTCAAAATGTTATTATAGCCATCATTTATAGAACACTATAATAATATAGCCTAGAATTAACTTTAAAAATAAATAACAATTCTCATTGGTTATTATTAAAAAAACAACAGTAATATATCAACATTTATTTTCAAATAAAACACCTATGTTTTTTTAAAGAATTTCATTATTTATATAACTAAAATATATTTATAACATGAATTAATTAACATTTATTATTGGGTTAACTCTATGCTGTATTATATTTATGTTCTCAGTGGTCCTTTAAAAGGGATAATAACGCCTTTACTACCTAATCAATACTCATTAATTCTACATAGTAAAGAACATATTGAAAATAAAATAGAAAATGAGAAATTAACACTTTACATTCCTTGCAACAAGAAAGAACATGAAAAGATAATTACGATTATGCTTGATGAGCATAATACAAAAAATAATAAATATAAAATAGAAGATGGTTTAATTTCTAAAGAAATTAGCAAAGAACTACCATTAGAACTCGATAAGCCTATATATATCAACAATTTTCCTATTTTCTTAATTAGTCAGAAAGATGATTTGTCTATAACATCTTTTGATTTAAATTCAAAAAAATGGACAATTAATAGAAAAATCATTGTATCATTTATATTGGTTATTGTATTTTTCATAGTATCATTTACTTTTATGAATTTCTCACAACCATTAGAAAATAAACCAAAGGAATTAGCGTTTAAAAGTTTATATTCAAATGAATTTAAAGGAGAAAATGGTTATTTATGTATTTACACTGAACCTTACTCTTCTAAAAATTTAATAAAAGATAGTGATTCAAAAACAAAAATTTCATTTTTGAACAAAGAAAAGATTATCAAATTAGCAACTAATAATAAAATTCACGTTACTTTAAAAGACAACACTAAACCTATAGTGAGTTTTTTTTATTATAATAAAAATGAAAAGTTAAAAATCATTCAAGCTATCAATGACAATTTCCCCAAAAATTGTCAGCCAATCATAAAAGAGTTATCAATTGCTAAAATTGTTGAAGAGATAAACAAGCTAAATTTCACTAAAACAATAGGATATACTATTGAAGAAAAAAATAACGGCTTAATTTTTATCTTTGATGATGAACTAAGTGTAAATGACAAAGAAAAATTTAATGCTTATATAAAAAAACAGGCAGCTATTTTTGGAAGAAAATTTATTTTTTATCGTGAAAATAAAGTTAATATCAACTTGAAAAATAAAGCAATGCTACAAGAAGATGATGGATATATTTTTCTTGATAATCAGCATCGTTATTTTCCTCAAGGATAATCAAGCTATGATGAGTAACATAATAAATTTAAGTACAAAGGAGTAATTTATGGCTGCGAGTCTTGTTGAAACAGATGTAAGTTCAATTAACAAAGTTGACCAATATTTTCATAAACCTGTAAGAACCCAAAGTAATAATTTATCAAAAGCTTTAGAAGCATTAAAGGCTGATACATCTAATGCTGCTGCATTAGCCGAATATCAAGCCAAACTTGCTGAATATAATATTACACGTAATGCCCAATCTACATCAATCAAAGTCGTTAAAGATTTAGCAATGAGCATTATTGGTAATATGCGTTAACATAAGTTTTACGGAGATTATGTATGGCTATTGCACCTATTATTCCGGTTAATTTAACCAAAGAACTACAAGATACAAGTGATGATAGTTTATCGACTATCATGGTAAATGGCATTATTAGCAGTATGCAATATGAAAAAAAGATACAAGAAAAGTTAACAACATTAAGCCAATTAGGTGATGCCCAAAGTTATACAAATTTACAAATAGAACTTAGCGATTATTCTATTACGATGAGCTTAGCGAGTACGTTAGCAAGAAAATCTCTCAATGTTGTGGAAACACTACTTAAGGCTCAATAGTAATGAATAGACGGTATTTGTTATTACTATTTTTATGTTGCTTACTTCCTTTATTAAACGGTTGTAAGGATCAATCACTGCTCACTAATTTAAGTCAAAGGCAAGCAACTGAAATTCAAGCGGTGTTACAGAAACACCAAATAACAAGTACTCGTACTGCGTTAGGAAAAGGATTATTTGAGATCTCTGTTAAAAAGGAAAATATAGGGATTGCTATTCAAATATTAGAAGAATATCAATTACCAACAATTTCTCGTATTGAAATTACACAATTATTTCCATCAGATGCATTAGTTTCATCGCCTCAAGCTGAAAAAGCACGTTTAATTTCAGCCATTGAGCAACGGTTAGAACAATCATTATTAACCATTGATCATCTTATCGATGCGAGAGTACATGTCAGTTATCCACTATCATCAAATGATCGTATAACGCCAACACCTCATGCTTCTGCTTTAGTTTTCTATGAAGATGGCATGATAGATAGTGATCAGCTAAGTGACGATGTTCGCGCTTTTATCCATAATGCTTTTAATGATATGGATGAGAGTAATATTACTGTTTTATTATATCCACGGAATATCAATAAATTTACGATATTAAATAATCAACTTCACCAAGATAATACGACATCATTGAGTAACTCTTGGTTACTCATAGGGTTATCAGTAATTAGTTTAATTATAATAATTGTGGTCATATTGATTATTTATCGCCGTAAACAAGTCAATAAAATGGTAAGCGAGAATGAGTAATCTGACTGCTGAACAATTTAAATTGATCTCTAATGTAATGTATGAACCGTTAAGTTATATCCATTCAGACTACGATGTATTAGTATCGCCAGAAGAAAATACCCTATGGCAAAAAATAGCTAATCGTCATTTAATTGGGCAATATCAACTTATACTACATATTGATTGTAAGATTGATACTACCGTAGAAAAAATATTTACTCATTGGCACACTCTTCCTCGTTGTGCTTTATTTTTAGGTTATTTTTATTCTCGTCATACGCTATTAGCACAAAATTATTATCATTTAGAACCTGCATTAAAAGCCTTTTTAGCTCTCTATCCTATGTTAAATAGGACTGTCGATAGCAAAATATTAGTGTCACTAAAAGATATTGCCCCCATAGATATTGGCTATCAATTACTATTTAATTTTATTAAGCTAATATCGAACGCACTAGCTCAACGTTTTAAATTACTTTTTTCACCAAAATCTTTATCAATTAATATTGAATTTCCTAAATCACTTGTTTTACCTCCTACACTTTTTTTACTGGTATTAGATTATGCTACGTTTGTTACCTGATAACCTTTTAAAATATACCTGTGAAGGTGTATTAATACGAGCTCACTATATACGACAGCTCGATAATATTCATAAAACAACATTAGCGACCAAGCAGGCAGCAAAAAAAATGCTGCATCACTTTAATCATAAACTAGATAAACTTCGTAATAAGGTAGCTAACGAAGCTTATGCTAAAGGATTACAGGTTTTATTAGCTGATATCATAAAATTCTCAATTGAATATCAAGAAAAATTTGTACAATATGAATTTCAGCAACGAGAACAACTCGTCGCAACGATCGGGGAATTCTTAGATTCACCTGAAATACAAGTTAAACTCACTCAATATCTGATGTCATCTGTTCCTCTTGAGCAAAAAGTGACACTCGATATTCCCACAACACTACAGCGCTATTTTGAGAGTGAACTCGACAATAGCAATATTAAGTTAAACTGCCATAGCAACAAGACCATTGCTATTCATATCGGTGATCAAATTACTTTTTTTGATCCTGCCATATTTCTCAACGATCTAAGAACACAATTTCATCGGCCTTTTTCTGAAACTTATCAACCGATTTTTGAGCAAAACATCAAACAACTGCTATTAAATTTTATCAATACATTTGAACCTTCAGACGATCTCTCTTCAAAAAAAACCATTTTAAACGAGGGTAACAATGAAAATTGATCCTTTCCGCGCACAGCAGGTATATAACTCTCCCTCGGCTTTATCTAATGTAAATAATATGCCGAGAAAAGGCTCAGATCCTCTTATCGAAAATTTGAAACTGACTTTCTATCAAGATTTAAGCAAGGCAGATCTTAGCCATGCTAATGATATTCTTACTTTATTAGACCAATTTGATGTCAAAGATGGAGGTAATCAAACGTTAAAAGAGAAGCGACAAATAGCCTTATTAGTTTATGCACACCAACAAAGTGAATTAGAGCATCATGAAAATAAAAACTTAATTAATCAAGCACTAATTTCACGGCTCTCTTATCAAGGTTTTTACCATCAAGTCACCCAAGAATTATTAGGTATGATCGATAACAATAATGAATTCGAAGGTTTTTTTAAGCCTGATAGGGTGACATTTTCATTGTGATCATAACATTTGAGCACCAGGCCCTTTTTCCCCTAAAATATCATCAGGGTTACGTAATGGGCAATCATTTAATGATAGGCATCCACAGCCAATACAGTGATCAAGTCCATTACGTAATCGCTTAAGACGCCGAATACGCTCATCGAGCCGTATTTTCCAATCCGTTGATATTTCATGCCATTGTTCTGCAGTTAATTTACTATTTGGTGGATATTTCCCTAATATTTCCTGAATTTCTTTTAATGGAATACCTGTACTCTGCGCTGCTTTAATAATTGCCACATAACGGAGTACCACTGACGGGTAACGGCGCTGATTTCCAGGGCTCCGAGAACTTTTTATCAATCCTTTTTCTTCATAAAAATGCAGTGTAGAGATGGGTACACCACTGCGTTTTGCCACTTCGCCAACCGTGAGCGCTCGATTAAAATCTATTTTCTCTTTACTCATTTGCTACCTTTTTTATTTTTCACTTGACCTCAAGTCAACTTGAGGTTTTATAGTCCTGTCCCAATACAAAGTCAAGTCAGCCAATTGTCTGATTTTTATTTTTAAGTTTATTGAGGACTGATACATGCCTAACTCAATTGCACGTATTCTTGAAAGCCAAACATTATGGATTGTCGCAAGAGTGCTAATTCTATTGTTATTTTTATCATCGGGCTTTGCCAAGGTATTTGATTATGAGAATAGTTTGGCAGAGATGCGTGCCGCAGGGTTAAACCCTGATTGGTTTTTTAATCTTGCCAGCGCCATTGTTTTATTCGCTGGATCGATTTTAGTCCTTTTTGATCGTTACCTATGGTTAGGTGCTGGCGCATTAGCCACTTTCTTATTTTTAACCATTGTGATTGTACATACGTTTTGGAATATGACCGGCGATAAAGCGATGTTATCCATGTATTTTGCGATAGAGCATACCTCTGTGATTGGAGGACTAATGGCAACCGCAATGGCTAGCCACTTCAGAGCATTATGGAAAAAATTTAACTCATAACACCCTAAAAATAGATAAAAACTTCACTATGGGATCGGCGGTAAAATGAATAAGAAATTGACGTTAACTTTATGTGCCTCACTATTTTTATTAAGTGCAGGGGCAATGGTTTATGCAACAATGGGATCTGATGAAGATGAAACACAGCCATTCGCTTATCCACCAACAAAAGTGGCATTAGCAACCGCGCAATCTGCTGAATTACCTAATACTATGCATGGTGTTGGAGAATTGGAAGCCGCTAGACAAGTCTATTTAGCGTCAGAAACAAATGGGCGCATCGCCACGATCCACTTTGCATCAGGACAAACCGTCACCGCGGGACAAATCTTAGTAAAATTAAATGATGAGCCAGAGCAAGCAGAATTATTACGCCTACAAGCACAACTAACTAATGCAGAAAAACTTTATTCAAGAACTCGCCAACTTTATAGTAAAAATGTGGCTGCAGCAGCACAGTTAGATAGTACGTTATCAGAGCGCGATATGATTGTAGCCTCTATCCGTGAAGTGAAAGCGCGCATTGCACAAAAAACAATTAAAGCTCCCTTTGATGGTATTGTCGGCATAAAACTCGTGCATGAAGGACAGTATCTAAATGCAGGGGAACGTGTTGCCTCATTAGTGGATGCAAGCCACTTAAAACTTAACTTTTCACTCGATGAGCAAGTGGCGCCACAGCTTTCAACTCATCAACCTATTAATATTGCAGTTGATGCTTACCCTAATCAAACATTTACCGGCTCACTTAATGCCATAGACCCTCTTATTGGCCCTTCTCGCACTGTGCAAGTACAAGCCATTTTACCGAATACCGATAACAAATTAAAAGCGGGCATGTTTGCTCGTGTTCAAGTTACTTCCCCTACTCGTCATCAGGCATTAACCGTACCAGAGACAGCGGTTACTTATACTGCCTATGGGGATACCGTGTTTGTAGCGCAATCTGACAATCAAAAAAACCTTATCGCTAAGCGTGTCTCTGTGAAAGTTGGATTGCGCTACAACGGCCTTATCGAGATCAAAGAAGGCTTAAATCAGGGAGATCAAGTTGTTACCTCAGGGCAAATCAAACTTAGTGATGGCACCTCAATAGCCCCCATTGAGCAAGATACGTTAACACTGGCCCAATCTACTACTCGTCAACCATAACAGGGGTGTTTCATGAAATTCACTGATATTTTTGTGCGACGACCTGTTTTAGCGTTAGTAGTTAGCACCTTGATTTTTTTACTGGGCGCATTTGCGTTCAGTAAACTACCTATTCGCCAATACCCCATGTTACAAAACTCAACGATTACCATTGCAACAGACTACCCTGGCGCATCGTCTGAACTGATGCAAGGTTTTGTGACTCAGCCTATTACACAAGCCGTTTCTTCGGTGGAAGGCGTTGATTATATTTCTTCATCTTCAGTACAAGGAAAAAGTTTTGTCACGGTAAGAATGGAGTTAAATCGCGATCCGACACAAGCATTAACGCAAGTGATGGCCAAGGTCAATCAAGTACGCTATAAATTGCCAGAACAAGCTTATGATCCTGTGATTGAACTTTCTTCTGGTGAATCAACCGCAGTCGCTTATGTTGGCTTTTCCAGTGAGCAAATTTCTATTCCAGAATTAACTGACTATCTGTCTCGTGTAGTTGAACCGATGTTTTCCTCCATTAATGGGGTCGCCAAAGTACAAGTCTTTGGCGGACAACAACTGGCAATGCGTGTATGGCTAGATACTGATAAATTAGCGGGGCGAAACTTAACTGCTAGTGATGTCGCTGATGCCATTCGCCGTAATAATTACCAAGCAGCTCCCGGGAAGGTCGAAGGTGAGTTTGTTATTGCGAATGTTTATGTCAATACCGATTTAACCAATGTGGAAGAATTTAAAGATATGGTGATCCACAATGATGGCCATAATCTTATACGTCTACGTGATATTGGCACCGTCGAGCTAGGTGCGGCTGCTACTGAAACCAGTGGCATCATGAATGGCAAAAAAGCCGTCTTCTTAGGCCTATTTCCAACACCAACAGGTAACCCGTTAATCATTGTTGATGGTATTCGCGAAAACCTTACTGATATAGAAAAAACACTCCCACCAGGTGTAAATGTGGAGCTGGCCTTTGAAACTTCACGTTTTATTAAAGCTTCTATTGATCAGGTGGTGCAAACATTAATTGAAGCCATTTTAATTGTTATTGCTGTTATTTATCTCTGCTTAGGCTCATTACGTTCTGTAATTATTCCTGTGCTTGCTATCCCTTTATCTATGTTGGGGGCAGCCGGATTAATGTTGGCATTTGGTTTTAGTATTAATTTGCTTACTTTGCTAGCTATGGTTTTAGCCATTGGATTAGTTGTCGATGATGCAATAGTAGTGGTTGAAAACGTACATCGTCATATTGAAGAGGGATTATCACCAGTGCAGGCCGCATTAGTGGGGGCACGAGAGGTCGCGGGGCCGGTTATTGCCATGACCATCACTTTAGCCGCCGTTTACGCGCCAATCGGTCTCATGTCAGGATTAACTGGTGCACTGTTTAAAGAATTTGCCATAACGCTTGCTGGTAGTGTCATTGTATCGGGTATTGTGGCATTAACCTTATCTCCGGTCATGAGCTCATTAATGCTCAAACCGAAAGAAAATGAAGGCAGGATGGCTAAAATAGCCGAATATACCTTTGATAAATTGGCGTATTACTATAGCTATTTGCTTAATTTTTCTTTAACCCATCGCTGGTTAACCGTCGTTTTCGCCTTAGCCGTGTTTGTTAGTTTGCCGTTTTTATATAGCCAGACAAAACAAGAGTTAGCACCTTTAGAAGATCAAGCGAGCGTTTTAACCGCGGTAAAAGCACCACAACATGCAAATCTTGCCTATGCGGAACATTTCAATCAGAAACTTGATGATATTTATATGAGCCTACCAGAAACAGACAGCACATGGATCATCAATGGTACTGATGGCCCTTCAGCAAGCTTTGGTGGGATTAATTTTGATGGTTGGAAAGGTCGAGATCGTAATGCCAATCAAATTCAGGCAGACCTACAAAATCGTGTTGCGGATGTTGAAGGAAGCAGTATTTTTGCTTTTCAATTAGCATCATTACCTGGCTCTGTCGGCGGATTACCTGTCCAAATGGTGTTACGTAGCCCATTAGGTTATCCCGTTTTATTTGACACGATGGAAGAGATCAAACAGCAAGCACGAGAAAGTGGTCTATTTGTCGTAGTGGATAGTGATCTTGATTACAACAACCCTGTTGTACAGGTCACTATTGATCGTGCCAAAGCCAATACCCTTGGTATTCGCATGCAAGATATTGGCGAATCACTATCCTTATTAGTGGGTGAACACTATATCAATCGCTTTGGTATGGATGGTCGCTCTTATGATGTGATCCCCCAAAGTATACGTCAACAACGTTTAACCCCGGCAGCACTTGCAGGGCACTATATTCGTACTCAAGATAACCTGTTAATTCCATTATCAACCGTGGTCAATATTACCACTCAAGTTGAACCCAATAAATTAACGCAATTTAATCAACAAAATGCCGCTATATTTCAAGCTATTCCGGCTCCGGGTGTCACCATGGGGCAAGCTGTTGCGTTTCTTGAAAATGTGGCAAATTCCTTACCCGCTGGCTTTAGCCATGATTGGCAATCTGATGCTCGCCAATTTACCCAAGAAGGAAATACCTTAGTCTTTGCGTTTATTGCCGCCCTTATCATTATTTATTTGGTATTAGCCGCACAATATGAAAGCTTGGTTGATCCATTGATTATTTTGATTACGGTACCACTCTCAATTTGTGGTGCATTAGTACCATTAGCTTTAGGTATGGTGACATTAAATATCTACACTCAAATTGGTTTAGTCACCTTGATAGGACTTATCAGTAAGCACGGTATTTTAATGGTGGAGTTCGCTAATGAATTGCAAGTTCATAAAAATCTAAATCGACGTGAGGCGATTGTTGAAGCAGCAAAAATCCGCTTACGCCCTGTCTTAATGACTACGGCAGCAATGGTTATCGGGCTTATTCCTCTGCTATTTGCCAGTGGTGCTGGAGCGAATAGTCGCTATGGATTAGGGTTGATTATTGTATCAGGTATGTTAGTTGGCACGCTATTTACGCTGTTTGTATTACCCACAATGTACAGCTTCTTAGCACGAAACCATCAAGTCAGCGCGCAGACTGAGCGTCAAAAACAGTTACAGCAAATCATTGAGCAATAAAAATTAAAAACGGTAATGTCGTAAACCCATCCCCATTGTAAATACAATGGGGATGGTTATAGTTATTTTTTGAATAAATATTATTTTATTTTAGTATTATCATTGACTAAAGGAATGTTATGATTTATTGCAAACTTAATCAGCTCATCAACTTGTGCGTTAACTTTAAGTAGCTGCCAACTGCGATTTTCCCTTAAGTGAACGAGAATACTTTCTAAGCTTTTTGTTTTTGTATTTCCTTCCTCTATCATTTTCATCATTTCCATTAAAGCAATAAATTCCCCTGTTCTTCCTAATCCCGCAAGACAATGGACAGCTATATTTTCTTTTGTTGGGTTTACTGTGAATTTCTTGCCAATATAATTAATTGTATTTTTTAATTTTGTCGCATCTATTGCTTTATGGTCTTCCCAATTATAAATATGCACAAATTTTATTTGTTTCTCTTTATCACTACCTTCTTTAGTCAATTTCTTAGTATATACTTTGCAATCTAACTTTCTATCATCTCCTAAAATTTTATTTTCTCCATTATTATTTTCTATAAATTTCCCATTTTCACCTTTTATTTTAAAACGACTGAAATCCCACTTACTAGAGCTGCAACATTTTATATTATCTGAATAAAAATTCCCTCTAAAGTATTTAAACCCTTTCTGCTGAGGAGTGCTTTCATTACATTCATGATTAGGTTTTGAGAAATCGTCTTCAATATCATTATTCGAGGCTAAAACATAAACTGTCTTTATATCATTATCAAATAACATATTAAAATAATGTTTTAAACTCTCTTTATCATTAAGAGGATATTGGCTTGCAATAGTCGTATAAGGAGAGTTCTTAACACTCACATTATTAGCAGGTAATAATACCCCATTAGATTCTATTAAAGTTTTTTTACAATATCGTATTCTATATCTAGAATCAGGTATACATTGATAATTATTTTCATCATATTGAGGTGAGTTTGCAACATAATATAATCTTTTAAGAACTTCTGTAGATACTAATCTTTGGATATTATTTACTTTTTTAAATTTTAATGAAACCTGTGGAACAAATATTTTTTTTCAGATAAATCACTTACATACCATATAGTACTAGTACTGGTATTCTTAACACTACTGACATTAAGATTTCCCGTGGGATCTTTTATTCCTAAAAAATTTCTTATGCTATTAAATTTTGCTCTCGCATCAGGTATTATTCTTAACATATATCACCCTTTTCTAACTTAGTTTTACATAATAGTCTCCAAATTTTATATTGATAAAAACTTTAAAATATAAAAAAAAACATCTTTTCTCAATCATATTCATTTTAAGAAATAAATATGAGTGAATATAAAAATGCCGATATTGTTGAATAACATATCGGCATTTAAAATTAAAAGAAAATTTAGTCTCTTGTTTATAAACTTATCTTACATCGTTGAAAAGGTATTCATAATTATCCCACCAGAGATAATCAATGCCATTGAGAATATAGCGGGTAGATCGGGTTTTTGTTTATATAAAATCATGGCAACTAATGTTACCCCAACAATACCAAATCCACACCACAAGGAATATGCCACACCAACAGGGATATAGCCCATTGCACGTGTTAAGGCGAAATAGCAAATACAGTAAGCGGCAATCACTAAAACAGAGGGGGCTAATTTACTAAAGCCATTGGTCTTTTTAATCATTGAGGTGCCCGTGATTTCAGAACCAATAGACAGCGCCAGCCATAAGAATCCGGTAAACATAATGGTTATCCTTATTTATTTTAATAAAGTACTTATTTATTAAAAAAATAGTTTTATTAAATATAGATTATTAAAAAATAGATTTATTTATTCACTGACGATGCAGTCTGTTTTATATTCGGTAACTCCGTCGTTTCTTCTGGCTCTTCTTCGGAACCCATTTTCGAAAACAGATTCATAATGACGATCCCGCTGGCAATAACTGCCATACCAATAATAGCAGCCGTATCAGGATGTTGACCGTAAAATGCCATACCTAAAGTAGATACAACTAAGATACCGGTTCCGGACCAGGTGGCATAAGCTAAGCCTACTGGGATATTTTTAACTGCACGAGATAATGAATAATAACAAACAATATAAAGAACAATAATTAATCCTAATAATAATGTCTTTGTTATTCCTTCACTATTATCAAACATTTTTAAGGTCGAGGTTGCTGAGGTTTCTGAAATAATAACCGCCAGCATCCAAAGCCATGATTTTGCTTTTGGGGACATAATAAGACTCCTAAATTTTTAGATATGGTATATTTTAATCTTTCAAACTTTTTAAATATTCAATAGCAGAATCGGTTAATTTATCTTGTGATAATTGATATTTTTCAGGGTTACTCATTACTTGTTTCAAAGTAATATAGCGATTATTATTCGGTTGTTTTGTTTCCGTTTTATTAATAAATTTTAACTTGTGATCAAAAGCATTCTTTTTTAAATTATCTTCAACTTCATTTATTGAGCAAAAAGTAATACCCATTAATATTAATCGTTCAATATTCTGTTTTAGCACTAAGTTATAGTGTTCATTTTGGTTTAAACCTAAAATTTCATTAATTTCACTGTTTGGCTGACAAAAATAAGGTAATGCAATAATAGGAATATTTTTAGCCAATGCGGAATGAATAAGTGTTCCTTCTTCACTAATCATTAACCCATTAATAATTTCCCCCACCAGCTTTTTGTCAAAATAGGGAATAAATAATGCCTGATAAGCGGATAACCTATGGGGATCAAACTCATCGGCTTTAGTGATATCCCCTACATGACACCACTGCGATAAATCATGACATTGCTGTGCCTGTGTGGTAACAAAAATAGAGGCTCGTACAGTGGAAAAATGGCTAATGCGTTGATAGATTTCATCACGATATCCCGGCGCCGGTGTTAAAACTAACAACACCGGCTTTTTTATACGCTTTTCTATTTCTGCAACAATCCGTTCAATTAGTTGATTGTCCATTACCTCACCTCATGGTCTTAGCTGACAATAAACACGCTGTCGTTATTTCTAAGTCCTGCCGCATTTGCCTCATCGGTATCAATATGAAATTCCAATACAAATTTCTCACTGACGCGCACAATCACTTCATCAAAAATCAGGCTACGTTCACCCTCTGTTTTTACATGCACTTTCTGACCATTGGTCACATTTAACGCTCTAGCATCAATATTATTCATATGAATATGACGCTGAGCACAAATAACTTGCTGTTTTAATTCCACATATCCCGCAGGCCCCATCAAAACTGCATTACCGGAGCCTGCTAAATCACCAGAACCACGCACGGGTGCCGTTATACCTAATGCAAAACAGTCAGCTTTTGAAATCTCTAATTGGCTTTGTGGACGAACCGGCCCTAAAACACGAACTTTACTGATAGAGCCTTTAGGCCCGACTACCATCACACACTCTTTGGCGGCAAATTGTCCCGGTTGTTTTAGATCTTTAAACGGGGTGATCTGATAGCCGTGGCCAAATAACGCATCTACATCTTGTTGTGAAAGATGTACATGTCGATTAGAAATACCAACAGGAATAGCGATCCCTTGATTTATGCCCATTCCCACATTGGGGATATTTAAACGAGTGAGAATTTTTCCCATTAGTTGTTGATTAATCATTATTTTTTACCTTTACGGCTTTCAGGTTTACTCTCTTTTTTACTGCTTGGTGCTTTATCTGCTGTCATTGCTTTAGTTTCAGGGGCACTATTTTGAGCCAGTCGTTCTGCAACTTTTTTTGTCGCGTCACTATCGCCACTTTCGTGCTTTATGACAGTTTCAACCCTGTTTTCAGCCAGCGTTTTGAACGCATTCTGTTGTGTTTCTTCACTAATAACAGCGTTTTTTTTCTTACCTTTTATTGTCAGCAATTTGGTGATAACACTTGGCTCAGGTCTTGCTATGACGAGTGATCCGATAACCAACTCTTTTTGGCTCACCACATCTACACCATGCTCAACCGCTGTTTTTACCGCACTGATCTCACCTTGAAAACAGACAGAAACTAACCCTGATCCAATTTTTCTATAACCGATAATTTCAACACTGGCAGCTTTACAAGCCACATCAGCAGCTTGGATCGCAGCGGTTAATCCGCGTGTTTCAATCACACCTAAACTGTTCATCTTTCTCTCCTACTGATTAGTGGCGGACAAGACGGATCTCAAAATCAAATTGTTTAAAGAAGGCTTCTAAGCGATCGAGCTCTTCTGGCGTATATCCCGGATCGTTTTTAATGGGGTAGATCATCTCCAATTTTTGGTATTTATTACGGCCAAATTGGTGATAAGGTAGAATATCGATGCGCTGAAGATTACCGCGTTTTGACAACGCCATGGCGTAGTTAATTGCACCAGTAATCGCATCATAAGAGTCGTTATAACCTCGCACTAAAGGCATACGGATAACCACATTTGCACCGAGATCCATCAAACGCTCTAAATTACGGCGGACATTCTCATTACCAATGCCAAATAATGCTTTATGCTGAGTAGTATCAATATGTTTGATATCAATTAGAAACTGATCAACGACTTGCGCTAATTTTTCATAATTAGCCACATTAGTGGTTGCTTGTGTTTCCACCGCAGTATTGATCATCATCTTTTTACATTCACGTAGCAGAGCTACAGCAAAATCCGTTTGTAAACTCATTTCGCCGCCACCGATTGTGACACCACCGCCGGAAGAGATATAGAAGTCGTAATCTTGCATGATAATGTCCATCAATTCAGATACAGAGACATCTTTGCCCATAATATCCAGTGCATCAGAAAGACACACTTCTTCACATTGACGACATCCAATACAATCAACGGCGCGATCAACGCGATGAACTTGCTGCCCTTGCTCATTGGTTGTCATGTAATGCACACCAGCCGGACACACATCAACACATTTACCGCAATCCACGCATTTATCGCGAGAGTACATCACCTGAAATTCACTGCTAAGACCTTCTGGGTTTGAACACCAAGGGCAGCGGATATTACAGCCTTTTAAGAAAACCAGAGTACGAATACCATCACCATCATAAATAGAGTATTTTTGGATATTAAATATCCGCCCTCTTATTTCTGCTGCCGTCTCCATCTTTACGCCTCCAAATCTGCATCAAACATCCTTGTTCGATAAATTTACATCTTGTCTTGTCGCGATTAATAGGGAGGACTCTTAGCCCTCCTTGGGTCTATGATCAGAATTTCTCAATCACTGTACGACTAATAATTTCATCCTGAACTTCTTTACATAATTCAACGAAGTACGCACTGTAGCCAGCAACCCGGACAATTAAATCGCGGTATTTTTCAGGCTCTAATTGGGCTTTTTTCAGTACTTCATTATCGACATAGCTAAATTGCATCTGACCATTACCCAAAATAGAGGCAGTTCTTAATAAGGTAATTAATCCTTGGCGCCCTTCATTGGTATCTAGCAAGCCTTTGAGGAATTTAAAGTTATGAACCATACCGATATTCATGGTTTCAACATTCATCTTGCTAATGGATTTAATGATGGCAGTGGGGCCATGTTTATCTGCACCCTGTGTAGGGCTGATCCCATCTGATAATGGTTTCCATGCTAAACGGCCGTTTGGTGTTGCTGCGGTTAATTCACCAATTGGCGTGTTATTAGAGATAGATAACGTACCGTGACTAAATGTGGAGTAGAGCATTTTATATTTACGGCATTCACGTTCAGTCCATTCGGTAATATCTAACGCATATTGATCAACAACATCATCGTCGTTACCAAATTTCGGTGCATTTAAACAGTCACGCAGTAACTCTTCGTGTCCTTCAAAATTAGCTAATAAGCCGTCACGTATTTGCTCTAAGGTATATTTTTTGTCTTCATAAACCAGTTTGCGAATTGCCGCCATAGAATCGACATAAGTGGCTAAACCAGAGAAGATCAGACCCGGCCCGTGGTTAACCATCGCACCACCCGCTGTCACGTCTTTACCTTGCTCCATACATCCCTCAACCAATAGCGACATAAGTGGTTTTGGGGCAATGTCACGGTGAACGCGCTGGCTGATAACCGTACCAATTGCTGATAAACGAATAATATGTGCGACTTGCTCTTTAACCGCGCGATCGAAATCCTCATAAGTACGTAAATCACGTAAATCGCCGGTGTCTAAGCCTTGGTAGCTATCAAACAGCACCATACGACCACGATTTAATACAAATTCAATGGCAATAGGCCACTGGGTATAACCCGTTGATGTCCATTGATAGATACGACCTGATTTTTGTGGTTCAACACAGCCCATCAAGCAGTAATCGCGTGCATCTTCAAAGTCGAAGCCTTTACGCAACATCATCTTGATATGAGAATCATCGAAGTGACAGGCAGGGAAGCCCATTCCCGCTTTGACCACATCAACGATTTTTTCCATATATTGCTGTGGTGATTGGTTATGGATACGACAAGCCAGTGAAGGTTGATACACTTTCACAAAACGTACTGCGTCCATAATCAAGTAAGTTAAATCGTTACAAGCATCGCCACCTGAGCGTTTCTGTCCCCCCACCGTTAAATTGATAAAGGGTTGATAACCGGCAAAATATTTTGCGCCTAGCTCGCTAGACATCCACATTAATTCGGCACATTTGATGATAAAGGCCTGCATCATTTCCAGTGCTTGTTCACGCGTTAAACGGCCTGTTTTAATGTCGTTTTCATACATTGGGAAACAGTATTGATCTAAGCGACCTAAAGAAAGTCCCGTTTGGTTCTCTTCAACTTCAAACAATGACTCTACAGTCCAGATACTTTGCAGTGCTTCTTGCAATGTTTTTGGTGGATTAGCAGGAACATTTTCATTGACTTGAGCAATGGTTAATAACTCTTCACGACGTTGTGGATCACTCTCTTTAGAGGCTAATTCACGGGCATGCTCGGCAATACGATGAGCATAAGCGATAACACCTTCACAACTTTCAATCGACGCTTTATAGAAGTAGATACGGTCGATATCAGCAGGATTTTCCATGCTTAATTCAGCCAATTTCGCTTGTGCATCGGCTTTAATACCGTTCATCCCTTTGGTGAATAACAGCACGTCATAACCGGGGCAAGTATCACCACCACCATTAATTTGATGATAAGAGAGATCGCTGACAAAGGTTTCGCCACTGAATTCCCATACACCCGCTTCACGGTATTGCGCTTCACAAATTTCATCTAAAGAGCGACCTTCCCAAAATGGCACTATCTCTTCACGAATGACTTTTTTGTCTTCTTCTGAAATTTGGAATGGATCTTGTGGGCGCGTGCTCATGGTGTCGAGTTCATCACGTACCCAACGCCATGCGATATCAGGAGAGAAAGCGCCAGCACGCGGTTTCCCACAAGGATGTCCCACAATAAGCTCTTCATCTTGAATTAAGATAGGTGCGGTTTCACAAGCACGGCGGAAAGCTTTAGCACGCAATAAAATAGGGGGTAAACCAGGATTATTGCGAGCAATTTCAGTAAAGGCTAATGCTCTATAAATTGAAACACTAGGGCGAGCCTCTAAATAACGATTACGCAGGCGCTGTAGACGAGGAGTTAAGCCTTCCATTACAGTCAACTCACCATTTGCGGTCGCCGGTGTAACAACATTGGCTGAAGGTGAAGCATATTGCGGTGGTGTATTCATACGACCGTTATATAAACGGACTTGTAGTGAACTGTGTAATGCTGATAGATTAGCGCGCGCTGATAACAACATTTCTGAAAGTTCGTTAATACTGACGCGAGGATCGTTAATATCGATACCTTGGGTCATGGCATCAAACATTGGATAGCCATCGACTTCTTTCGTTGCGCGCACTTCGGATAGCTCAGCCAGTTTTAGCCAAAGACTTTCAACAATCTCATAAGCTTGTGCTGGCGTTAAACGACCTTGGTCAATATCACGTTGATAGAATGGGTATAGTGCTTTATCAAAGCCCATTGGGTTGATAGCGTAGCTACCATTTTCCAGATGAAGAATAAGCTGTAATAAATAGAAAACTTGTACCGCTTCTTTAAAGGTTTCTGCTGGCTTAGCGGGTACTTTACGTAAAATAGCCGCGCTTTCTAATAATTCAGCTTTACGGTATGGATTGTCTTCCATTGCTGCTAAATTTTCTGCTTTAGCTGACAGTAGTTGTGCAAAATAAAGTGCCGCATCACATGCATAAATCGCCGATTTGCAGAAATTGGCTTCATCCATACTGCTACGATTTACTGCACTACCAATGCTTCTCATTCTATCTTCAAGTTGTGCTTTGATGGCTAAGAAACCTTGATTCACCACCAGCATATAATCAGGTGATGCAACGCTATTATTGATACTTAAAAAGCGATAAATAGAGTCACTACGCACTTCTTCTTCGCTGTGGAAAATCGCACCACGTGGTGTTGAGGATTGGCTACCGATAATAAGCTCATCTTGAGCGATATAGCTTGGAAAATGACGAATAAACTGATAAAAGCGTTGTGCAGGTTTAATCGCTTGGGGCACACCGGCAATATTGTTATCTAATGAATCAAAAATCGTCGCACGCTCTGTGCTAATAGAACTGTTACGTGAAACTAAACGTTCTGCCAGCATTTTTACGCGTGGCGTCAAAGAATATTTGGCCATGTGAGGCTCTCCTGATGTTCTTTACTAGACCTAATCGGTATTAATTGAGCATTAACTGTGTGATACACCGGCAAATGCCTGACGATACAATGTTTCTAATTGGTGTGTGTTTACGTCACGCGGATTTGTCGGCGTACAGCTATCACGTAAAGCCTGTCCGACCATTTCCGTTAAACGGGCATAAAAGTCCGCTTCACTGACACCGGTATCGCGAATACTCTTCGGCATACCCATTTCATCTTTCAATACATTAATGGCGACAATAAGGCTGATAACGCCTTCTTTTACCGTCTGCGCAGGTAATCCTAAACTTTGGGCAAGGTAGGCATAGCGCTTCGCTGCTTCGCTATTACAATCACCATGAAGATTGGCATTAAAGGCAATAACATGTGTCATCAATAACGCATTCGCACGGCCATGAGGGACATGAAAAACACCGCCTAATGCATGGGCAAGACTGTGTGTAATACCTAGCGACGCATTAGTAAATGCCATACCTGCGATGCAAGATGCATTGTGCATTTTTTCGCGAGCAAGTAAGTTATCCCCTTGATGATGACAATCAAGCAGATGGCTAAACACTAATTTGACGGCTTTTTCTGCCATCGCATCAGAAAAATCAGATGCAGCTTTAGACACATAAGCTTCTAATGCATGGCAAAGGACATCCATACCCGTATCAGCGGTAATTGCAGGAGGTACAGATTTTACAAGTTCAGGATCGAGGATCGCGATATCAGGCAACATAAACTCATCGACCAATACCAGTTTTTCACTGCGTGATTTGATCACTGAAAAAGAGGTCACTTCAGAGCCAGTACCACTGGTCGTGGGGATCGCAATAAATTGCGGTTTACTTCTACTGTGCTCTTTACGGGTATGCCAGAGGGAGTACATAACGGCTTTAGCAGCATCGATAACAGATCCACCGCCGAGTGCGATAACCAAATCAGGATAATGGGCATCCATTATTTTCATACCACTGACAATGGCAGAAATATCAGGATCTGATGCAACATCATCATAGATTTGAAACTCAATACCTCGTTGCATTAATTTTTCAGTGACTTTATCTGCAAAGCCAAACTTCACCATTGCTTTATCTGTCACCACAAATGCGCGGCGGGCAGTTAACCCAGAGAGAAAATTCAGTGCATTGGTGCCAAACTGAATTTTGGGTTTTATCAGAAACTCACTCATGTCGTTATTACTCCTTACTGTCCCGATAAACCTTCTCAACAATGGCAACCACGGACATCGCCTTGTAACGATCTTTGTTTAGTGCGAAGTACTCTTCAGCCAACACCACATCGTTGATACCTGCACCCACACTATCCACTGCAACATAGGTTTTATTTTTCAGTGGATTAAGCTCATCATCTAAGGTCGCTATCATTAATAAATTGCTTCCTTTCAGCTCAGGGCTTTTTTGTGTCGCGACTACGTGTCCGATTACCTTTGCGAGGATCATGGTTTATATCGCCTTCTATCAATGAGTTATTTACCCAGACGTCCGAGAACTTCTTTGATAATGCGCTCCACGTTCTCTTCGGTGATCTCACCTTGTTCAATCACTTGTTGTGCACACGCACTGACTGTCGTTGTATAAGGGGACGCGCCAAAGCGATCATCACCTTGTGTTTGACGTTGTGCTGTTGCACATTCCGCATGAACAGGGGTTAAAGAAGGTGAACGAAAACGATCATCATCAAGAATGCTGGTGTGGTAATTTGCGCTAGAAACAGCAGGTTGAGCAGCTTCTTGTGCTAATGGACAAGGTTGTTTTAACTCTTCAACACTACGTACCCCATAACCGACTTTACGAATATTCAGTAAATTCATCGGGCCGACGTTATCTGAGCTAGAACCACCGCCTACCGCACCACAACCTAGGGTTAACGCAGGAGTAATATTGGTTGTTGCGCCAATACCACCTAATGCCGCTGGAGTATTAATTAAAATACGATTAACGGGTTTTTCTAAAGAGAACTGACGAATAACATCTTCATTTTGGGTATGGATCACTAAGGTATGACCTAAGCCTTCGTTAGTGAGCAATTGCACCACACGATGACAGGCTGATTGCCAATCTTCTTCAATATACATACCTAAGATTGGACACAGTTTTTCTCGTGAATAGGGATTCTTCGGTGAAACAGTATCTTGTAGTGCAATTAAGACGCGGGTATTAGCAGGTACAGTAAAACCGGCGCGCTGGCTTAAATAGATAGCATCTTTACCAACCACCGCAGGATTTATCGTGCCATTAGCGCGCAATAACATAGAAGCGACTTTCGCTGCTTCTTCATCATTCATAAAATAAGCACCTTGCGCTAATAGCTCACGGTGAACTTCGTTATAAATACAACGTTCTACGATGATGGATTGCTCTGAAGCGCAGATCACGCCATTATCAAATGTTTTACTGGTGATGATATCGCTCACTGCTTTTTTGATATCCGCACTACGCTCGATAAAGGCAGGGCCATTACCAGGACCACCACTGATAGTTGGTGTGCCTGATGCATAAGCCGCACGCACCATTCCTTCACCGCCAGTAGCTAAGATTAATGACACATCTTTGCTGTGCATTAATTCTTTTGTCGCTTCCAATGTCAGCAATGTCACACCATCAACAATTCCCTCAGGTGCTCCCGCTTCTAGTGCGGCTTTTTTGACAATTTCTAGCGCGCGGAAACTACACTGTTTCGCATTAGGGTGCGGTGAAAAAATAATCGCATTACCTGCTTTCAGTGCAATTAAGGTTTTATAGATAATGGTTGACGTTGGGTTAGTGGAAGGCACTAACGCTGTAATAACCCCTAAAGGCACCCCTACATCCATGACTTTTTTCACTTTATCGTCATTGATAATGCCAATGGTCTTTAGGTCTTTCATATGTTCATACACACGCAATGACGCAAAGGTATTTTTCAGTACTTTGTCTTGCCATTTACCAAAGCCGGTCTCTTCGCAGGCCATTTTTGCCAACTCTTCTGCGTGACGAGCAGCTTCAAATGCAATGTGTTTGACTATATTGTCGATTTTTTCCTGCGAAAATTTCGCATATTGTTGTTGCGCATTTTTCGCGTTACGAACTAGCTCGCGAGCCAGTTGTCGGGATTGCAAATCTTTATCTAATGCAACCATGTTTTCCCCCATACAGGAGTTAAAAATTTAGCTGAATAACGTTTTTTGCTTGGCAGCACCTGAATAATCAGGCTTTATGTTGCTCTGCAATCTTCTCGATATCGTTATGTGGTCTTGCAATAACACGAGAAGTCACTACTGTGCCGATACGTTTTGCCGCCTCAACACCAGACTCAACCGCTGCATTAACTGCACCGACATCGCCTTTCACCATGGCTGTCACTAAACCTGAACCGACGTTTTCATAACCAATCAGTTCCACATTGGCTGCTTTACACATTGCGTCAGCAGCTTCAATGCAAGCGACTAGACCTTTGGTTTCCACTAGACCGAGTGCTTCTTTCATATTTATTTCCTTCGTTATTCAGTCACTTTGTACTGGGCAACGATTTTTTGAATATCGTTATGTGGACGAGCGATGACTAATGAAGTGACCACCGTACCTACACGTTGAGCCGCTTCTAAGCCAGAATCTACAGCGGCTTTAACGGCACCCACATCGCCTTTTACCATTGCAGTGACTAAACCTGAGCCAACATTTTCATAACCAATCAATTCAACATTGGCGGCTTTGCACATCGCATCAGCGGCTTCAATACATGCCACTAGCCCTTGAGTTTCAATAAGTCCTAATGCATCACCCATACGTTCTCCTAAGGCAAAGACTATGCCTTGTGTTTGATAACAATTTTGTTGATGTCATTGTGAGGACGAGCAATCACAAGTGATGTGACGACTTCACCCACCCGTTGCGCTGATTCCACACCTGAATCTACCGCAGCTTTCACTGCCCCTACGTCGCCTTTCACCATCGCAGTCACGAGACCTGAACCAACGTTTTCATAACCAATCAATTCAACATTGGCGGCTTTGCACATCGCATCAGCGGCTTCGATACATGCCACTAACCCTTTAGTTTCAATCAGACCTAATGCATCACCCATTTTTATTTCCTCCAGGAAGCCGTTTAACGGTTTACAGTTACCCATCATGTCTGCGTGGTGATTTTTTAAACGCAGACCTTGGTTTCAAATTCACTATAACGGCTAAAAATAAAAACAACATATAAATCCATAAAAGATAAATATATAGTTTTATATTCTGATATTTATGCTTATTTAGCCTTATTTTTATTTATCTATGCTGTTAATTGCCTTTTTTTATCTGTTTAAATTTATAAAAAAATACACAAAGAAGATGAAAAAAAAGACAATTTAAGTTTGTTAGAAGGATGTTGAAAAGGTGCAAAAAGGCAGTACAAATCAGCGGGAAAGATGTGCGGGGTATCACTAATATTTCAATGCCAGCTCAAGGATGAGAAAAAACTAAATCTAGTCTATATACAAAAAGTGCTATTTCTAGATTAGCTCTTTATGTCTTAAGCCGAACTCATCATGCGGTGTCCTTAGCAGGCATAAATAATCAATGTTTCCGTCGATGGGGGGCAATATGAGACAGGAGGTATTCGCAAGAATACGTCGCAACGCTCGCCCAATATTTATTGAGCGAGAAAGTAATGTGGATTTTTAATCGAATTTACTGCCGGGTTTTAAGGTACAAATATAGAGTGGGGAATTGAGCGAACTGAGTAATAACGTTTTTTCATTTAGCTTTTGTGCGTTAATAAATAATCCATCATGACTATCTGACATTTCACGCATGAAATAATCAAAAATAACATCGGGAGACTCATCAATCGAGGAGGCACTAGACTCCCATTGACTGACAAAATAGTGACGCTCGGTGGGGGAAACCCGCTTTGTGGTGTAATCAAATTTCACATAACGTTGTAAATAGAGCCAACCCGCTTTAGAGGTAGTATACCCCTCAACCACAATAGAGCCTTTACCATTAGCGCCAAAAGAGAAATGAATATTGCCATTCACATTCTCATCTTCCATATTTTCAAAGCGCATAATGCCCTTTGTTGAACAAACCATCATACCTTCATTTTTGATAGTTAATAATCTTGTTGCTGCATAAGTGGCGACCAAGATAAAAATCAGGGCCGATAAAAAACATAAAAGTTTCCCTGAGATTTTCATTAGTATTTCCAAGAATAGTAAAAGTAATTATCGCAATAGCTAAATGGATTATCTTCGTTCTTAGCGCAATGCGCTAAAAAGACACGCCCTAAGCCATTAGTTTGTAATTTATCACCATAGAAAAAAACAAAGCGCTCTCCTTTCACACACTGTAAATTAAGTTTCTTTCTTACAGCGTCAAAATTGCGAATATAATTATCACTGACAGAGGAGTTAATCATGGCCTCGTTAGAGAGTAATTCACAATCATTATGGGTGAGAGGTGTCAATGTGATAGGCTTTGATTGATGCTGATTTAAAAAGATGATCACCACAAGAAATATGGCGCCAAATAAAAAACCAATACTGGCTAAATACCAACAAATTTCTGGTTTTTGTGGCGATGTTACCGATAATTGAGGCTCTTTTTCTAATTCACTGTCTAGATTATCAGGCTCCGATGATAACGATGTCTCAATTAGTGATGCGGTATGACTTTGATTTGTTTCACCTTCGTGATCATTTGTTTGCGTAACAGGTAACAGTGTTGAGTCATCAATTAATTCAACAGAGATATCAGGATTAAACTCTAGTCGCCCTTTGGCGATAGTGACAATAATATTTTCAATACCATAATGACGAAATGTTTTACGTAATAAACTTAAATATTGGTTTAAATTACTATTTGAAGAAACTAGCCCATTGTCATCCCACACGCGTTTTAATACTTCATCACGATTTACTACACCGGGATTTTGAATAAAATAAAAGAGTAACGCATTAGCGGTAATAGACAGATGTGTATCAACGTCACCTTTTTCTAACGATATCGCGCCATCCGTTGCGTCGTAATAAATTGAGGCATTTATTCTGTATTTCATTGTGCCCTCATTCATCCTAATTAACATGACTGATTTGCTGTGTCGGCCATATATTCAAATGTCATTTTTAATAATCTTTCAACTAATGCACTACGCTCTTGTTGTGAAATCGTAGGGCCTTCTGTAAGTTCTGATAACCAAAGGCCATCGGCAGCATAACGAATTAACGTACCTAAGTAGCTATTATCAAGTTTATCGCCTTTGGCTAAATGGCCTAACATCCAATCACGCCAACATTGACGCATTATTGGCTCGTTAGGCATAGCTAAAGAAAGTATTGCCAATTGGCGACTTTCATCTGACTGTTTAAGATCAGAAATATAGGTTAAGTAAGCGCGAGAAAAGCGCCCTGCTTCTATCGGATCGTTGGCCATGATTAACGCAATTCGTTTATCCATAATACCGAGTAAGCGTTTGAATACCGCCTGTATCAGTTCTATCTTCCCAGGAAAATGGTGCAATAATCCGCCTTTACTGACACCCGCTTCTTTGGCTACGGCATTTAAAGATAAAGAAGCAATTCCTTCATTCGCCACAATAATACTTGCCGCTTCTAATAACTGCTCTTGGACGCGGATAGGATCTTTTTTTCGGTGATGTGCGGTTGTATTCATGCGTAGGATAATACCGACCAGTCGGTATGTTCCTTATTGATCAAAATCAAGCACTATTAGAGTGAGCCTTATTATATGCCAATAATGTTGTCAACTTCACATTACTTTATTTAAAACCAAATTTAATTTTAAATAATAAAATTATTTTATAGTTTTGATCTCAATAAAATATTTAATTAACAAAAAAAAAGAGAACTTGATAATTATCAATTAAAAATAAGGATAAATAGTCATTAAGATATTTCAATAATGTGGTAACGCAATAAAACACACTTTCTCTCATAGAGAATAAATTAAACACTCCTTTAAAAGAGCGATTAATTGTTTGTTTTAAAATAAAAAGCCCTCTTTAAATTTAAAGAAGGCCTTTCTATTATTAATTAAATTACTATTACTTAATCGTTATTAATTAACTATTATTAATAACGGTTAAAAACTGGCGTTTAATGCTTGTTCTAGATCAGCGATAATATCGTCTATATGTTCAATACCAATTGAAAGTCGAATTAAATCACGAGAAACCCCCGCGCGTTCTAGCTCTTCATCATTGAGTTGGCGATGAGTGGTTGATGCAGGATGACAAGCCAAGGATTTAGCATCACCAATATTGACAAGACGTACAATCAATTTCAATGCATCGATAAATTTCGCACCCGCTTCAGCACCACCTTTGATACCAAAAGAGAGAATACCAGCAGGTTTACCTGACATATAACGTACTGCTAAATCATGCTCTGGGTGGCTGGTTAAACCTGCATATTTAACCCAGACAACTTGAGGATGATTTTGCAAATATTCAGCAACTTTTTGCGCATTTTCAGTATGACGCTCCATACGTAACGCTAATGTTTCTAGACCTTGAAGAATTAAGAAGGCGTTAAATGGCGAAAGGGCGGCTCCTGTTCCACGCAATGGAGCAACACGGCATCGCGCAATATAAGCAGCCGCACCAAAATGCTCAACATAATTAACCCCATGATAAGAGACATCAGGTGTATTGAGAATTTCAAAACGATCTTTATGTTCAGCCCAAGGAAATTTACCTGAATCAACGACGATCCCACCAATAGAGTTACCATGACCACCAATATATTTAGTGAGTGAGTGAATAATAATATCAGCACCATGCTCAAAAGGGCGACATAGGTAAGGCGTTGCTACCGTATTATCAACAATTAAAGGGACACCATGACGATGAGCCACAGTGGCGAGAGCTTGAATATCAACAATATTACCACTTGGATTAGTGATAGATTCACAAAATACCGCTTTGGTTTTCTCATCAATTAACGCTTCAAGTGCCAGCAGATCATCATGGGGGGCAAAACGCGCTTCGATACCGATACGGGGAAAAGTATGTGCCATTAAGTTATATGTACCACCATAGAGTTTCGCAACCGACACAATGTTATCGCCCACTTGTGCAATGGTCTGGATAGCATAAGTAATCGCGGCCATACCCGATGCCACAGCAACTGCCGCAATCCCCCCTTCTAAGGCGGCAACGCGTTGTTCCAATACATCATTGGTTGGGTTCATGATACGCGTGTAGATATTGCCAGGTACTTTTAAGTCAAATAGATCAGCACCATGTTGTGTATCATCAAATGCATAAGAGGTGGTTTGGTAAATAGGCACCGCAACAGCTTTGGTGGTTGGATCAGGTGAATAACCAGCGTGAACAGAAAGTGTCTCAAGTTTCATAGCAATCCCTTTGTTCTTATCATATAGGTAGCATCTAAATAGAAGTTAGATCTTTTAACTTATAAGTAATATAGATAAGCGGATATTAGCCTTGTCGCATAGTGAAAAAATTTCAACTTATACCAATGAGACTTTTTTAAAATCGAGAGTATTTATTCAAATACCCCCAATTGGCACGAAAATTTGACTTAAGAACCCTGTTTTACATTCGATTTGCTCGTTTTTGGCATTTTTGTCATTTTTTGACGAGTCGCTAACCAACAAATTAAAGAGCCGCCTGTCACCATCATAACGCCTTGCCAAAATGAAAAAGAGAGTGCTGTAGAGAGTAGTAGGGATGAAAAAGCCGTAGAAATTACCGGAGTAAAATAAGAAAGCGTCGCTAATAATGTCACATTACCGCTGATCATTCCTGCCGTCCACGCCGCATTAGCTAACCCTATCGCAGCTCCAGTAATAAGTAATAGTGAGATACTTTTTACATTAACCACCCACTCGATTGGAGCAGAAAAAATATATTGCCCCCAAAGTGCCAATGCCGTTAAGAAAAAGAAAGGCACAATACCATTGTGTCCCCCCGAAATAAGACGAGTCACATTACTATAAAATGCCCATAACACGGCGCCGATAAACGCCAAAATATAACTGAGAGGGTTACGACAAATATTATTCCATAAGCTTTCTATTGTCAGTGGATTATCACCACTAACAACCCAAACAAGCCCACTGAATGAGCATAATAAACCCACAATCAATAGGATAGAGAATCGCTGTTTATTTAAGAATACCGCTAATGCCAGTGTAAAGCTGGGCCATAAATAGTTAACCATGCCAAGCTCTATAGCTTGTGCTCTATCACTAGCAAATCCTAGCGCCAACGATAAACAGATTTCATAGCTAACAAATAAAAGTGCCCCCCAAGCAAGGTAACGCTTAGGAAAAAGAGATAACTTAGGCACCCCTAAGATCAAAATCAAAAATAGCGTTCCCGTTGTGTAAATCAGCGCAGCACCCCCTACCGCACCAAAATACTCACTGATATTGCGAATTAACCCAACAATGGTACTCCAAAGGAATATCGCCACAATGCCATAGAGTGTTCCTTTTGATGTACTGGAAATCATGTTTATACCTTCAGATTTAAGTTTTTCTCTATATAGCCGATAGTAAAACAGAATCGAGGTAATTGCTTGAATTACTCACTCCCTATAGAAGAAGCACACGCTAAAATGAAACATTTTGTTACAATTAATATAGCAAATTAAATATATTGATTTACTCCCAATACGAGTAATAAAAGTATCTTTTATTTTTATACGATAAAAATACGCTTTGTAATTTCCAATAAAAATGAATAAACAATATTTCTATTTTATTTACAAATAATAAATTTTCATTTTAAAATTTACTTAAATGCCCCCTTTCAGCGTGCTTTTTTGCTTAACAAAAAGCCATTTTTCGTTTCATTTTATAAAAAAACTATCCATAAAATACATTTTATGAAACATCATCTTATAAGTATAAGTACGCTATCTTTTTACGATATATCAGATAAATGATGAGATGGATGTAATAAAATCAAATAAAAAATCAAGCAATATCAATCAGATAAAAAATCGCTCACAAAACATTAGACAAAGTAATATATTTTTCTATTTTTTAACAATTAAATATTACCGATAGTTGAGCAGATATTAATAGAATTTATCTATAAAACCAGCAAAAAACGATCGTTTAAAACGATTTCTCTATTTTTTTTACCACATTTATAATTTTTGTAAATTTGACTTAAGTGAATATATGGCAATTTATTCGTTTTCACGAAGATTGCTATCGCTCGCTTTTATTTTAATAAATAAAATAGTCTTATTTGGCATTTTCCAAAAATAATTTAATCCTTGTTTTTTATTATTAATAATAAAAACAGAATTAAATATTAGCTTATTTTATTAAGCTAAGTATTAAATATATATTGAAAATATAGGAACATTTAATGAAAAAGTTATTATTATCTGCAATTATTACTTCAGCAATGGCCATAATTGCTACACCTGCCCTAGCAGAAGATACTGGTACACCAGCACCAACAGAAGTTACAGTTAATGGTGGTACTATTAACTTTGAAGGTTCTGTCGTTAATGCTGCTTGTGGTGTTGATAGTAGTTCAAGTAACCAAACTGTTCGTTTGGGTCAATTCCGTGTCGCTGAATTTACTAAAAAAGGTGATGAAACAGGACGTATTCCTTTTAGCATTAAATTAAATAACTGCGATATTACTGTTTCATCATTAGCAGCAATTACCTTTAACGGTACAGCTTCTGATGGTGATGCAACTGCATTCGCATTACAAGGCAGTGGCGCAGCAACCAATGTAGCGTTAAAAATTACCGATTCAAGCAGCAAAAATGTTGTTCCAGGACAACCTTCTTCAACTCAAAAATTAATCGAAGGTGAAAACCAATTAAATTATAACGCTTCTCTTATTTCCACTGATGATACAGTGAAGGCAGGTAGCGCAAACGTTACAACTAACTTTATGGTGACTTACTCTTAATCACTTCATCACTTTTGATTGATGTCTTATCGCCAAGGACGGCCTATTTTTATCAAAAGTATTATTACTCCATATTCATTAGCTAATAAATATTTATTATGAAAAAGATATTTGCTTTTATTATTTTTTTATTCCCACTTATTGCTTATTCTAATGGTGTTTCATTAGGTGCTACGCGTATTATTTATAATTCTAATATTAAACAAACTAATCTTGTTGTGACTAATTCAGATAAAGAGAATAGTTTTCTAATTCAATCATGGGTATCTGATAATCAAGGTAATAAAAATAATGATTTTATTGTTACCCCTCCTTTATATATTCTTGACGCTAATAAAGAGAATGCTTTAAGAATTATGTATACAGGTGAACCTTTACCTGCAGATCGCGAAAGTTTATTTTGGATGAATGTCAAAGCTATTCCTTCTTTAGATGAAAAGCTTGCCAATGAAAATACACTACAAATTGCCATCCAGAGTCGGATAAAGCTTTTCTACCGCCCTAGTGGGTTATCCGCTTATACTGAAAAATATGCCAATGAAGTGACTTTTTCCTATAAAAATGGGGAGTTAATTGCCCATAATCCAACACCTTATCATATTACTATGGTCAATTTAGCCGCAGTCGACAGTCAACTTCCTTCAAGTATTATGATTAACCCATTTTCACAATTAACATTAGGAAAAGTTAATCAGAATGCTAATACCATTTCATTCCAAACCATTAATGATTATGGCGCACAGACTCCTGTTTTAAAAAAAGAAATCGTTCATTAATCACAGCATCGTTTTCAACCCTGTTGGTCAAAAACCATGGTTAATAAGAATACTAATAAAGATATCGTTTATTTTCTCTTTCCAAGTGTCATTGCATTGTCATTGACGCTGTCCTTTTCATCATATAGCGCAAACCGATTTAATCCTGCATTTTTGGCTGACTCTCCTGATGCCGTCACTGATTTAAGTTATTTTGAAGCAGGCAACCGCATTAAACCCGGTGATTATCTTCTTGATATTGTTTTTAATCATGAGTATCTGCGTAGTGAAAATATTCATTTTATTAGTCAAGATAATCATGTTATTCCTTGTTTAAATCGAGATGATTATCAATCACTCGGGATCAATATTAAACTATTTGCTGATTTTGAGAAATTCTCGGCAAATGAATGTATTGATATTGAAAAAATCATTCCAGATTCTGTTGTTAATTATGATATTGAGAAACAAGCTTTAAATATTCAAGTCCCTCAAGCCGCGTTAGATTTGAAAGCACGCGGTTATATTCCACCAGAAAAATGGGATAACGGTATAACAGCAGGTATTTTAAACTACACCTTTAGTGGCGCTAATAGCTGGGGAAATTCTCATAATAATAGCTACTACTTAAATCTACGTAGTGGGATCAATATTGGTGCTTGGCGATTACGCGATTATTCCACTTGGAATTCGTCAAACGGGAAAAACCAATGGAACCATATCAATACCTATCTGCAACGCAATATTGTGTCATTAAGAAGCCAATTACAAATTGGTGATAGTTATACCTCATCAACACTTTTTGACAGTGTTAATTTCCGAGGTATTTCATTAGAAAGTGACGACACTATGCTACCTGATAGCCAAAGAGGATTTGCACCTGTAGTCAGAGGTATTGCTAAAGGCAATGCTAAAGTGGTGATCCGCCAAAACGGTTATGTGATTTATCAAACCTTTGTTTCTCCGGGTGCTTTTGAAATCCGTGATCTCTATCCAACGTCAAATAGTGGCGACCTCTATGTCACCATTGAAGAAAATGATGGTAGCAAACACAGCTATGTTGTGCCTTATTCTGCTGTACCTATTTTACAGCGAGAAGGCCAAAAACAGTTTGTCATCCAAGCCGGTGAAATACGCCAAAATAACCAAAATAAAAAACCTCGCTTTATACAAGGTCATCTTATTTATGGCTTACCCTATGACACCACTGTCTATGGCGGTGCATTAGCAACAAAAGATTACCAATCTTATGCCCTAGGAGCAGGTAAAAATATGGGTACCCTAGGTGCCTTCTCTACCGATATCACCTTTGCTCATAGCCAATTGCCAAATAACTCAACATCAGATGGTTATTCTTTACGTTTTCTTTATGCCAAGTCGTTAAACCAATTTGGCACAAACTTTCAATTGCTCGGTTATCGTTACTCTACTTCGGGTTTTTACACATTAGATGAGACATTAAATACACGTATGTCCGGTTATCTGTATGAAGATAATCAAAAAAAACCGTTGAGTTATTTTAATTTGCATAATCGCAAGAAAGGGAGCCTACAAATTAATTTATCACAACAACTGGGGGATTATGGCTCTATTTTTATGATGACCAACTGGCAAAATTATTGGGGAACTAATGAGAAAAATGTCCTAGTACAAACCGGCTACAATGGCAATATTAAAGGGCTCTCTTATAACGTCATTTATAGTTATAACAGAATGATGAATAGTGGTCAGCGTGACCAAACATTGTCTGTGGGTCTTTCTATCCCATTACAATTGCTAATGCCGACAAGTTATCAATCCATCAATAGCACTTATCTCACATATAATTACAGCCACAATAATAACGGTTACTCGACACATAATGCGGGTATTGCCGGTACATTATTGGAAGACAATACCCTTAATTACAGTGTTCAACAAGGTTATAGCAATCAAGGTGGAAACTATACAGGTAGTGCGGCGTTGGGTTATCAAAGTCGCTATGGCAATTTAAATGCTAGCTATAACTATCATCAAGATGCTCAACAAATTAACTATAGCCTCGCTGGAGGTATGCTACTCCATAGTGGCGGATTAACCTTAAGCCAACCTTTAAGCGCTAATGCCATTTTAGTAGATGCTCGTAATACTGCGGATGTACCGATTGATAATGCGACAGGGGTTTATACTGACTGGCGAGGGTTTGCCGTTATTCCCTATGCTACCGCTTATCGACAAAATCGAGTGGCATTAGACACCACCGCATTACCCGATAATGTTGAAATTGAGCAAAACATTAAGCAAGTGATCCCAACACAAGGCGCCGTCATTAAAGTTCAGTTTGATGCTAAAAAAGGGTATCGCTTATTACTGACGCTACAACACCAAGGTCGCCCACTCCCTTTTGGGGCAATAGCAACTGATAAACAAAATCATCTGTCCGGTATTGTTGGCGATGATGGCTTGCTCTACTTATCGGGTGTCCCTGATTCAGGAAAATTAGAGATCCGCTGGGGGCATAATGCCTCTCAATACTGTCAAGTGAACTATCAATTACCCGCCTCTCAACTTGATGAACCTTTTGTGAAAATGACACAGGAGTGCCAATAATGCACAAATTAATGCTTATTGTAGCGTTGTCATTACTGTTTACCACTAAGGGATCTGCTTACGATACATTGGTACACATTAATGCCAGAGTAACAGGAAACACATGTACGGTAGAGACAAACTCAAAACGTATTACCGTAAAATTAGGCCAAATCGCCACAAAAGATTTTATTTCTACGACGATAACGCAACAACGTACGCCTGTTATCCCTTTTAGTATTAAATTAGTCGATTGCCAACCTGAAGCCAGTGCTGTGAAGGTCAGTTTTAATGGTCGTGCGGATCCTATTGATAACGCCTTACTCGCCATTGATGCAACGGGTGCCAAGGGAGTTGCCATTTCCATTATGGATAACTCAGGAGCTTCCATCGATATTAACGATAAAAGCCAGTCTTATACCTTATTGCCTAACCAAGATAATACCCTGCAATTTTATGCTCGCTATGTAGCGACTCAACTTCCTGTTCAAGCCGGATCGGCGAATGCAACAGCAACCTTTTTACTGGAGTACCAATAATGACACGCTCTTTTTCTTTCTTCACATTGCTGGTTTCTCTTCTTTGTATCCCGAGCCAAATGGCATGGGCTATTGCAGATCCATTAGTGGTAACCCCTCCACCTATGAATTTTGATGGTGCCGCCGATGGTACTCCCGCAGGAACGCCCATCACGTCAACTTGGATAGGTGAAACCTCTGTCCATAATGGTTTCAAATGTGAGAAGAAATTTTTGCAAAAATGTTGGGTTGAAACCCTCTATGCTAATGCTACTGGTTCAAAAATTAGCGGGATCTACTATTACGAAGGTAGAAATCGTTATCCTGTTTATTCACTCCCCGGAGTTAAAGGTATCGGCTATGCTTTTGGTTTAAAAGATAACAATGATAGTGTTGCTTACGTACCTATTGATGTTGATAACGGTTCGGGTGCAACGGTGATTTATCCTGCAGTAGGCTCTACCGTTAACCATAATGTGGATCGCGTTTCACTGAAAGGCAAAGTCGTCTTTGTGGTGACAGATAAACATCTTGAGACTGGCGTTTATAACATTCCATATACAGTTATCGCCAATACATGGTCTGAATATGGTGGAGGCCATAAAGGCAATAATACCTCTATCGTAGCAATTAACCCCGTCACTATTACTATTAAAGCTCGAGGCTGTACCGTAAATACCAAAAATCTCACCTATGAATTAGGTGATATCTCAATGCGAGATATGGCAGCCATTGGTTCAACATCAAAAAGTCAGGCTAAACCCATCTCTGTTACATGCGATAGTAATGTGCATTTATATGCCAGCATGACCGATCAGTCTACCTATTCTAATAATACAGATATCCTCACACTGACATCAGATTCTGATGCTTCTGGTATTGGTATTCAATTTTTCTTTAATGATAATCCAACTCCCGTGGTGTATGGCCCTGATATCAGTGCTATAGGACAACCTAACCAACGTTTACTCCATATAACAACTTCTAACAACGAAAACTACATATTAAACCTGTCAACTCGCTATATCACGACTGGGACACTAAAACCGGGTAAAGCAAACGGATTAGCCAGTCTCACTTTTTCTTATCAATAATGATTTGAATTTTTAAGGCTGATGAAATGATTGATAGCAGCAAAACGATTAATTTTCGTATAGGACAACGAATACGTCACTTGCGAAAAAATTTAAAATATTCGGGGAAACTATTTGCCAAAGAGTTAGGCATAAGTCAGCAACAACTTTCACGGTATGAACGAGGAACAAATAGGATCAGTATTGAGTTTGTTTATTTAATTACTGAAAAGTTTGATGTTCATATCAGCTATTTCTTACAAAGTAACTATATGATTAATATTGAGCAACAACGAAATATACAAGAAAAAAACAGCCTGCTGATTGCCGAGGCTTGTATAAAAAATGGCACTAATCGCCCTTAACTTAATTATTCTTTCGGTTCAAATACACACTGTCATCTATTTTATCGTTGATTTAATGATAATGTTCTCTTTTTTCTATACAAATATAAGAAGCCACCGTTTAACGGTGGCTTTTTGGTACTGATAAACTTAATTAACGACCCGCTTTCAGTTTTTGGTAATAGCTTTCGTATAAAACCGTCGCTTCACCCACATCATTTTGCCATTCGCCTTTACTAATAATCTCTTCACTAGGATAAAGTGAGCTATCTTTTGTGATAGCTTTTGGCAATAATTTTTGTGCCGCTAAATTAGGTGTTGGATAGCCGATATTTTCAGCCACTTTTGCAGCAACTTCGGGGCGTAATAAGAAGTCGATAAGCTTATGCGCACCTTCAACATTTTTTGCATTTGCAGGAATAGCTAAGCTGTCCATCCAGAAGATACCGCCCTCTTTTGGCCATACCAACTCAATAGGAGCACCGGCTTCTCGCGCAATAAATGCAGAGCCATTCCAGATCATCCCTAGATTCACTTCTCCTTGCATATAAGGATTGGCAGGATTATCCGAATTAAAAGCCAGTACATTAGGCATCAGCTTTTGTAACTCTTTATAGGCTTCTTCAATCTGTTTTGGATCTGTGGTATTACCTGAATAGCCTAATTTTAATAAAGCCATTTGGAATACTTCACGTGCATCATCCGTTAACAGTAAACTATCTTTATATTCCGGTTTCCATAAATCAGCCCATGAAGTAATGCTACTTACATCAACTTCATCACTATTAATCCCTATCGCAGTCGCTCCCCAAATATAAGGGATTGAGTAGTCATTTTGAGGATCGAATGATTTATGTAATAAACTTGGGTCAAGATTATCAAAATTGCTGAGCTTCGATTTATCAATCTTCTGTAGCATCCCCTCATGGCTCATTTTAGAAATAAAATAAGTTGAAGGAACCACCAAATCATAAGCACCGTCTTTATAGGTTTTTAATTTGGTATACATGCTTTCGTTAGATTCGTAGGTGGAATAAATCACCTTAATCCCAGTCTCTTTTGTAAACTGTTCCAGCAATCCTGGCGGTACATATTCCGTCCAGTTATAGAAATAGATTGTCTTACCATCATCAGCCGATGCTGTACCAATACTTAATGCCATTACACTGGCAGCAAGTACAGAGGACCACTTTTTCATTTAGGCTTCCTTCAGTGGTTGATGCGTTAATATCAAATAGGCGTAACGCCTACCTCCAACAGATTTGGTCATCAAGACCGTAAAAAGTGCGAGAAACTCGCACTAATACTTTTAAATTACGCTTTGCCAGTTCTATCTCGTAAGATCAACTGACTAATTAATACTAATACTAATGATAGCCCTAAAAGGATGGTTGCCAGTGCATTCACTTCCGGTGAAACACCTACTTTTACCATTGAGTAAATTTTTAATGGTAAAATTTCATAACTTGGTCCAGTCACAAAAGAAGAGACAACCACGTCATCCATCGATAACGTAAAGCTTAATAGCCAACCCGAGGCTACTGCCGGCATCGCTAATGGCATAATGATTTTACGTAAAATAGTAAATTCACCCGCCCCTAGATCCTTAGCGGCTTCAAGCATTTTGACATCAAAACCACTGAGTCGCGAATAGACCGTGACCACCACAAAAGGCAGACAAAAGGTAATATGCGACACCAGTAATGACCAAAACCCTAAGGAAATGCCTAATAGCATAAATAAAACCAATAATGAAATCGCCATCACAATATCTGGCGACATCATCACCACAAACAGCATACCACCAACAAACTTTTTACCACGAAAACGATAACGATAAAGCGCCACCGCAGCCAATGAACCAATCAACGTCGCAAAGGTTGCTGAGGTGACTGCCATCGTTAATGAATGCCCTGCAGCTTGTAGCAGGCTGTCATTATTTAATAAAATGGTATACCAGTCAGTGGTAAAGCCTTTCCAGTTGATCCCGAAACGTGATGAGTTAAAAGAGTTAACTATCAGAATGATAATCGGGATATAAAGATACGCGTAAATGATGGACATAAATCCACCCCGCAATAACCGTCCTATCATTCTATTTCTACCTTCTTATGCAGTAGTTTTACGGCTCGGTAATACACAAATAGCATTAACCCCATCACCAGTGTTAAACAGATACTGGTAGCTGCCCCAAATGGCCAGTCGCGAATATTTAAGAATTGGCTCTTTATTACGTTACCAATAAGTAGGTTTTTCGCGCCCCCCATTAAGTCCGCCACAAAGAATAAGCCCATGGCAGGTAACATTACCAATAAACAACCTGCGATGATCCCCGGCATAGTTAATGGGATAATAATACGAATAAAGGTCTGTAATTTATTCGCACCGAGATCTCGAGCCGCTTCCAAACAGGGTTTATCCAGTTTTTCAATGCTGGAATAGAGTGGCAGAACCATAAAAGGTAATAAAATATAAACCAACCCTAATACTACCGCCTCTGGGGTATAAATGATCCTTAGCGGTTTATCGATAAGCCCTATCCACAATAGAAACTCATTAAAATAGCCTTTCGTACTGAGAAAAATCTTTAACCCATAAATACGAATAAGTGAGTTAGTCCAAAAGGGAACTATTAATAAAAACAGCAGTAATGGTTGTATTTTCTTAGGCATTTTTGCCAGAAAAAAAGCAAAAGGATAACCTAATATTAAACAAGCTAAGGTCGCTACCAATGCCATATTAATAGAGTGCAGTAATACTTCTGCATACATTGGATCAAATAAGCGATAATAGTTATCGAGTGTAAAAACCATCTCGACTAAATTCGCATCATCACGGGTTAAAAAACTGGTGGCGATGATCATGATATTCGGTAAGAAGACGAACACCATTAACCAACCCACAACACCAGTAATAACGATGTTTTGAAATAGTTTACGTGTTTTCTTCATCAGCCAGCACGACCTCCCAGCTCTCAACCCAAGTTACCGCTATCTTTTGGTCTAACGAGTGATCAACATCCGGATCATCTTCATTAAAGAATTCACTCACCATCACCATCTTGCCATTTTCCATTTCAACAACAGAATCTAGCGTCATGCCTTTATAGTTACGTTCACGAACATAACCGATAAGTCCCGGAAGGTTTTCAAGATCGTGTATCTCTTCAACGCGCAGATCTTCTGGTCTGAGTAACACTTTCAGTTGCTGATTTTGAGTAACAGGTAATTGCGTATAAATATCGCATTCGTGCCCTTCAACATCCGCTCTAATACGTGTCTCATCAATACGATGTAGGACACGTGCATCAAAGATATTGATTTCACCTATAAATTGCGCAACGAATAAGTTAGTTGGCTCTTCATAAATTTCTCGAGGCGTGCCATCTTGCTCAATACGCCCTTCTTTCATTACCACGATCCTATCTGACATAGTCAGTGCTTCTTCCTGATCGTGGGTGACGAAAATAAAGGTGATCCCCAGTTTTCGTTGTAAGGCTTTTAGCTCATTTTGCATCTGCTTACGTAATTTGTAATCCAGAGCAGACAATGATTCGTCTAACAACAATACCTTCGGCTTATTGACCACCGCCCGTGCAATAGCAACCCGTTGCTGTTGACCACCAGAAAGGTGAGCAGGACGACGTTGGGCAAAGTCCTCTAGTTGCACCATACGTAACGCTTCCATAACGCGACTATTGATCTCTGCAGCAGGTGTTTTCTGCATACGTAGACCAAAAGCCACATTTTCAAATACGGTCATATGGGGAAACAGGGCATAACTTTGGAAAACGGTATTTACAAAACGCTGTTCTGCTGGAATATGGGTAATATCCTGTCCATCTAGGATAATTTGCCCATCATCCGCGTCTTCTAAGCCCGCAATTAAACGTAATACCGTCGTCTTACCACAGCCTGAAGGGCCGAGTATGGTTAAAAACTCGCCATGGTTGATAGTCAGATCGAGGCGGGAAATGATTTGTTTTCCGTCGAAACCTTTACTTAAGGATTTTAATTCGACTAGTGGTGTCAGAGATGTTTTCTCAGTCATTTAAGGTAATACTCTATCCCGAAGAATAATGCAGATAGAACCGCCGCCGGAAAAGACTGTGTGAGCTGCCGGAGCAGTATGCTCCACAGAAGCCCAAAACCAGCAACGCCGTATGTATAGTACAAGGGGCAAATGATAAACGTAGTAAGGTAAAATTGAAAGCAAAAAGGTACATTTCTTATGAAAAACTATTCATTTTTAAGCTTTTCATCATAACTCTCGACTTTGTTATAAAAAACAAAAAATAGAATATAATCAAATAATTAATAATAAGCATAAATACTAATAAATTATTTTAATTTATGATTAAATAAATTTTTTATCACAAATCATTCTATCGCGGTATTTTCAAGTCTAAAACAGACTTAAAAAAGATTATTTTCAGCAAGATAAATACTAAAAATACCTTCCATAGTCTTAAGCCATAGAAGGTATCCTTTCTATTAATTATATTGGATTAAATTTTTTAAATGTAAGATGGCATTATTTACATTAGGCAAAGGGCCTATCTTTTCATTTAATGATGGATAAGTTCCTGTTTTAATCAGTAGCTCTCGCATCTCTATTGGCGTTAATACCGTGTTGGTTTTATCTTTATACCAAGATTGAATAACCGCAGCCGCCCCCGCGACTAATGCACAGGCTGATGATGTTCCACTAAAATTAGCCGTATATTTGTTATTCCCGTCACCATGAAAAAGATCACCATATCCGGCAGTAGTCACATCTTCTCCCCATGCTTGCACATGAATGGGGGAGCCATGCGTTGAGAAAGGTAAACGATTTAGCGTATAAGGTGAGCCAGCACCGACACGTATAGAGTGGTTATCACTACGTTGACGATAGCTATCATAAAAAGGTAAATCGAGATCAACCCCCCCATTGCCGGCAGCCATGATCACAATAATCCCCGCTTCTGTTAATGCACGAGTTGCCTCCCAGATATGCATTTCATAATCAGCAGGAACATAAGCATGATGTTCACAAACTGTCTGCATCTCATATAAAACAATATCACCCGCGTGTAATTTCTGTTTACTGGCAATAATTGCTTCAATACGACCACTGCTTAATTCTGATATGGCATAAAACATATCTAGTTTATAGGCAAGCCCAGTAATACCTTTACCGTCTTTTTTCCCCATAATTAACCCCGCCACGGCCGTACCATGGTCGGCTTGATCGGTTTTTTCAGTTAAAGGAAAAAGTGGCGTGATATTATTAGCTAACAAATCGGGATGTGATAAATCAAAATCCCACTCAATATCGGCCACCTGTATACCTTGTCCATAAGCATTTTTATTCCAAGCGTCTATAATACCTAACCCAGTTATTTCATTTGATTTTATTTTGGGGGTTTTTAAATAATGCTGATGGCGAGTTAAATCCGGCGTAATATTAGGTGGCTGTACAGGTAATTTGGGGATTTTTTGCACATATTCTATATCAGGATGTTGTTTTAATATTTTAATAATTTCATCTAATGTATATGTGTTATCATTGGGTAAATTTAAATAATAGTAATCATTTAAATGATTTGATGTAAGAGAAAGATGATTTTTAGGTGGTAATTGTGATGATGATAATACTGGAACAAAAGAAATATTAGATAAAAATGTATTATATTGATTATGGTAACCAGAGCGTAATAGTTTTTTATTTTGATCAAGTGAATGTATATTTTTTAGTTTGACTAGTATTTTCCTTTCAATATTCATAACCAATGCTCCTTTTCTATTTTTTATTTTTACTTTTGTTTTATAACGTAGATTTTTGAGCATTGGCTATTTTCATTTTTAATAGCATTGAGATAAATTTAATTATTAAGATAATATACTGTGTATTTATACTCATTAAATAATTTAGTTTTTCTTAGACAGGATGCACTTCCATTTGAATGGGATCAAAGATCCAGACCTGTGAGTGCACAATATAAATCTTTTTCATTGTTTTACTTGAGTCGCATTGGGATGGTTGCCTTGAGCTGAGGCAGGTTTTGGAATGAAAGTAACATCAATACCAACCGTTAAAGGCCAAGCTTTGCGTCTCTTCTGCATTGATTGGTTGGTGTAAAATATCTGATGTGACTTTTTACAGCGTATAATCGCATAATTTGCTGTCACACTAACGACTTCACCTTTGCGTCTGGTGTTGATTTCATGTCTTTCTTTCCATTTAATGATATCTGGAACAGAATAAAGTCCCGATGCTAACATTTTACTTCGCCATAGCGTATGTTGAGTGCAAGCTATTCCCATCAATTTGTCGTTGTCTATGACAGATAATAACTTTAAATTGTTAGGGTTAATCCAATGAATGACTTTTAAGCATCGTTCGTAATGTGAAATAACCATATTTATGCTGTCATCAGAATCAAACAAATCTGTTGCTTTCCAGATAGGTTCATGGTGCGCAATACGATTTCTAAGTCTATTTATTTCAAATAAATTTGAGCTAATATGGTTAATACTCAAAGAGGTACCATTTAAGCCCTTAGCATATGGAAAAACAAAATTATTAAGCTTTGGCCAAAGCTCGATAATAGGAGGATTAGCAAGGGATTGGCTTGAACGATGATTCTTGTCTGTTAAGTGAACCCAAAAACCAAATGTTAGTTTCGCAATTAGATTATCAGGAGTAATAGCTTTACCCTCTCTAACTAAATCCTTCTTAGCTTTAACTATCTGTTGAAACCCCTTACTATTATTTTGATTTGTATAAGAATTACTAAACCAAAACTGGTCTATTTTGGCTTTCTCTTTAGCCCAATCTTGTGGTTGATAATTTGCTTCGACTAGCTGCTCATGGTATTCGATGTAAGCATTATTGATAGCATTACGCAAAGAGACTTCTAATACTTGAAGTACTGGATAAAAGAGACCTGATAACTGTTTATTCCACACATATAACCCTAAGCTTTGTTCATCGCTTACATCGCATAAGTGTGGTTGTTTGTAAGTAGAGAGTCGAGAGTTAGATAGCGTCTTAATTATTGATTTTACAGGCATATTGATATTCCACTCTGATGATAAAAAAGTATATCTATACATCCGATGAAGAACAAGCTACTTGACATCAATCGGGAATTGACTAGAATCTAATCATCGACGGAAACGTCACTAGATTGAAAGCGCGGTACAGTGTGAAGCTGGTTGGTCTTAGACCCCGTTAGCGAGATATTTTCGAAGGGCTCCTTATAGGAGCCCTTTTCGATCTAATAACTTATCTATTGATATCTTAAGCACAGTACTCTGTTTCTGTTTATTAAGTTCAACCCTCTAATAATTAAACCTAGATTAGTTCATCAATAATTAAGCTTCGTACATAAAATCTAATTATATCGGCCTCATTTTAGGGAAAGATCACACCACCTGCTCTATCACATTTTGTTATGCTATAGTAAGCCATCTCGATATAAATCCTCTCTTACTCTCAGTAAAACACCAAAATCTGGTGTCCTCATTGGTGTCCTGATAAAGAGAAAACACACTAAAATGGGTTATAATGCACGAAAATACACCAACCGATAAAACACTAGAAAACAAGCAAACACAGGGCACTCAAGGGAATTACCCACTTAACCGCTTCTCTGTTGCACCTATGCTCGATTGGACTGATCGCCATTGCCGTTATTTCTTTCGCCAGCTTACCAAAAATACTTTGCTGTATACTGAAATGGTCACAACAGGTGCCATTATTCATGGCAAAGGTGATTATTTAAAATATAGCAACGAAGAGCACCCGATCTCATTACAGCTTGGCGGCAGTGATCCACAAGCGTTAGCGCAATGTGCAAAATTGGCACAAGAGCGTGGATATGATGAAATTAATTTAAATGTAGGTTGCCCTTCTGATCGGGTACAAAATGGACGCTTTGGTGCTTGTTTAATGGGTGAAGCACAACTCGTTGCAGATTGCGTGAAAGCTATGCGTGATGTGGTCGATATTCCTGTGACGGTAAAAACACGTATTGGCATCGACAACCAAGATAGTTATCAATTTCTATGTGATTTTATTGATACCGTCAGCCGTGATAATAACTGCGATACCTTTATTATTCATGCTCGCAAAGCTTGGTTATCGGGATTAAGCCCCAAAGAAAATCGCGAAGTGCCTCCTTTAGATTATCCTCGTGTTTATCAATTAAAACGTGATTTCTCGCATCTCACTATGGCAATTAATGGGGGAATTAAGTCACTAGAAGAGGCGCAGGAGCACTTAAAATATATGGATGGTGTTATGGTAGGTCGCGAAGCTTATCAAAATCCATCAATATTGGCTCATGTGGATCACGTGCTTTTTGATAATCAGTTACCTGTTACTAATGCCGTCGCTGCCGTAAAAGCCATGTATCCTTATATTGAAAAAGAGCTCTCACAAGGCACTTATTTAGGTCATATCACCCGCCATATGTTGGGAATTTTCCAAGGTATTCCCGGGGCAAGACAATGGCGTCGTCATTTAAGTGAAAATGCCCACAAACAAGGTGCTGATTTAACCGTGCTAGAGAATGCGCTCAAGTTTGTGACCGAAAAATAGTCCTTTTTAACACGTGATAAAAATCCATCTTACTCAAATTGCTTAATCAACTATTTAGTTAATCAGTTAATAAAGATGGATTTTTTATACTTGTAACCTTTAAAAACTATGGGATCAATAGACTTGAACCTTGAGATTGACGACTTTCAAGATAACGGTGTGCGGCTTTAGCATCAGCTAATGCAAATTTCTGATTATCTGGCACACTGACATCAATTTTACCACGACCAATTAACGTAAATAGTGCTTCACTTGCTGCATCTAACTCTTCGCGCGTCGTAATGTAGCCGGAAATAGAAGGACGAGTAACATAAAGTGAACCCAATTTATTAAGAATACCTAAATCAACCCCTGTTACCGCGCCAGAAGCGTTACCAAAACTGACCATTAAGCCTCGGCGTTGCAAACAGTGCAACGAATCCAACCAAGTTGCTTTGCCAACAGAATCATACACAACGGGTACTTTTTGGTTATTGGTGAGCGCAAGGACACGTTCAACAATAGATTCAGTTTGATAGTTAATCACTTTCCATGCACCTGCGGCCTTAGCTTTAGCCACTTTCTCATCACTGCCTGCAGTACCAATCATTTTAGCGCCAATCGCTTTCGCCCATTGGCTGGCAATTAGCCCGACGCCACCCGCCGCTGCATGGAATAAAAAGGTTTCCCCTGCACGTAATTTGTATGTTTCATTGAATAGATAATAAACCGTTAATCCTTTCAAAAAAGAGGCGGCGGCTTGTTCAAAAGAGATATTATCAGGCAGGCGGGCTACTTTATTTTCTGGTATATTATGCGTATCGCTGTAGGCGCCTAATGGAGATTGTGCATATACAACTCTATCCCCTTCTTTAAGTGAAGTAACATGAGCGCCTGTTTTAATCACAACACCGGCAGCTTCAGTTCCTAAGCCACTTGGGAAATGCTCTACTGGATATAATCCGCTACGCACATAAGTATCAATATAATTAATGCCAATGGCTTTATTGGCAACCTGTACTTCGTTATCGCCTAGAGGGGCGGGGGTAAATGAAGTTAGCTCGAGTACATCGGCATTACCATGAGCTGCAAACTGAATGCGTTTAGCCATCGTAATCTCCTTTATAAGATTGATGATTGACCTAGGATTATATAAACCAGCGTTGTAACGACCTGTAGAGATAATGACAAATGATCGTTATTTCTACAAGGCACAGATTATTGGGTTAGCGTATACTAATGCGCTGATTGATATTTTTTCGACTTTGTGCAGGATTTATGGCCAGAAACAAGACCACTGACAAGCTAATGTCTGAGATAAAAGATCGCCAAATGGAAGGGTTGAAACTTCCCCCCCATTCGCTAGAAGCCGAACAATCGGTATTAGGCGGTCTAATGATAGATAACGAGCGTTGGGATAATGTCTCCGAGCGTGTCACTGCCGATGATTTTTATAGCCGACCTCATCGCACTATTTTTGCGCAAATGCAGCGTTTACTTGAGCTGGGTAAACCTATTGATCTGATAACCTTATCAGAAGCACTAGAACAAAACGCAGAATTAGAAAGCGTTGGAGGCTTTGCTTATTTAGCAGAGCTATCCAAAAATACGCCAAGTGCAGCCAATATTAACGCTTATGCCGACATTGTTCGTGAGCGTGCTGTCGTTCGCGATATGATCAAAGTCGCCAATGAAATTGCTGATGCTGGATTTGATCCCCAAGGACGCACCAGCGAAGATCTGCTCGATTTTGCTGAATCTCGCGTCTTTCAAATTGCCGAAACCCGCGCCAATAAAGATGAAGGGCCAAAAGCAATTGATGCCATTTTAGAAGAAACCGTTGAAAAAATAGAGCAACTCTACCAAAAACCTCATGATGGTGTGACGGGGGTATCCAGTGGCTATCAAGATCTGGATAAAAAAACCGCCGGACTGCAAAAATCAGATTTAATTATTGTCGCAGCACGTCCTTCTATGGGTAAAACCACCTTCGCGATGAACTTATGCGAAAATGCGGCAATGACGGAAGAAAAACCTGTACTTATCTTTAGCTTAGAGATGCCAGGTAACCAAATCATGATGCGTATGCTCGCTTCATTGTCTCGCGTGGATCAAACCCGTATTCGTACTGGGCAACTTGACGATGAAGATTGGGCGCGTATTTCAAGTACCATGGGTATTTTGCTTGAAAAACGTAATATGTATATTGATGATTCCTCTGGTTTAACCCCCACCGAGGTGCGCTCTCGTGCCCGAAGAATTTATCGTGAACATGGCGGTTTAAGCCTAATCATGATTGACTACTTGCAGTTAATGAGAGTACCTTCATTATCTGAGAACCGAACTTTAGAAATTGCTGAAATTTCACGCTCTTTGAAAGCATTAGCTAAAGAATTACAGGTTCCTGTTGTCGCTCTGTCACAGTTAAACCGTAGTTTGGAACAACGTGCTGATAAGCGCCCAGTTAACTCTGACTTACGTGAATCCGGCTCTATTGAGCAAGATGCCGACTTAATTATGTTTATCTATCGTGACGAAGTTTATCACGAAAATAGCGACCTAAAAGGGGTGGCAGAAATTATCATTGGTAAACAGCGTAATGGCCCTATCGGTACGGTAAGACTAACCTTTAATGGTCAATGGTCTCGCTTTGATAACTACGCAGGCCCTGCTTACGACGACGAATAACCATCCACCTTGACGGAATAAAAGGAAATAGAGAAATAACATGAAAGCGGCAACCGCAGTAATAGATCGCCGCGCTCTGCGTCACAATTTTCAGCATGTGAGAGACTATGCACCACATAGCCACCTGATAGCTGTCGTGAAAGCAAACGCTTATGGTCATGGGTTATTAGAAACAGCATATACTTTGATGGATGATGCTGATTGTTTTGGCGTAGCACGTATCGGTGAAGCTTTAACATTACGTAGTGGGGGGATTGTGAAACCCATCCTACTACTTGAAGGCTTCTTTGATGCTGTTGATTTACCCATTTTGGTGGTTAACCATATTGAGACTGTTGTTCATAGTGAAGAGCAACTCGAAGCGTTAGAAAATGCCGATTTAGAAGAACCCGTAAAAGTCTGGATGAAGCTCGATACTGGAATGCATCGTTTAGGCGTCCGTCCTGAAGAAGCTGAGGCTTTTTATCAACGACTTTGTGCTTGTAAAAATGTCCAACAACCCGTCAATTTGGTCAGTCATTTTAGTCGCGCGGATGAGCCTGATATTCCTGAAGTCACACAAAATCAAATTCAGCTATTTCAAGCCTTTATCCAAGATAAAGCAGGTGATAAATCTATCGCTGCTTCTGCGGGAATTTTATTTTGGCCACAAGTCCATTATCAATGGGTTCGCCCTGGGATCATCACATACGGTATCTCACCTACGGGTGATAACAGAACAGGTAAAGACTTTGGTTTAACCCCGGCAATGACACTAAAAACGAGCCTTATTGCGGTTCGTAAACATAAAGCAGGTGAACCCGTTGGTTATGGTGGTACATGGGTAAGTGAAAAAGATACTTATCTGGGTGTTATTGCTATCGGTTATGGTGATGGTTACCCACGTAGTGCACCTTCTGGTACTCCTGTTTGGATCAACGGTCGAAAAGTGCCGATTGTTGGACGCGTTTCCATGGATATGATCAGCGTCGATTTGGGATCTGAGCTAATTGATCGTGTCGGTGATGAAGCTATTTTATGGGGGGATGTGCTACCCGTAGAAGAAATTGCCAAATATAGTGGTATTAGCGCGTACGAATTAATTACCAAATTAACTTCACGCGTCATTATGGAATACCTAGACGAACAATAGCACACAAGATATTGTATCTATCTGGCACACAAAAAGTGATTGGAGAATAAAAGCCGTGTTTCAACAGGTTGAAGCGTTTGCGGGAGATCCGATTCTCTCATTAATGGATGTCTATAATAAAGATCCACGTCAAGATAAAATTAACCTAAGTATTGGTCTTTATTATGATGAAGAAGGCAAAACTCCCATTCTAGGCACTGTGTCTGTGGCACGTCAGCAGCTTAATGCGATGACACCTACCGCAACACTGTATTTGCCAATGGAAGGACTCGCCCCTTATCGCCACGAAGTACAGACTCTCCTTTTTGGTGCTGATAACCCGCTTATTGCAGACAAAAAGATTGCTACCATACAAACATTAGGTGGCTCCGGAGCGCTAAAAGTCGGCGCAGATTTTCTACATCGCTATTTTCCAAGCTCTGAAGTTTGGATCAGTGATCCCACTTGGGACAATCATGCGTCTATTTTTGCGGGCTCCGGTTTTAAAGTAAATTATTATCCTTATTTTGATCCCGAAACCAAAGGGGTCAAATTCGATGCATTAATCGATTGCTTTAAAAAACTTCCTGAAAAAAGCATCGTACTGATGCACCCATGTTGCCATAATCCAACAGGATCCGATCTCACCAAAGCACAATGGGATCAGGTCATTGAGATCCTCAAAGCGCGTCAAGCAATCCCTTTCCTTGATATTGCTTATCAGGGATTTGCTGAAAGTTTAGATGATGATGCTTATGCGGTTCGCGCTATGGCAAAAGCGGGGTTACCTGTATTAGTCAGTAACTCATTCTCTAAAATCTTCGGGATTTATGGGGAACGGGCGGGTGGCTTATCGATTGTATGTGATAACGCGAAAGAGTGTGAGCATGTATTAGGGCAATTAAAAGCGGGCGCACGTCGTATCTATTCAAGTCCTGCTAACTATGGCGCACAACTGGTTAATCAAGTTTTATCAGATCATGTATTAACCGCACAATGGCAAAAAGAAGTGGCTCATATGCGTGACCGCATCAAAGAGATGCGTGTAACTTTAGTTAATGCCTTAAAAGAAGCATTACCTGAGAAAAACTTTGATCATTTATTAACACAACGCGGTATGTTCAGTTATACCGGCTTTTCACCAGAGCAAGTAGATAGATTACGTGAAGAGTTTGGTATTTACCTGATTGGTACAGGTCGTGTTTGTATGGCGGGTGTCAATAACAATAATGTGCAGCGCATTGCACAAGCCTTTGCAGCCGTCAGTTAATTAATATAACCAACAATTCGTTGCTGATATTAGCTTAAAAAAATACCTGCCTATTTTCATAAGCAGGTATTTTCTTTACTGCATTACAACATTTTTCACTGTCTTTTTAGGTCTTTGCCTTTTATGCATTGACAGCTTGCTGCTTTTCCCCGGCATTACGGCGTGCTTTTTCTTCCATGATCTCAATAATTTGAATATCTGTATGTTGCATTGCACGACTGGCTAATGCGCAGAGATTCGCAATTGAACTATCAACATCATCACTGACAATCCCGTCAGTGCCCGCTACACTTTGATTTTGCATCGCCATTAAAACGGCTTTATACGCACTCGCCGCACTACTTGATACTTTCATTGCACAGCTATTCGAGGCGCCATCACAGATAATGCCACTAATATCACCAATCATACTGTTGATTGACATACTTACAGTGGTGAAGTCCTTAGTCAGTAGCCATGCCATACCCGCAGCCGCCCCCATTGATGCAGTGGTTGCCGCACACAATGCTGACAGAGGTGGGAAATGGCTATGAACATAAATCGCCATTAAGTGCGATAAAACTAATGCCCGTAATAAAGTTTCATCATCTGCTTGAATAAATTCAGCAACTACCATTACCGGCAATGTTGCAGCAATGCCTTGATTACCGGAGCCTGAGTTACTCATAGCAGGTAATACAGCGCCCCCCATACGTGCATCTGAAGCGGCAGACGTTCTTATCATGATTTCACTCAGTAAATCCTTACCTAATAAGCCATTCTCTTGCTGTGAAACCAGCGTCCGCCCTATCGCCAATCCATAACTATTTTTTAGTCCTTCTTCTGATAAAGCACCATTTAGATAAGCCGCATCAAGCATAAAGGCGACTTGATCTATAGGTACATTGAGTGCAAAGCGATAAATATCTTCAGCACAAACCGTCGCAAAAGGCTTTTCTTCTACGCTATCCCCGGCATGAGTCAAACTCGTTTTATCATCCTCAAAAACAACTTTGCCATTACACTCACAGCGCACAACATGGGTATGCTCTTTAGCAATACTGACAATGGCATAACCTGACTGACCATATACTTTTGCTTCGGAGTAGAGTACATCACTACATGGCGTTTTCACGCCAACCGTCACTTTTCCTTCAGCAACCAATGTCTTAGCCTGAGCGATAGCTTGTGGTGATGCTGTAAGTAATACTTCAAGGCCAGCATCCGGATTGCCCCCTGTCGCCCCTAATGCAGCCGCGATGGGCAATCCCGCCATTCCCGTTCCTGGTACTGTTACGCCCATTCCGTTTTTCATTAAATTAGGCGAAACCCACGCTTCAATACCAACAACAGGCTCAGCTAATAATGCGGTTGCTTTTGCCGCAGCTAATGCCAATGAAATCGGCTCAGTGCAACCTACTGCTGGCTTAACACCTTCACGTAATTGACGAATAAACTGCGACCATAAATGAGAATTATTGTTCTGGCTCATAATCTAACACCTTGGATTAATATCGTTTTTAATAACAGCTAACTCGAACCGCAGTTGACGACTATGAGAATGCCAAGAACGGAGAAACACAAAGTAGCAGACCCGTAAAGATAATCAGATAAAGTGATGCGCCTTTGTATTTATGTAACATCGGTACTTTGTACACTAGGTATGCAGGGATAAGACAACCGACCATACCAAAGATAGGACTACAAATTGAGGTAAAGCTCAGTACTGGTGCATTGAGAATAATGGCGCCCCAAGCTAACAGCACAGCAAAGATCATAATGCCGTTTTGTACCCATTTTTCATTGATTTTTTCAACGGGCATCATGCGCTGCAGAATATTCATCACAATCCCTTGTGTGGCTTCACGGAAACCGAGATAGACACCAAAGAATGCGGTCATTACTGCGAAAATATTCAACATCACACTCACTACGGTTACCCAACCGCCAGGGAAGAATTTTGCCGCAATCGCTAATGCAGAGATATTTTGCTCATAAGCTTTTACTGCTTCATCATGTCCCATTGCTAATGTGAAGGAGATTGCATAGAAAAACACCGTACAGAACAACACACCGAAAGCGATATTCATTGCACGTAATGCTTTATGACGCGCTACTTCACGATTTTGGTTACGACTACGATAAGAGATAACCATTGGGCTTAATGTTTGGATAAACAAAATAGAAGTTAATGTAAAAGGTAGTGTGATAATGGCTTCTTTAATTAAACGTCCGGCAGGTGGTAATGCGCCAACATTATACAGATGCCACATACCAATCATTGAAAGACCTAATGCCGCAACAACCAGTAGTTTTGTCATTACCATAAAGCTTGATAGCTTAAACAGTAATTGTTCACCACGAGAAGAAATAGCCACTAACGCACAGATTAAAATCAGACCATAGAATGGATTTTCTGATAATAAACTGTCAGTCACACCAAAAGTTTGTAGATAAGAAGCACTGTCATTCGTGATAGCTGTGGAATAGACAAACATCCAAATCACTAACATCACAAAATAGAGTGCACCTAATAAAATACCCCAGTTTTTACCGAGATAACCGGTGATAACGCTTGGGTAGTCTTTACACTCAGGAGATTCAGCCAACGTATTAATAAATAGGCGTTGGAAAAGGTACATTGCGGGGTAACCAATCACGGAGGAAAGTAAGAAAACCCACAATCCCATTAAGCCAACCTGTACAGGTAAAAAAACAATCCCTGCACCGATAGCCATACCGATACTCATGATAACCCAGCCCACATCATTGCCGTCAAATTTAATTGCTGCACGCCATTGTTCTTCTGTCATACCTGCTCGGCGAGCGCCAGCACTAGTTGCGGGATAGCTTGTTGTCTCTGTTTTTGAGGAAGCCGTTTCCATATTAGTACTCACTTTTTATATTGTAATTGTTAATAGCAAAACGAATTTTGGGGGTAAAAAGAACTATCTAACTTTGCGATGACCTAATAGCCTTACTTTTTGCAGGTATTTTTATTATGGGTAAATGATAGGAAATATTGCGGAGAAAAAAGTTGTTATAAATCGTGATAGCTGAAAACGTTTTGGGAAATAATTCTCTCACAAGGAGAAAAGTAGGATTATCTGTTCAAAGGGAACAGTAAATAATAACCTTCCCCCTACGGCAACCTTTTGATTCACATAACACATTGAAATATAACACAATATCACTATTGTTATACAATAATAGTCAAGTATAACAAATGAAACAAATCCATGAATAAACTGTGCTATGCATCACGATATACTATGATAATCCTTTCTATTTAGCTTTGTTATCTCGTATTTAGTTAAAATAATGTAATAAAACAGCAGAATTAACTATTTATTCTTTTTTTTATAAAAAGAGTGTTAATTATATAAAAAGCGGCTATCAGCGTGACTGACGAAAAAAGAATAGTTTTATCTAATAGAATTAATTTCTCTAATAAAATATCAAATTCCTTTTTATAAAGAAAAACGCTACAAACAAAATTTGTAGCGTTTAGACAAGAAGTGCGTAAACCGTGTGCTATTAATAACCGCGCTCTAAAATTGGTTTCAAAAACCTTGCCGTGTGGGAGCCTTCAAAGTCAGCAACTTGCTCTGGCGTACCGGATATCAAGATCTGACCACCACCACTGCCCCCTTCAGGCCCTAAATCAACGATCCAGTCAGCGGTTTTGATCACATCGAGGTTATGCTCAATCACCACAATCGTATTACCCTGATCACGCAACTGATGGAGCACATCAAGAAGTAACTCAATATCGGCAAAGTGCAAACCCGTGGTCGGTTCATCCAAAATATAGAGGGTTTGGCCTGTACCCCGTTTTGACAACTCTTTGGCTAATTTAACCCGTTGTGCTTCACCACCCGATAACGTAGTGGCAGACTGTCCTAAACGAATATAAGAGAGTCCCACATCAATCAATGTTTGTAGCTTACGCGCTAATGCGGGCACCGCATCAAAAAACTCTCTTGCTTCTTCGATTGTCATATCTAGCGCTTCGTGAATATTTTTCCCTTTATATTTAATCTCAAGGGTTTCACGATTATAACGTTGCCCTTTACACTGATCACAAGGCACATACACATCAGGTAAAAAGTGCATTTCAACTTTTAATACACCATCGCCTTGGCAAGCTTCGCAACGCCCCCCCTTCACGTTAAAACTAAAGCGCCCTGGCGTATAACCGCGAGTTCGTGATTCTGGTACACCAGCAAAAAGTTCACGGATCGGGGTAAATACTCCGGTATAAGTCGCAGGGTTGGAACGTGGCGTACGACCGATAGGACTTTGGTTAATATCAATCACTTTATCGAAGTGCTCTAATCCCTCAACGTCTAAATAAGGTGCTGGCACGCTATTAGTGGCGCCATTTAATTGACGTTGGGCAATGGGGAATAACGTATCATTAATTAAGGTTGATTTACCCGAGCCAGATACACCGGTAATACAAGTAAATAAACCAACAGGTATTTTTAAATTAACGTTTTTTAGGTTATTACCTTTCGCCCCTAAAATAGTGAGCATTTTTTCGCGATCAACAGGAACACGCTTTTCAGGGATAGCAATACGGCGTTCGCCACTTAAGAATTTACCGGTTAATGAGTTGGGATTATTAACAATATCTTCCAGTGTACCCTGAGCGACTATCTCACCACCATGAACGCCAGCACCCGGCCCAATATCAATGATATGATCAGCGGCACGGATAGCGTCTTCATCATGCTCAACGACGATCACCGTGTTACCTAAATCACGCAAGTGGATCAACGTTTCCAGTAGGCGATCGTTATCACGTTGATGCAAACCAATTGAAGGCTCATCAAGTACATACATTACCCCAACTAATCCAGCACCAATTTGGCTTGCTAGGCGAATACGCTGCGCCTCGCCGCCTGATAATGTCTCCGCTGAACGAGAAAGAGTGAGGTAATTTAATCCTACATTGACCAAGAATTTTAATCTGTCACCAATCTCTTTTAATACTTTTTCGGCAATCTTCGCTCGCTGACCACTGAGTTTTAGATTTTGGAAAAAGCTCATCGCATGACCAATACTGTAATCCGCAATTTCAGGTAACGTGGTATTTTCAACATACACATGGCGAGCTTCGCGACGTAAGCGAGTACCACCACAAGAGGCGCAAGGACGATTGCTAATATATTTAGCTAACTCTTCACGCACCGCACTCGATTCTGTTTCACGATAGCGGCGCTCCATATTATTTAATACCCCTTCAAAAGGATGATGGCGAACCACAACATCCCCTCGATCATTGGTGTATTTAAATTCAATATTTTCTTTACCTGAACCGGATAAAATCACTTTCTGGATCTTGTCGGGTAATGAGTCAAAGGGGGCTTCAACATCAAAATGATAGTGCTCGCCTAATGAGCGCAACATTTGGAAATAGTAAAAATTGCGTCGATCCCACCCTTTAATCGCACCACCGGCCAGAGAGATTTCTCGATTCTGGATCACCAAATCAGGATCGAAAAATTGTTGAACCCCTAAACCATCACAAGTAGGACACGCACCTGCGGGGTTATTAAAAGAGAATAACCGTGGCTCTAGTTCACTCATGCTATAACCACAAATAGGACAGGCAAAGTTTGCAGAAAAAACGATATCTTCAGCACTGCTATCGTCCATATCAGAGATAACAGCAGTACCGCCAGAAAGCTCTAATGCGGTTTCAAAAGATTCTGCTAAACGTTGAGCCAGATCGTCACGAACTTTAAAGCGATCAATGACCACTTCAATGGTGTGCTTTTTCTGTAACTCCAAGGTAGGGGGATCTGATAAATCACACACTTCACCATCGATACGAGCACGAATATAGCCTTGTGCAGCAAGATTATTGAGTAATTTTACATGCTCACCTTTGCGCTCTTTTACGATTGGCGCCAATAACATTAAGCGTTTACCTTCAGGTTGCGCTAAAACATTATCCACCATTTGGCTTACCGTTTGAGCCGCTAAAGGGATATCGTGATCAGGACAGCGCGGTTCACCCACACGTGCAAATAATAGACGTAGGTAATCGTGGATCTCGGTAATGGTACCGACCGTTGAGCGTGGGTTATGTGATGTCGATTTCTGCTCAATCGAAATAGCGGGCGATAACCCTTCAATATGATCAACATCAGGCTTTTCCATTAAGGAAAGAAACTGACGAGCATAAGCTGAAAGCGATTCAACGTAACGCCGTTGGCCTTCCGCATAAAGCGTATCAAAGGCTAAAGAGGATTTACCTGAGCCAGAAAGTCCCGTAATAACAATAAGTTTATCGCGGGGAATGACCAAATTGATATTTTTTAGGTTATGGGTGCGAGCGCCCCGTACTTCGATTTTATCCATGAATATATCCCGGATTAAGTGAGTCGCCGAAAAAGAAAGAATCGGATAATTATGACACAAAACTAGCTGAATGGATATACAGTATATATATTGAAACTGAATGATTATGAAAATTTGCCATATTAAGACAATAAAATGTCGATCCTGTTCTCAATGGAGAAATTCATTACTCGTCATATTCAAATTTTAGCTTACGTGATAAACTTCATCGCTTATGATTTCAAAAAATTTACTTTCGCAGGAGTACCTCACATGGCGAGCAGAGGCGTTAACAAAGTTATTCTTATCGGTAATTTAGGGCAGGATCCAGAAATCCGTTATATGCCAAGTGGTGGTGCAGTGGCAAATCTGACACTAGCAACTTCAGAAAGCTGGCGCGACAAACAAACCGGTGAAATGAAAGAGAAAACCGAATGGCACCGTGTGGTCATTTTCGGCAAACTAGCAGAAATTGCTGGCGAGTATCTGCGTAAAGGTTCACAAGTTTATATTGAAGGTCAATTACAAACACGTAAATGGCAAGATCAAAGTGGTCAAGATCGCTACAGCACTGAAGTTGTGGTGAATATCGGTGGCACAATGCAGATGTTAGGTGGCCGTGGTGGTCAAGATAATGCACCTTCACAAGGCCAAGGCGGTTGGGGTCAACCTCAGCAACCACAAGCATCACAACAGTTTAGTGGTGGCGCACCATCTCGCCCAGCACAACAACCAGCAGCGGCACCAGCGCCAAGTAATGAACCACCAATGGACTTTGATGACGATATTCCGTTCTGACGGTTACTTAAGAACTTACCTTATCTTCTAAGTCATATAACATCAAACGCTAAAGCCTGTTATACCATTAACGGGCTTTTCTTTGTTTCATTCTTATCCCGCATTTGCCAATCATATTGTCACACCTTGTCTATTTCCCATTGGCTATTACTCGTTCATCATTGGCGTTAAGGTAAGTCTTGTGAATAAATATTAGCCCCTTCCACCATGGTTAGATTTGATTTACTGATAATGACAATTTATAGCGTTATTTTCTCAAAATCCCACTTTCCACAAAGGTTTGCTCAAAAAAAATATGGTAAGATCATCGCAATTAATCACGTCTGAGAGCATCCTATCCTATGAATGAAGAGAAATTGCTCGCTCAGGCAGAAAAGATCTGCCAGAAACGAGGTGTTCGCCTGACTTCACAACGTCTGGCAGTATTGCGTCTGATCATGCAACAACCTACCGCAATCAGCGCTTATGATTTATTAGATTTATTACGCCAAGTAGAACCTCAAGCTAAACCGCCTACCGTATATCGTGGATTGGAATTTCTACTTGAACAAGGTTTTATTCACAAAATAGAATCCACCAATAGCTATGTGCTTTGTCATCATTTTGATGATGCTGAGCATACATCGGTGATGTTAATTTGTGATCGTTGCTTATCAGTCACAGAAAAAAGTAGTCATAAAATTGAAGGGGCGATCACCACACTCGCTAAAGATAATGGCTTTCATTTACGCCATAGTGTGATTGAAATTCATGGGCTGTGCGCTCAGTGCCATGAAGCCCAAGCCTGTACACATCCAGAAGGTTGTCACCATGATCATAGTATGGATGATAATCTTAAGCAGAAAAAAACCGGTGACTATAAGCCTCGATAAAAGATAAAAGTCAGCGGAACATATGTTTTTTTGTATAAATTAAAAACAGAAAATGCAGATGATTTTATGTTTTTACACATCATCTGCATCTTTTTGACGTTCTCCTCACCCAGATGAACTGGAGGACGAGGTTTCGGCGCATCTGATACAATAATTTGTATTGAATGAATTAGATACAAATTACGGTACAAATTACAGCCATTCGCCGTTACGGATAACCCCTACTGCTAATCCTTCCACAGTAAAGCTCTGCTCACGTAAATCAACGATAATAGGTGAAAACTCTGGATTTTCTGCGTGCAGTTCTATCTTACTACCGACTTTCTTAAATCGTTTTACGGTTACTTCATCTTCAATACGTGCGACAATCACTTGGCCATTATGGACATCTTGTGTTTTATGCACAGCAAGTAGATCGCCATCCATAATACCTATATCTTTCATCGACATACCATTAACACGCAGTAAAAAATCTGCGCTCGGTTTAAAAAGCATAGGATCAACTTGATAATGGCTTTCGATATGCTCTTGCGCTAAAAGTGGTTCACCGGCTGCAACTCGTCCAATTAATGGTAAGCCTTCAGGCTCTTCTTCAAGTAGCAAACGGATACCTCTAGATGCACCAGAGACAATTTCTATCACGCCTTTGCGAGCAAGTGCTTTTAAATGCTCTTCTGCCGCATTAGGTGAGCGAAAACCAAGTTGGGAAGCGATTTCCGCCCGTGTTGGTGGCATACCCGTTTGCGAAATGTGATCACGAACCAAATCGTAAACCTGCTGCTGCCTTGCAGTTAATGCTTTCATTCCGCCCCCTGTTTGTTTATACAGTCAGACTGTGAGTATATACAGGTATATGCCGATTGGGAACTACAAATGCATATAAAACACGCATCTTTGCATTATTTTTCGACAATTGTCGATTTTTTTTACTTTATGCAAAAAAATGATGCCAAAGAATGGTTCCCCAAGTAAATAATCCCAATATAATAGCGACGAGAACGGCAGCTGATCCCATATCCTTTGCTCGTCCTGATAATTCATGACGTTCTGTACCAATGCGATCGACGACAGCTTCTATAGCACTATTGACCAGTTCTAAAATGACGACAAGGACGACTGAACCAATCAATAAAATGCGCTCTAGAACACTGACATCGATAAAAAATGCAAGGATAATTGCTATTAAGGTCACAATAGCTTCTTGTCTAAAAGCGGCTTCATTGATCCAAGCGGCGCGTAAGCCCTGATATGAATAGCCACCAGCTTTAATGATTCGGGTAAGACCTTTATTTTGATTAGCCATAATAAACTCTATCGAAAACAAACGATTATTTTGCCACTTTTCTCTATTAATATTGTCACAGCACCACAGATCTACGAAAGACTTTCTGTTATGCTTTCGAAGTATTGCTAATAAGAGGCTACAACTATTTATGTCAGCTTGGCGTAAACTATATTATAACACATTGAATTTACCACTGAAATTGTTGGTAAAAAGTAAACGAGTTCCGACTGATCCTATCACTGAGTTAGGCTTAGATAAGTCGCGATCTTTCCTTTATGTTCTGCCTTATCACTCTAAAGCAGACTTACTGACATTACGTCAGCAATGTTTATCTCTTGGCTTGCCAGATCCTCTGCAACCCATAGAAATTAACGGAACCAAACTGCCAGCCTACGTCTTTATTGACGATGGTCCTAGAGTATTCCGTTACTACTCTCCCGATCCGCGTAAAGATTCAGTGAGAACATTCCATGCTTATCTTGATGCTCATCGTAACAATCCGCATCTTGATATTGAAATGTTACCTGCTTCAGTGATGTTCGGTCGCTCTCCGGGTCGAGAAGGTCATAATGGCGTTCCCCATTTGCGCTTATTAAATGGGATCCAAAAATTTATTGCCATCCTCTGGCTAGGTCGAGATAGTTTTGTCCGTTTCTCGCCGACCGTATCCATGCGCCAAATGGCGAATGAACATGGAACCGATACCAGCATTGCTCGAAAACTTGCGCGTGTGGCACGTATTCACTTTTCACGTCAGCGTTTAGCAGCAGTTGGCCCAAAACTACCTGCACGCCAAGATCTCTTCAATAAACTATTGGCATCCAAAGCCATTGAAAAAGCCATTGAAGATGAGGCAAAAGCGAAAAAAATTACGCTTGATAAAGCACGTAAAAATGCCACTGATATCATGGAAGAGATCGCCGCTAATTTCTCTTATGAAGCGGTACGAATGACTGATCGTGTATTAAGCTGGACATGGAATAAGCTCTATCAAGGTATCAACGTTTTTAATGCAGAACGTGTGCGCCAACTTGCGCAAGATGGACATGAAATTGTCTACGTACCTTGTCACCGTAGTCATATGGACTACTTATTGCTTTCCTATGTACTTTATCATCAAGGATTAGTTCCCCCACATATTGCTGCGGGTATTAACCTTAATTTCTGGCCAGCAGGACCGATTTTCCGTCATTTAGGGGCTTTCTTTATTCGTCGAACCTTTAAAGGAAATAAACTTTATTCAACCATCTTCCGGGAATATTTAGGTGAATTATTCTCTCGAGGCTACTCTATCGAATATTTTGTTGAAGGTGGACGCTCCCGTACAGGTCGACTGTTAGATCCTAAAACAGGGACGCTGTCAATGACCGTGCAAGCCATGTTACGTGGTGAGACACGCCCTATTTCCATCGTTCCCATTTATATTGGCTATGAGCATGTCATGGAAGTTGCCACTTATGCCAAAGAGTTGCGTGGTGCGACAAAAGAGAAAGAAGGTTTTATGCAGATGATCAGAGGATTGCGTAAACTACGTAACCTTGGTCAAGGCTATGTCAATTTTGGTGAACCTATTTCGCTATCACAATATCTTAATCAGGCCGTGCCTGACTGGCGCGATGATATTGATCCCATTGAGCCACAACGTCCAAGCTGGTTAAATCCTGCAGTTAGTGCGTTAGCGGATAATATTATGGTCAATATTAATAATGCCGCTTCGATTAATGCGATTAACCTTGTCTCTACGGCGTTGCTAGCGTCCCGTCAGCGAGCACTAACTAAAGAACAATTATTAGAGCAAATAGATTGTTATCTACAGTTACTGCGTAATGTGCCTTACTCATCAGATATGGTTGTCCCCGATAAAAGCTCAGAGACATTATTAGCACACGCCTTGCAAACAGATAAATTCCAAGTTGAGCAGGATAGTCTTGGTGATATTATTATATTGCCTCGTGAAAGTGCCGTATTGATGACTTATTATCGCAATAACACCATTCACTTAATGGTTACACCATCATTAATTGCGAGCATTGTCTTGCATCACGAGCGTATTCACCGTGATGACTTAATGAAACAGGTAGAATTAATTTTCCCTCTTATTAAAGCTGAGTTGTTTATTCGCTATGAAAAAGAGGAGTTACCTGATGTGGTTAATACACTGATTAGTGAGCTTTGTCGCCAGCGTCTAATTTGCTGTGCTGATGATGGCATATTACGGATCAATCCAGCACGTATTCGCCCATTACAGCTTTTAGCAGCAAGTGTTAGAGAAACGCTACAGCGTTATGGTATTACGCTCTCTCTACTCAATTTTGCTCCTGAAATTAGCCGTGCACTATTAGAAAGAGAAAGCCGCATTTTGGCGCAACGACTTTCTGTATTGCATGGTATTAACGCACCTGAGTTCTTTGATAAAGCGGTTTTCTCCACTTTAGTTTCTACACTGCGTGAAGAAGGTTATCTTAAAGATAATGAAGATATCCTCAAAGCAGATGCCTCTGCACTTTACCAAGTTATTGCGAAATTAATGTCACCAGAAATTCGTTTAACCATTGAGAGTGTAGGCGTTACTGAAGATAACAATTCAGCACAAGCGATTGAGGAAAACCCTGAATCCAGCATGGATAAGTAGTTGCTTAATAGCAAATCGCGCTATAATCAGTAATAGAAAAGGGATAAGCAATTGGCTTATCCCTTTTATTTTTATGCAATTTCAGTGATCAGCTAGTGCTGGTAATATATTTATTAGAAATAATTAAATAAAATACCTGCAAATAAAACAAAACCAACATAATTATTATTCATAAACGCTTGAAAACAAGGGGCTCTTTCCCGTTCAGCAATTAATTTCTGTTGATAAATAAACAGGGCTGTCACGAGTAACAATGACCAATAATAGATCCCTTTCATATTCAGCAAAACGCCAATCGCCACTAATAATGCCAACATCACTAACTGTAAAATACCAATAATGATTTTATCGTAACGACCAAACAGAATGGCTGTCGATTTCACCCCTATTTTTAAATCATCATTGCGATCGACCATGGCATATTGAGTGTCATACACAACAGACCAGATAATATTGACCAAAAAGAGTAACCAACATACTAAAGGTAGTGTTTCAGAAACTGCAGCAAATCCCATAGGGATAGACCAACCAAAGGCCATACCTAAAATTAATTGAGGCAAATTACTAAAACGTTTTACAAAAGGATAAAACCATGCGAGTGCAAGTGCGGCAATAGATAACCAAATGGTCATGGTGTTTAACGTAAGCACTAATCCAAACGAAAACAGCACCAAGACAATAAAGATAATCTTGCTCTCTTTCTCCGTTACAGCACCACTAGGTAATGGTCTATTTTTAGTTCGTTCAACGTTGCCATCAATTTTTCTGTCAGCAAAGTCATTTATTACACACCCAGCGGCACGCATGGAAAACACACCTAGAGTAAATACAATCAGGATATGCCAGTCAGGAAAGCCTTTAGCGGCGATCCATAATGCCCAATACGTTGGCCAAAGTAATAATAGCGCTCCAATAGGCTTATCTATACGCATTAAACGGCTATACGCCTGCCATTTATTGTGCGTCATACTTCCCTCCAATTTTAGCTCCCCCTAACTACTGCTTATATACAGGTGATGCAGGCAAAAACACCTCAGTTAATAATAAAGGTTTATCTGAAAGCTGGAAACGGGAACGACGTAACCAATGTCCATTTTGTTGCCCAATATGAATAAAATCACGACTTAAGGTTGTTTCCTGGAACAGATAACGTCCTAATGGCACCGTACGCAAATTCACTAATTGGCGATCTTCACCCGTTAATGTCTCTTCCGGCACTAATGTTCGCCCTAATAACCAAGGTACATTATCCCCACAAAGGACGATTTCTCTTAACCAATAGCGTCGGCTATAAGGTAAACACTTTTGTTCATCAGCAGGCTCGATATATTCAATAAAACCTTCTTGATATGGCATTACCGTCACTTGATGGCAATGTTGCTCAAAACGTCGTGTCATTGAACCTAATTCCAGCAGCCAACTTAAGGTATTTTCTGCGACTTCTTCACGCTCTTCATCTGATAACCAGTGAATAGGTGCGTGAGTGATTATGGATTTTTTAAACATTCTTTCATCATCACAACTATGATGATCCTAACTTTATAAATCATTATGCACTAAGGATATCATGATGTAGCGATAGGAAGTTAAAAGCTGATAACATTTCGTATAAATAATCTAAAAAAACGTTAAAAGATAATCAGAATTCACTCAAATTGAGAAAAAACAAAGGAGGTCACCATCAACCTCCTTGGTTATAAGCGCTTAATCACACTTAATTTATTCTCTTAACGCCATGCTTTGTAACGATTAATTAAATTATTTGTTGAACTATCATGACTGTTAACACTTTCCTTACCTTTTAACTCAGGCAATATGCGATTAGCTAATTGTTTGCCCAACTCAACGCCCCATTGGTCAAAGGTGAAGATATTGAAAATCACACCTTGTACAAAGATTTTATGTTCATACATCGCAATTAACGCGCCTAATGAATAGGGAGTGATCTCTTTTAAAAGAATGGAATTGGTGGGACGATTCCCTTCAAACACTTTAAATGGTGCCACATACCCCATGGTTGCGGGATCTTTTCCTGCTGAGGCAAACTCTGCATCGACTTGCTCACGGGTTTTACCAAATGCCAATGCTTCGGTTTGTGCAAAGAAGTTCGACATTAGTTTTGCATGATGATCAGATAATGGATTATGGCTGATCGCTGGTGCAATAAAATCACAAGGGATCAGTTTGGTTCCTTGATGAATTAATTGATAAAACGCATGCTGGCCATTAGTTCCCGGCTCTCCCCAAATAATAGGTCCGGTTTGGTAACTGACTTTGTTTCCATCACGGTCGATATATTTACCATTGGATTCCATATTACCTTGTTGGAAGTAAGCAGCAAAACGGTGCATATATTGATCGTATGGCAGAATCGCTTCAGTTTCGGTACCAAAAAAATTGTTATACCAAATGCCAATAAGCGCCAATATCATCGGAATATTATTTTCAGCTTCAGTGGTTCTAAAGTGATTATCCATAGCATGAGCACCGGACAGTAACTGCTCAAAGTTGTCATAACCAATAGATAATACAATGGATAAACCAATTGCTGACCATAATGAGTAGCGGCCACCAACCCAATCCCAAAACTCAAACATATTTGCGGTATCAATACCAAATTTTTCTACTTCAGCACTATTAGTTGATAACGCAACAAAGTGTTTCGCAACAAAAGCACTCTCTTTAGCCGCAGATAAGAACCAATCTCTTGCAGAGTGTGCATTGGTCATGGTTTCTTGTGTGGTAAAGGTTTTTGAAGCAATCAAGAATAGCGTTGTTTCTGGATCGCATTTCTTCAAGGTTTCAGCAATATGTGTGCCATCAACATTAGAAACAAAATGCATGGTCAAGTGGTTTTTATAAGGGCGCAGTGCTTCTGTCACCATATACGGGCCTAAATCAGAGCCACCGATACCGATATTGACTACATCAGTAATCGCTTTACCTGTGTAACCTTTCCATTCACCACTAATCACACGCTCACTAAATACTTTCATTTTATGCAATACGGCATTGACTTCTGGCATCACATCTTTGCCATCGACCATAACCGGAGTATTGCTACGATTACGTAATGCAGTGTGGAGTACCGCACGATCTTCCGTACAGTTGATTTTTTCACCGCTAAACATGCTCTTTATCGCACCAGCAACATCACACTCTTTAGCCAGAGTCTGTAATTTATCTAATGTTTCTTGGGTGATACGGTTTTTTGAAAAATCGACTAGAATTTGGTCTGAAAACGTTCTTGAAAAGGTGTCAAAGCGTGATGGATCTTGAGAGAACAGTGTTTTCATTTCTGTATCTTTCATCACGGCAAAATGGTCTTCTAATGCCTTCCAAGCTAAGGTATGAGTTGGGTTTACATTTTTCATTCACAATACTCTCTTAAGATTACAATCCGATATTCTCAGATTGTAGCCTGTCATTTAATAGTTACGTTCAATTCTTTCTTATTTGATGATATTCGTCAAAACCATTCAACAAATCTAGTATTAATTACTTACATAGGCAAAACCGATAATCTCTGAGTGATTATTAATTAAATTGATTATCCTTCACTCTTGATTGACTCTTTTGGCAATAACCGATATTCCTAACTGTGTTTAACATCTCACTGGGACTAAAGGAATACAACAATGAAAGATAATACTGCAACACCTTCATCACCTTTTACTATCGCCAAATTTGGTGGCACTAGCGTGGCAAATTTTGCGGCGATGGAAAAGTGTGCAGATATTATCTTAAAACAGAAATCAGTCCGTGTGGTGGTTCTTTCTGCTTCAGCGGGGATCACCAATTTGCTTATCGAACTTGCGACAGGTATTGACGCAACACAACGAGCCGCTTTATTGGCTCAAGTTCGTGATATTGAATACGCCATCATCAATCAATTATCACAAACAGAAATTATTTCTCAAGAAATAAACCGCTTATTGGAAAATATTGAAATGCTGTCAGAAGCGGCAGCCTTGGCAACTTCTGATGCGTTAACCGATGAGTTAGTCAGCCACGGTGAATTGATGTCAACGTTATTGTTTGTTGAACTGTTACGTGAAAAAGGAATAAGTGCAGATTGGTTTGATGTCAGAAAAGTAATGAAAACCAACGATCTGTTTTGTCATGCTGAGCCAGATATGGCGCAATTAACTGAGTTAACACAAAGTTTAATTCAGCCCCGCTTAGCAGAAACCGTGATTGTTACCCAAGGTTTTATCGGACAAGAGCCTAAAGGAAAAACCACCACCTTAGGGCGTGGCGGAAGTGATTATACTGCGGCACTGATTGGTGAAGCATTAGGGATGTCACGTGTCGATATTTGGACTGATGTACCTGGTATTTATAGCACTGATCCAAGAATAGTCCCGCAAGCGCATCGTATTGATCATATTGCTTTTGATGAAGCGGCTGAAATGGCAACCTTTGGTGCTAAAATTCTCCATCCCGCAACGTTATTACCTGCAGTGCGTAGTGGTATTCCTGTGTTTGTCGGCTCAAGCAAAGCACCAGAAGAAGGTGGCACATTGGTTTGTGCACAAACTGATAATCCGCCTGTGTTTCGTGCCATTGCACTACGTAGAAACCAGACACTACTTACCCTGCATAGTTTGAAAATGCTTCATGCCCGTGGCTTTTTGGCAGAAATATTTACCATTTTATCACGCCACCATATTTCGGTTGATGTGATAACCACATCAGAAGTCAGTATTGCTTTAACATTGGATACCACAGGTACCACTAGCTCATCAGGCAGTCTGTTAACTAATGCTTTATTAACAGAATTATCCGCATTATGTCGCGTGGAAGTAGAAGAAGATCTGGCATTGGTCGCTATCATTGGTAATTCACTATCGCAAGTAAATGGCTTAGGAAGCCAGATTTTTGGCACTTTAGAGGATTATAATATTAGAATGATAAGTCATGGTGCGAGTACCCATAACTTATGTTTATTAGTGGATGGCAAAGATGCAGATAATATTGTCAGAAGACTACACGACACCTTATTTTAACTTATTACTTAGTAAATATTTATAGAATAAATATAAACAACATAAGATTAAGATATGTAAATAGAATAACAATATTTCAATGACTTTAAAATTTAACATAGGCTTCTTGCAATAAGGAGCCTATTTTTATTTATTTTTACAGCTACAATGATTTATATTTAAAATTATTATATTTAAAAATGATATAGAGTATTTTTAATTTATTTTATCATCTTTAAGAGGGAGTTATGTCTATAAAATTAAGCTATGATATTTGTAAAACTGTCCAATATATGCATGTGAACGTTATAAATAAGAGTAAAAAATTAAAAGAACTACGAAATGAAATAAAATCACTATATAATCTATCACAACCTTTTCAAAATTCATGTGTTAATACTCATACTTTTTATAAACCACAAAATAGCATCACAGCCTCAATAGCAAATATCAATAATAGAATTAATATCCATCAAAAAATAATTATAGGAATAGACTCAAAATTAAAAAATGAATATAATAAATCAGATTTTCTTTCATATCCTAATCAAGAAACTCTCAATTTTTTGTTCTATACTGAAGTTCTCCCCAACAGAATCGAAAGAGAATTAATAAAAAAAGAAAAAATCAATATTGATTGTATCAACAATATGATAAACATCCATAAAAAGAGTTTGTTTATCAGTTCAGAGAACAAAGAAAAAATAAACACATATAAAGAATTTTTAAAAAAATAAATATACCTTTCTAACAATATCCAACCCTATTACAGTATTAACGTAAGCGGATGCCTTTCGATAGAAAGATCCGCTTTTTATTTTTTAATAAACTCGATAACCACCATATTTTTTAGCAAATTGATTAAATTTACCAAAATCAATCAACGCGATTTCTAACGAGCGATAGGCAATATGAGACATTTTAGCCACTTGTTCCACAAATACATGGTTATCTTCAAGAAGCTTAGCTGTAAGTGCTGAAGCAATAATCTCACACTCTTTCGGTGTCACAATCCAACCATCATTTGTAGCAAACTTATAAATTGGAATACACCCTTCTTTTTCACTCTCTTTAGCTAACAATGCCTCTTCTTCTTGCATAGCTTGCTTAAATAGTGTGATTTCTTCTTCTAGGGGGGCTGGATGTGTAGGAATATGATGATAAATATAGTCACCAATTTCTTCCATGCGCGCCGGTGTCATTTCAGCCTTAAGCCAAATATTATCAAACATTTTTTCATCTAATAATGTATCTGTATCCAAATTCCCTGTTAATTGCATCAGATTTAAAAACGCATTAATGATAACTTCATTTAATGGGTAATTTCCTTTGGCTAAAGAAGGAAAAGGAACTTTAGTGCCAACTGTTGGGGTTTGCTGAAGATACAAAGTATAACTCATCATCATGTCCTTTTTTCTGATACAGGCTTACAGCTTATACATCTTTAATGGGAACTGCGAGAGAAAATAACAAGGGGATATGATTATCACCTTGTTATTTATTACATTATTACAATCTTCAGATACCGTTTAATTAAGGCTCATAACCTAAATTAGGGGCTAACCAACGCTCAACGTCACTCATACTCATACCACGACGTTTGGCGTAATCTTCCACCTGATCTTTTTGAATTTGAGCGACGGCAAAATATTTACTTTCAGGATGACTAAAATACCAACCCGATACCGAAGCCCCCGGCCACATCGCATAAGCATCAGTAAGCTTCATACCAATGCGATTTTCTACATTTAACAGTTGCCAAATTTTTGCTTTTTCTGTGTGCTCAGGACAAGCCGGATATCCCGGTGCAGGTCGTGTTCCTTGATATTTTTCTCTAATCAACTCGTCATTAGAGAGCGCTTCGTCAGGACTGTAACCCCAAATCTTGGTTCTCACTTGTTGATGCAAATATTCGGCAAAAGCTTCTGCAAGACGATCGGATAGCGCTTTTACCATAATTTTATTGTAATCATCATGAGCATTATCATACTCATTAGCGAGTGCATCTTCTTCTAGACCGCCGGTAACTGCAAAAGCACCAAAATAGTCAGCAAGACCACTATCCACAGGAGCAATAAAGTCTGCCAAGCAATAGTTAGGGTACTCTTTTTTTTCTGTTTGTTGGCGTAAATGACAACAACGTAATAGCTCATGCTGTCGCGTTTCATCTTGGTAAATAATAATGTCATCACCAAAGCGATTAGCAGGGAATAAACCAACGATACCTTTCGGCGTCAGTAATTTTTCACGACTGAGTTTATCCAACATGGCATTCGCATCTGCAAAAACGCGTCTCGCCTCTTCTCCGACAACCTCATCTTCTAATATACGTGGATATTTCCCCGCCAATGACCAAGTCATAAAGAAAGGCGTCCAGTCGATATACTCACGTAAAGTTTCAATATTGGCTGTAACTTGTTGTACCCCTAATTGGTTCGGCTTAGGTGGCGTATAGTGTTGCCAGTCAAGCTGTAATGCATTGGCACGAGCTGTCGCTAAGGAAACGGGAGGCGTACGCGGTTTTTTTCTCGCATACTGCTGACGTACCACTTCATATTCACGGCGTGTTTTAGCGACAAAATCAGCCTTTTGTGTGGCCGATAATAATGCAGCGACCACCCCGACCGTCCTTGACGCATTCTGCACATAAACTGTTGGGTGGCTGTAATTAGGTTCAATTTTTACTGCCGTGTGCGCTTTCGATGTTGTCGCACCACCAATCATTAAAGGAAGAGAAAAACCGCGTCTTTCCATCTCTTTAGCAACATTCACCATCTCATCCAGTGATGGGGTGATCAATCCAGACAATCCAATAATATCAACATTTTCGTCAATGGCTGTTTGCAAGATTTTATCGCAAGGTACCATGACCCCCAGATCGATAATTTCATAGTTATTACATTGCAACACCACTCCGACAATATTTTTGCCAATGTCGTGGACATCTCCCTTTACTGTCGCCAGTAACACTTTTCCTGCCGAGCTGCCTGCTTTTTTTGTCGCTTGAATATAAGGTTCAAGGTAAGCTACGGCCTGTTTCATCACCCGTGCCGATTTTACTACTTGTGGTAAAAACATTTTACCTTCACCAAACAGATCGCCCACTGTGTTCATGCCATTCATTAATGGCCCTTCTATCACTTCGATAGGACTCGAAGCTTGTTGGCGGCACGCTTCGGTATCTTCAATGATAAATTCGGTGATCCCTTTCACTAACGCGTACTCTAGGCGCTTTTCGACCTCCCATTGCCGCCATTGCGCAAGCGTAGAGTGCTGTTCCTCACTTTTAGTACCACGATAACGCTCTGCGAGTGCCAGTAAATTATCAGTACTCTCTGCATGGCGATTTAAAATAACATCCTCTACCGCATTACGTAGTTCATCCGGTAATGAGTCATAAATAGCGAGTTGCCCAGCATTGACAATCCCCATATCCATACCATTTTTTACAGCGTAATAGAGAAAAACGGAGTGGATCGCTTCCCGAACGGGATCATTGCCCCGAAAAGAGAATGACACATTAGAAACACCGCCAGAAATTAAAGCATAAGGCAGTTGAGATTTAATATCCGCACAAACTTCTATAAAATCAACCGCATAATTATTATGTTCAGCAATACCCGTTGCTACAGCAAAAATATTGGGATCAAAAATAATATCTTCTGGTGGAAATCCGGCTTTTTCAGTTAATAGATGATACGCACGCCGACAAATTTCTATTTTTCGCTCTCGAGTATCTGCTTGCCCTATTTCATCAAATGCCATCACAACAACTGCAGCACCATACTTACGAACTAATTTTGCATGCTCAATAAAAAGGGCTTCCCCTTCTTTCATCGAAATCGAATTGACTATTCCTTTACCCTGAATACATTTCAATCCTTCCTCAATGACTTGCCATTTTGACGAGTCAATCATAATTGGGACTTTGGCAATATCGGGCTCACCCGCAATAAGATTAAGAAAACGTGTCATTGCTTCTATCGCATCTAACATGCCTTCATCCATATTGATATCGATGATTTGAGCACCGTTTTCAACTTGCTGACGAGCAACATCAAGGGCTTCTTGGTAATTGCCTTCTTTTATTAAACGTTTAAATTTAGCCGAACCCGTCACATTCGTTCGTTCCCCCACATTGACGAACAGCGAATTATCATCAATGACCAAAGGCTCAAGACCTGAGAGTCGACAGGCTTTTTTAATGACAGGTAATGTTCTAGGTGCTATGCCATCAACCGCTTGAGCAATAGCCTGAATATGGGCAGGGGTTGTGCCACAACAACCACCGACAATATTAAGAAACCCAGCTTGCGCCCACTCCTTGATTTGTTCCGCCATCTCGCTGGCATCTAAATCATATCCGCCAAAGGCATTAGGTAAGCCAGCATTAGGGTGAGCACTGACATAAGTTTCTGATATTTGGGAGAGAGTTTGAATATATTGGCGTAATTCTTTTGGACCTAGCGCACAATTTAAACCAAATGATAACGCGTCGGCATGATGTAGTGAGTGATAAAAGGCTTCTGTGGTTTGCCCTGTTAATGTTCTACCTGACGCGTCAGTGATAGTCCCTGAGATCATCACCGGTAATTCAATATTAAGATTATCAAACTCACATTTAATCGCAAAAATAGCCGCTTTAGCATTTAGGGTGTCAAAAATGGTTTCCACCATAATTAAATCCACCCCTCCTTTAATGAGTCCGCAGATCGCCTCTCGATAAGCCATCACCAATGTATCAAATGAGATATTACGAAACGCGGGATCGTTAACATCCGGAGAAATGGATGCTGTTCTATTGGTTGGCCCTAATACCCCTGCAACATAACGTGGTTTATCTGGCGTTAATGCACTCCATTTATCAGCACAGGCTCTGGCAAGTTTAGCTGCCTCTTCATTCAATTCTGCACATAACCCTTCCATCTGATAATCAGCCATGGCAATAGAGGTTGCATTAAAGGTGTTTGTTTCGACGATATCTGCACCGGCTTCAAAATAAGCATTATGAATTTCAGTAATGATCTGCGGCTGCGTCAAGACTAAAAGGTCATTATTCCCTTTAACATCACATTGCCAATGGGCAAAACGTTCACCTCGGTAATCTTCTTCTGCCAGCTGATATTGCTGGATCATGGTTCCCATTGCGCCATCAAGGACTAAGATCCGTTTGGCTAATGCTTGCGTAAGCTGCTGAGTTATCATGGTCACATTGCTTCCTCTACCAAAGAATATTGTGTTGTTGTTATTTTCGTTATATAGCAAGTTCGTTGTTTTTTTATCCTATCATATCTCTTTGCAAAGATTCCTAAGAGGAATATGAGAGATTTTCACCTAACCATAACCCGATAACATCAATATTTGTTTTCATATGCTTTGTTTTGAAAAATATACAGATCAGAGGAGTTTTATTACGTTATATAGGTCATAATAGAGGATAATATGGACAGTATTTCTGGAGTGTAAGTATGACCGTCTCCCCTACCAATAAAAAAGCTCGTAAGCCAAAAACACCCGTAACTCAAAGTACTGCACAAGGTGGCCCCGTTCAGTCATTAAGCCGTGGCTTAACATTATTGGAATATATTTCCGAATCTCCAGGCGGTATTGCTTTAACTGATTTAGCTTTTCAAGCAGGACTACCCAATTCCACTACTCACCGCTTACTTACTACTTTGCAACAACATGGTTTTGTACGCCAAGTAGGTGATTTAGGTTTATGGGTAGTGGGCACTCATGCCTTTATTGTCGGTAGTAGCTTTCTGCAAACCCGTAACCTACTGGTTATGGTGCACCCTATATTGCGTCAATTAATGGAAGATTCTGGTGAAACCGTTAATTTGGCTATTCTTGATCAAGTTGAATTTGATGCGGTGATTGTCGACCAAGTACAATGTAATGCATTAATGAGAATGTCTGCCCCAATTGGCGGCAAGTTGCCAATGCATGCATCTGGTGCAGGTAAAGCATTTCTATCCACTTTACCGGAAAATAAGTTACTCCCCCTTTTACAGAAAAAAGGTCTGATGGCCTATACCCCTTATACCAAAACCTTACCTTCCGCATTAAAAGAGAATTTAGAACAAGCTCGTAAACAAGGTTTCTCTTTTGATGATGAAGAGCATGCATTAGGTTTGCGTTGTATTGGCGCTTGTATCTATGATGAACACCACCAGCCTTTTGCCGCTATTTCACTCTCTGGCCCCGTATCTAGAATGACAGATTCACGCATTACGGAATTAGGTGCACTGGTGATAAAAGCGGCTAAGCAGATCAGCCGTGAATATGGTGGTGTAAAAAGTTAACCCAGCTAGGCCTTTCTATTTATTTATGTACAAATTAGGAAGGCTTCTCCTTAAATAAAACGATTCAGCTTATGCAAAAATCGTTTTTTTTCATTTTTAGCCGTTAAATATTAAAAAACTGTTACTTATCATCTTAAAAAATTGATATCGATCACAGATGTTGTTTAAGCTTGATTTAAGAGTATTGCAACTGAGCTTGTTACCCGTAACAATGTTACCGGTAACAAGCTATTGCTAAGCGCTTATATTTTTTCTTATAGCAATAAGTAATGCCGTCACCCTGTGTGAATAAAGGAAGCACTATTATGAACCCGAAAAATCATGACCAGTTTCAGAACAACTTCGCCGCATTAAACGAAACCGTACAACAAGTGACTGAACGTATTGTTGCTCGCTCACAAATAACTCGTCGCGCTTATCTGAAAAAAATTGAAGCTGCTAAAAGCCAAACCGTACACCGTGCCCAGTTAGCTTGCGGTAATTTGGCTCATGGTTTTGCCGCCTGTCAAAGTGAAGATAAAAATTTACTTAAGAATATGGTTCATAATGATATCGCCATCATTACTGCGTATAACGATATGTTATCCGCTCATAAACCTTATGAAGATTATCCACAAAAAATTAAAGCGGCATTGCATACTGTTGGTGCTGTAGGTCAAGTCGCTGGTGGTGTGCCTGCGATGTGTGATGGTGTGACACAAGGGCAAGATGGAATGGAGCTATCACTGCTAAGTCGCGATGTTATTGCCATGTCTGCAGCTGTAGGGTTATCTCATAATATGTTTGATGGCGCCCTTTATTTAGGGATCTGCGATAAAATCGTTCCAGGGCTTACTATGGCAGCACTGTCATTCGGTCATCTGCCTGCAATTTTTGTCCCTGCAGGTCCAATGACCAGTGGTTTACCCAATAAAGAAAAGGTGCGTATTCGCCAACTGTATGCAGAAGGCAAGGTCGATCGTAATGCTTTATTAGAAGCAGAAGCAGCCTCTTACCATAGTATGGGAACTTGTACTTTTTATGGTACAGCAAACTCAAATCAAATGGTGATGGAAGCAATGGGCTTACATTTACCTGGCTCCTCTTTTGTTCACCCAGATACTCCATTACGTGAAGCATTAACAGAAGCGGCAGCAAAACAAATTGTACGCTTAACAGAAAACTCGGGGAATTATTTACCTATTGGTCAATTAGTTGACGAAAAGGTGATTGTTAACGGTATTATTGTGCTGTTAGCCACAGGTGGCTCAACAAATCTCACCATGCATTTAGTGGCAATGGCACGGGCGGCGGGCATTACGATTAATTGGGATGATTTTTCTCAATTATCACAAGTTGTGCCATTAATTGCTCGTATTTATCCTAATGGTCCGGCAGATATTAACCAATTCCAAGCGGCAGGTGGCCTTGCTCTTATTATTCGTGAATTACTGAAAAAAGGCTTAATTCATCGCGATGTCAATACGGTGGCAGGATTTGGTATTGAACGCTATACCTTAGAGCCTTGGCTAAATGAAGGTAAACTTGATTGGCGTGAAGGGGCAATACAATCTTTAGATAAAGATGTGATTGCCGATATCAATAAGCCATTCTCTTCACACGGCGGAACACAGGTGATGGAAGGTAATTTAGGTCGAGCAGTGATGAAAACGTCGGCGGTGCCTGATGAAAATAAAATTATTGAAGCACCTGCTGTTGTGTTTAATAGCCAACATGATATTGCCGCTAAATTTAGCGCCGGTGAATTGAATAAAGATTGTGTAGTCGTTGTGCGTTATCAAGGTCCCCAAGCCAATGGGATGCCAGAATTACATAAACTTATGCCTCCTTTAGGGGTATTGATGGATAAAGGCTATAAAGTGGCATTAGTCACAGATGGCCGTCTTTCTGGTGCATCAGGTAAAGTTCCTGCCGCTATTCATGTAACACCAGAGGCGGTAAACGGTGGACTATTAGCAAAAGTACAAGATGGTGACATTATTCGTGTTAATGGCAAAACAGGTGAATTAACACTCTTAGTTGATGAACAAACCTTAGAAGCTCGCCAAACCGAAATACCTGATCTCAGCGCAAACAATAGCGGTTGCGGTCGTGAGTTGTTCGTTAATTTACGTCGCCATTTATCAGGTGCTGAACAAGGTGCTTGCTGTATTGATTTTTAATACATAAAGTTTTCATTGCCTAATGAGGAGCAAGCCTATTTATTTGCTCTTCATTATTTCTGATTAGGAAAGATAAAGATGAATCATTGGAATACAAGTGCAGAGTCTGTACTAAAATCAGGGCCCGTTGTTCCTGTTATTGTTATTAATCATATTGAAGAAGCTGTACCTGTCGCAAAAGCGTTAGTCGCCGGTGGCGTAAAAGTTTTAGAAGTGACACTACGTACAGACTGCGCTATTGAAGCTATTCGTCGCATTGCTAAAGAAGTACCAGAAGCCATTGTTGGTGCAGGGACAGTGATCAACCCTCAACAATTAGCCCAAGTCACAGAAGCGGGTGCACAATTTGCCATTAGCCCAGGCTTAACCGATGCGCTATTAAAAGCTGCGGTAGCAGGCTCTATTCCTCTTATCCCTGGTATCTCGACTGTTTCTGAATTAATGCTCGGTATGAGTTACGGTTTAAATGAATTTAAGTTTTTCCCAGCAGAAGCTAATGGTGGCGTTAAAGCATTAAAAGCAATTGCAGGACCATTCTCACAAGTACGTTTCTGCCCAACCGGCGGTATTTCGCCTGAAAACTACCGTAACTACCTTGCACTGGAAAGTGTACTTTGTATCGGTGGCTCTTGGTTAGTTCCAAGTGATGCCGTGAAAGCAGGGGATTATCAACGTATTACTGAGCTAGCAAAAGAAGCTGTTGCTGGCGCTCAACATTAATTTAATGCTTTAATTATTACCCAATAAAGATAGATATATCATTCGATTATCTATCTTTATTACTCTGTTTTATTAACTGATATCATTATCAATAAAACGTTTACTTTGTGGATAGGCGTAAACATCTTCAATATACCCTTGTTTAATTCTTTGCTGCTGTTGTTGCCAGTATTCAGGTGAAAGAAGATCACGATGTTGAGCTTCAAAATAATGACATACTTGCTTATCACAACATAAAAAGTAACGAAACTCTTCAGGAAAAACATCATTTTCAGCAACGCTATACCAAGGCTCACTGGCAAGTTCATCTTCAGGATAGCGAGCGGGAGGAATAGCACGGAAATTCATATCTGTCATATAACTTATTTCATCATAATCATAAAAAATAACTCGATGATGACGTGTCACGCCAAAATTCTTAAATAACATATCACCAGGAAAAATATTTGCGGCAATCAACTCTTTAAGTGCTTGGCCATAATCTTCAACCACGGCTTTTAACTGTTTATCGTCACACTGCTCCATATAGATATTAAGTGGTGTCATACGGCGTTCCATATACAGATGGCTGATCAGTAACTTATCACCTAGATCTTCTAATTTATTGGGGATCTCCTGTTCTAAGATCGCCATTAAGTCGTTACTGATCCGCTTTTTATCAATAACAAAGTTCTCAAACTCTTGCGTATCCGCCATTCTCCCAACACGATCATGCTCTTTCACCAAGCGATAGCACTCTTTGACACGCTCTGCAGTCATTGTTTTTTGTGGCGCAAACCTATCTTTGATCACTTTAAACACTCTATCGTAAGTAGGCAGTGTGAAAACGAGCATCACCATTCCTTTTACCCCCGGAGCTTCAATAAATTGTTCCGATGAAAAATTCATAAAAGCAAGGTATTCACGGTAATATTCAGTTTTGCCATGTTTCTGACAACCAATCGACATATAGAGCTCTGCAATAGACTTTTCAGGGAGAATATCCCGTAACCATGTTACTAATGCCGCGGGAAATGGCGCATAGACCATAAAATAAGAACGAGCAAAGCCAAATACAATACTGGCTTCATCTATTGTCGTTAAACAGGTATCAATAACTAAGTGCTGTTCAATATTATGAATAGGTAATAACAGGGGAATAAATTGATTATTTATCGCTATCTTACCAATCATCCATGCCGCTTTATTACGGTAAAATAGCTCATTAGCAATGTGAAATACCGCATTTTGTAATTCCTCATGGCTAAATTGCGCATAGAGCGTTTGGCAAATAAATTGAATATCTCGCGATTTATTTTGCCACGGTAAACGCAAAGGTAGGCGCGATAAAATATCTTGCAATAATGCGGGTAAATCACTTTGTATAACAAACGTTCTTGATAAAGGGCGAGGGGCTTGCGCAAAACGATACGCAGGTTGTGATGAAAAAACGAATAAGTTTTTTTTATTAAGCTCTCGATGATGAAATAGACGACAATAGACTGAATTAAAAAAACTTTCAGCAATTTCAAAACGGGGATAGTTAGGTAATAATTGTGTGTATCGCTCTTTGACTTTTTGTAAGAAAACACTTTCTTTATCAATATCATGTCGGATACATCTAAGTTGTTCCACAACTAATCCAACATGATTATCGTATAAGCGGATGCGCTCTTTCATCGCCAATTGAATACCATGCCAATCTGCTTGCTCAAAACGATATTGAGCACCTGACGTTATCTCAAGAAAACGCCCATATTGTGCATCAAAGCCTTGTAAGATCGTTTGAGCGACTAAGTCTTCAGCTGTCATCAACTGACCTCATGAAAAAGAGGAGCATCCTGCTCCTGAATTATCACCACAAAAGTGCATCACAGTAAGGACTAGAATTGTTGCTCTTCAGTAGAGCCAGTTAATGCCGTAACAGATGACATACCACCTTGAATAATCGTCGTCACTTTATCAAAATAGCCGGTGCCCACTTCTTGTTGATGAGATGAGAAGGTGTAGCCTTTCGATAGTGCAGCAAATTCTTTTTCTTGTACCTTTTCAACATAGTGTTTCATACCTTCACCTTTAGCGTAATCATGCGCTAAATCGAACATATTGAACCACATACTATGAATACCCGCTAAAGTGATAAACTGGAATTTATACCCCATCGCAGAAAGCTCATCTTGGAAATGGGCGATCGTGCTATCGTCAAGATTCTTTTTCCAGTTAAAAGATGGAGAGCAGTTATACGCTAACATTTTACCGGGATATTTATCATGGATCGCTTCGGCAAATTTAGCCGCCATTTTCAGATCCGGCGTGGAAGTCTCACACCAGACCAAATCGGCATAAGGAGCATAAGCAAGCCCTCGACTAATGGCTTGATCAATTCCGGCATGAGTACAGAAAAAACCTTCAGCGGTACGCTCACCAGTTAAAAATGAACTATCGTAAGGATCGCAATCTGAAGTTAAGAGATCGGCCGCATCCGCATCAGTTCTGGCAACTAATAAGGTAGGAACATCCGAAACATCTGCCGCTAAACGTGCTGCCACCAGCTTTTGCACAGCCTCTTGCGTAGGTACTAAGACTTTTCCGCCCATATGACCGCATTTTTTCACTGCGGCTAACTGATCTTCAAAGTGAACGCCTGCTGCACCCGCCTCAATCATTGCTTTCATTAATTCAAATGCGTTAAGTACACCACCAAAACCCGCTTCTGCATCAGCAACAATAGGAAGGAAAAAATCAATATAATCTTTATGCTGAGGGCCGATACCATTTGACCACTGAATTTGATCAGCTCGTCTAAACGTATTATTAATACGCTGAACAACATTGGGTACAGAGTCCACCGGGTATAAAGATTGATCAGGGTACATACTGGCAGCAGTATTCGCATCAGCCGCCACTTGCCAACCAGATAGATAAATGGCTTCTAATCCCGCTTTAGCTTGCTGTAATGCTTGCCCTCCTGTTAAAGCACCTAATGCATTGACATATCCCTTCTTCGACTTACCATTTAATGATGACCAAAGCCGTTGCGCACCACGTCTTGCTAAGGTATGTTCAGGGTTAACGGAACCTCGTAATTTAATGACATCTTCTGCGCTATAAGGACGTTTGATCCCTTTCCAGCGAGGTTGTTCCCACTCTTTTTCTAATTGGGCAATCTGCTCTGATCTACTCATAGACATAAAATAACTCCTATAAATCTGGTAGTGATGATGTTTTATATTTGCAGTTTATAAATACGTTATGACGTATCTTTTTTAATTTAAAAGTTGATAACCCGGTAAAGTCAGAAAATCGACTAATTCATCTTGGGTAGTAATGTCATCCATTAAGGTCGCTGCTTCTTTAAAACGACCTTGCTCAAAGCGGGTATCACCCACTTCTTGGCGAATAACTTCCAGCTCTTCTTTCAACATGTTGCGAAAAAGCGCTTTTGTTACAATCTGTCCATCTGATAATGGTTTTTGATGACGGATCCATTGCCAAATAGAGGTTCGAGATATCTCCGCCGTGGCGGCATCTTCCATTAGCCCATAAATAGGCACACAACCATTACCTGAGATCCACGCTTCAATATATTGCACAGCAACGCGGATATTCGCTCTCATTCCTGTTGCTGTTCTTTCACCTTCACAAGGGGCCAATAACATTTCTGCGGTGATCTTTTCATTACGTTGTACATCAAGTTGGTTTGCTCGCTCTCCTAATACCGCATCAAACGCAGATAACACCGTTTCGGCTAATCCAGGGTGAGCTATCCAAGTACCATCATGGCCATTAGTTGCTTCAAGCTCTTTATCCTCAAATACCTTTTGTAAAATGACACCATTTTGCTCCGCAGAGCGACTGGGGATAAAAGCAGACATTCCTCCCATCGCAAATGCACCACGTTTATGACAAGTTTGAATAAGTAGTCGGGAATAAGCACTTAAGAAAGGTTGAGTCATAGTAATACCCTGTCTATCCGGTAACACACGATCAGGGTAATTCTTCAACGTTTTGATATAGCTAAAGGTATAATCCCAACGTCCACAATTAAGGCCCACAATATGCTCTTTCATATGGAATAAGATCTCTTCCATTTGAAATACCGCAGGTAAAGTTTCAATTAATACTGTGGCTTTAATAGTTCCGCTGGCTAAACCGAAGCGTTTTTCAGTGAAATGAAAAACATCACTCCACCATTTTGCCTCTTGCCAAGTTTGTAATTTAGGAATGTAAAAATAAGGCCCGCTGCCCTTTGCCTGTAATGCTTTATAGTTATGGTAAAAATATAAGGCAAAATCAAACAAGCACCCAGGAATAGGTTTTCCCTGCCATAGCACATGCTTCTCAGGCAAGTGTAATCCCCTGACTCGAGCAATTAACACCGCAGGCGATGCTTTTAGTTGATAGCACTTACCTTGTTCATTGGTGTAGGAAATTGTTCCTTTGACAGCATCACGTAAATTAATTTGGCCATCAATAACCTTATCCCATGTCGGGGCAAGTGAATCCTCAAAATCTGCCATAAATACTTTTACATTAGCATTTAATGCATTGATCACCATTTTACGATCTACGGGGCCTGTAATTTCGACCCGACGATCTTGCAAGTCTTTAGGAATTGGATTCACTTTCCATTCTGAGTTTATAATGGAATCTGATTCTGAAATAAAATCAGGAAGCATTCCATTATCCACTTTTTGTTTCCAAATTTCTCTTTCTGCTAATAAGGTGTCACGACGTTCTGAAAACTGACTGACCAAATCAGTCAAAAATGACTCAACATCATGATTTAATATCTCTTTTTCAGCTATTCCAAAAGGTTTTGTGAAGCTTAATGCTTCTGTAGTTAATGATTGTGACATTCTGCATTCCCCTAAAATCTTTTACACACCTGATTAAGATTAATGCAGTTTTTACAAAAATCAAAAATGAATTCCATTTTTATTTAAACATTTTTTAACAATGTGATTACACCAATGTTTTTTGGCTGAATAAAAATGGCTATTTCAAAAATAACTCGAGTGATCTTGGTTTGTTGAATGATTAAACAAACTAAGATCGTGCGAAGATCACATAAAGATCGGCTTATAACATTTACTTATATGAATATTCTTCATATACAGCATCTACACCTCGACTTTTAGATCTGAATTGGCTAAATTCAGGCTTCTAGATGTCTAGATGTTTTTTAGAGGTTATTGAGATGCCGATCAGAGTACCAGACGAACTACCCGCAGTGAGTTGTTTACGCAATGAGAATGTCTTTGTCATGACATCAAGTAGAGCGAGTATTCAAGATATTCGTCCTTTAAAAGTACTGTTACTCAATCTGATGCCCAAAAAAATAGAAACAGAAAATCAATTTCTACGGTTGCTCTCTAATAGTCCATTACAAATTGATATCCAATTATTGCGTATTGATTCTCGTGTTCCCAAAAATACACCTGTTGAGCATCTTGATACTTTTTATTGTGATTTTGCCCAAATTAAAAAACAGAATTTTGATGGCTTGATTGTAACGGGAGCACCATTAGGTTTAGTTGAATTTGAAGATGTGGCTTATTGGGAAGAAATAAAAGAAATCATTACATGGGCAAAAGAGCATGTTACTTCAACACTTTTTATTTGCTGGGCCGCTCAAGCAGGCCTAAATATTTTATATGACTTACCTAAATATACCTTAAAACAAAAAATTTCTGGGGTATATCGTCATACAACATGTGATCCTTTCGCGTTACTGACTCGTGGGTTTGATGAAACATTCTTTGCTCCTCATTCACGTTATGCTGGTTTTCCTGTTGAGTTTATTCAACAAAATACAGATTTAGAAATATTAGCAACATCAGAGCAAGCAGGGGCTTACCTATTCGCATCTAAAGATAAACGTGTTGTCTTTGCCACAGGTCACCCAGAATACGATCCCAATACATTAGCTGACGAATATCATCGTGATGTTAAAGCTGGATTAGCACCACAACTACCTGAAAATTATTTTCCCGATAATAATCCTAATAAAAAACCTCTTGTATCTTGGCGTAGTCATGGTCATTTACTCTTTGCAAATTGGCTAAATTATTATGTTTATCAAATTACACCATTTGATTTGGCACAGATGAACCCAACTTTAGATTAAAATAAAACCCCAAATTCAATTTATTTGGGGTTTGATATTTAAAAAAATACTTGAGATTATTTATAGCGATGCGCTAATGCATTCGCTGCAATCATTGCGTTGTAGACATCTTCTTCGGTCACTTTCATCGGCATATTGCCCATGGTATCACCTTCTGCACAAGCAATTTTCGCTACATTACGCCATTCACTTTCAATAAACTCTTTCATTCCCATATCTTCAAGCGTTAATGGCAATTCAGCCGCTTTGATAATACGAATAACTTCATCAATTTCTTCTTGTGGCGCATTTTCTAACACTAATTGTGTTAATAATCCAAATACCACTTTTTCACCATGTTGCACATGATGTAAGGAAGCAACTGCAGACATACCATTATTGACCGCATGAGCGGCTGCTAAACCACCTGCTTCAGCCCCCACACCACTTAAATAAATAGTCGCTTCAATAGTTTGCTCTAAAGCTTGTGTGGTAATTTTATGGCGCACAGCATCCATTGCTTTATCAATATTTTCACTCAATATTTCAAAACACAATTGTGCTAGACCTAAACCTGTACGTGATGGACGTTGATTAACTAAATTAAGTCCATCAGCTTGATAGCAAGCACGTGCTTCAAAATAAGTGGCTAAAGCATCACCGACACCTGCAGAGAAGAAGCGTTGTGGTGCAGAAGCAATAATCGCGGTATCCGCAATCACCATATCAGGGTTTTGAGGTAAGAATAAGTATTTATCAAATTCACCATTTTCTTTATAAAGAACAGAAAGTGCCGTACAAGGTGCATCTGTAGAAGCAATCGTTGGGAATAAAATAACAGGGAGGTGATGATAATAAGCAACCGCTTTAGATACGTCTAATGTTTTACCACCACCGATACCGATAATAACATTCGCTTTATTTTCAACAACAATCTTACCCAAGCGATCCACTTCAGCTTCTGTACATTCGTAATTAAATTTTTCAACGAAACCAGATAGCCCATTTTCTTTAATTGATGACAAAGCTTCTTTATTTACTTTTTCTAGGAAAAATTCATCGCTGATAATAAAAGCATTATCTCCGAAATCTTTCATATAATTACCAACAGAAGCAAGTAATTGACTACCAATAAAGAATTTTTTAGGGGATGTTACAGAGCGAGGTAATATAGAAGACATAACTAAATTCCTTTATTTAGATTTTGCTACAGTAAGTAGCAGAATTAACATTTATCTTACCCCTCATCAGAATTCGAATCTAGTAAACTCTGTAATAGATATTATCAATATATTCTATTTAGTTTAAAGAAAACAACATGTTAATAAAATAATAAATTTTATAGAATGGCAAGATAGCTTATCGTAAAGAAGATAATTTCCCTTAAAACTTCAATTAAACCTAGAAAACTAAACAACTATATTATGATGTTATCAGTAGCGTTACCCACTAATACCATTAAAGGAACAACACAATTAACCATTATTTGATATACATGCATGGTATATTCGCGTTATAACTCTCTTTTATTTTTACCAAGGTGATTTTTGTGAAAGACGCCGTGATCCTCGTTGATAAAAATGACAATGAGCTAGGAACCATGCCCAAGCTGGAGGCACATATTACTGGTGCCTTACATAGAGCCTTTTCATTATTTATTTTCAATTCTAAGCAACAAATGTTGATCCAGCAACGAGCACTGACTAAATATCACTCTGGTGGCCTATGGGCGAATACTTGTTGTAGCCATCCTTTACCCAATGAACCTCTATCACAAGCAATACATCGGCGTTTAAATGAAGAATTAGGTATGCAGTGTGATATGCAACCTATTGGTACGATTTTATATAATGAGAAAGTCACGGATGATCTTATTGAGCATGAGTTTGATCATCTTTTTTTAGGCTTTAGTGATAAAACACCACAGTGTCATCCCGATGAAGTTATGGATCATCGTTGGATTTCATTAAACGAGCTTTATCATGATGTAGAAAAACATCCTGAAAACTATAGTGCATGGTTCTGCCATATATTAATGGCTCTTGGTATAGAGCAGTTTACTCGATGGAGTAAAAATATTACTTAGTTGCTCTCTTATTGAAATTGATACTTAACTATAAAAAAGTGTTAGCATGACTCAAGGTAAAATACGATCTTCTAAACGCAAAAAAGCCAACCCAGTGGGTTGGCTTTCTCGTCTTATTTAATGCTTGGCAGTTCCCTACTCTCACATGGGGATACCCCACACTACCATCGGCGCTACGGCGTTTCACTTCTGAGTTCGGCATGGGATCAGGTGGGACCACCGCGCTATGGCCGCCAAGCAAATTCTTGTCTATTACTCGCTCCCTCCTTTCGGTGAGTCGCCAGTAATTTAATCTTGAACAAGCTGACTTTATCGTTTCGTCTCTCTGACAAAACACTTTCGGTGTTGTCAGGTTAAGCCTCACGGTTCATTAGTACTGGTTAGCTCAACGTATCGCTACGCTTACACACCCAGCCTATCAACGTCTTAGTCTTAAACGTTCCTTTAGGTCGCTTAAAGCGACAGGGAAGACTCATCTCGAGGCAAGTTTCCCGCTTAGATGCTTTCAGCGGTTATCTCTTCCGCACTTAGCTACCGGGCAATGCCATTGGCATGACAACCCGAACACCAGTGGTGCGTTCACTCCGGTCCTCTCGTACTAGGAGCAACCCCTCTCAATCTTCCAACGCCCACGGCAGATAGGGACCGAACTGTCTCACGACGTTCTAAACCCAGCTCGCGTACCACTTTAAATGGCGAACAGCCATACCCTTGGGACCTACTTCAGCCCCAGGATGTGATGAGCCGACATCGAGGTGCCAAACACCGCCGTCGATATGAACTCTTGGGCGGTATCAGCCTGTTATCCCCGGAGTACCTTTTATCCGTTGAGCGATGGCCCTTCCATTCAGAACCACCGGATCACTAAGACCTACTTTCGTACCTGCTCGAGCCGTCACTCTCGCAGTCAAGCTGGCTTATGCCTTTGCACTAACCGCATGATGTCCGACCATGCTTAGCCAACCTTCGTGCTCCTCCGTTACTCTTTAGGAGGAGACCGCCCCAGTCAAACTACCCACCAGACACGGTCCCCGACCCAGTTTATGGGCCTAGGTTAGAACATCAAACGTTAAAGGGTGGTATTTCAAGGTTGGCTCCATGCAGACTGGCGTCCACACTTCAAAGCCTCCCACCTATCCTACACATCAAGGCTCAATGTTCAGTGTCAAGCTATAGTAAAGGTTCACGGGGTCTTTCCGTCTTGCCGCGGGTACACTGCATCTTCACAGCGAGTTCAATTTCACTGAGTCTCGGGTGGAGACAGCCTGGCCATCATTACGCCATTCGTGCAGGTCGGAACTTACCCGACAAGGAATTTCGCTACCTTAGGACCGTTATAGTTACGGCCGCCGTTTACTGGGGCTTCGATCAGGAGCTTCGCCTTACGGCTAACCCCATCAATTAACCTTCCAGCACCGGGCAGGCGTCACACCGTATACGTCCACTTTCGTGTTTGCACAGTGCTGTGTTTTTAATAAACAGTTGCAGCCAGCTGGTATCTTCGACTGGCTTCAGC